>NZ_OY761810.1:2762855-3125711 GCF_963664915.1 uncultured Caproiciproducens sp.
CACGCTGATTTGTTCCAACTGTATCGCGCAGGCCTCGGCCAATTTTTCCCTCATTGTTTTAATATATGATCTCAACTTCGGAGCCTGCGCAATGACCGTTGCGTCAATATTCCCGATGCGATAATTTTTTTTCGCAAGAAATGTGCAGACCTGTGAAAGGAGTTTAAGGCTGTCCGCATTCTCATAAGTCGGGTCCGTATCCGGAAAAAATGTTCCGATATCGCCAAGAGCGGCGGCGCCTAAAAGCGAATCGGCGATTGCATGCGCAAGCACATCGGCGTCGGAATGACCCAGAAGGCCCTTTTCATACGGAATTTCAACACCGCCTATAATCAGCTTTCTGCCCTCCACCAAACGGTGAACGTCATAGCCGTGACCTATTCTTATCATTTGATCCCCCTGCTTTTCAAAATTGCTTCTGCAATTCCGACATCTTCAATCGTTGTAAGTTTCATATTCGTATATGTTCCCATGCACAAATGCACCTTAACCCCTATGTGTTCAACAAGCTGACAGTCATCCGTATAGTCTCCGCCATTCACAAGAGCCTGTTCCATTGCCTTCTGATAGAGCCGCCGTTCAAAAACCTGCGGTGTCTGAACAGCCCAAAGGGTGGAACGCTCCGGAGTGGAAACCACATAATTATTTTTCCCGATTACTTTTATTGTATCCTTAACGGGAACCGCAAGCGCCGACGCACCGCATTGAAAGGCATCTTCTACAGAAGCGTCTATTTCTTCTGGCGTAATCAGCGCCCTCGCACCGTCATGGACGGCGAAATATGCGATATTTTCCGGTACCGCTGAAACACCGGCAGCAACAGACTGCTGCCGGGTAATTCCTCCTTCGACAATAGAAATTACTTTTTCAATTTTAAATTTTTGAATACAATCTTTGACCAAATCGATATCTTCACGCCGACTGACCACGACAGTACATTGAATCAGTTCGGCGGCATCAAAGGCTGAAAGTGTGCGCGCAATGGCCGGTACGCCGCAAAGAGGAACAAACTGCTTCGAAAAACCGAATGCCATGCGAGTGGAATTTCCGGCGGCAACAACAATTGCACAGCAGCGAGATTTCATTCCCATATAAGTCGTCCCTTTCTTTTTTCGATCGAATGTTTATTATTATAATATTTTATTCTCCGCGGCGCAATTACAATCCTGTCATAAATAGAAAATTAAAATTATGTTAACATTTGGAAGCGGCAATGCATCTATTGTATTTCGATTAGTCTTAGTATATATTAATTATATGAATAAAAATAAGGAGTTGGTGATGATATGAGCGAGTTACCGGCAAAAAAAGTGTCGGATTCTGAAACTGAACAGATTCAATTTGTTTTTGAAAACCATTTGAATGGTCAGGGACGTGTTTTCGGCGGTCAGCTCGCCTCCTGGATTGACATTGTCGCAGGCGTCGTGGCCCGCAGACACTCCAATAATAATGTCACCACGGCGGAAATTGACACTCTCCAATTTAAAAACCCTGTTTACGCTACGAATCTGGTTGTTCTGCACGGTAAAATAACCTACGTCGGCACTTCCTCCATGGAAGTACGCGTCGACAGCTTTTCGGAGGATTTATTGGGGCAGAGAAGGCTTGTGAACACGGCCTATCTTGTCTTGGTGGCACTTGACGATAATGAAAAACCGATCCCAGTTCCAAGGCTGATCTGCGAAACTTTTCAGGAAAAAATGGAATGGGAAGCAGGAGAAAAGCGGCGTGATTTGCGTAGGCAGCGCCGTTTGGAAGCTTATTAAATCAACATGGGGGCTGTTGCAAAATAGCTCTGAATAATAAAAATATACAAAAAGTTAGCCTGAAAGAACGTTTTACAACGCTTTTTCAGGCTTTTTCTTGGCTATTTAAGAATATATTTGTGCAATTTGCTATCACAAATTCATTTTGCAACAGCCCCTTCTTTTTCTTCTAATCGAATTTTTAATCACTTTATGAATTTATCATATTTTTGGAGATATACTAAACATACCAATGTAAAGGAGTGGATTTTATTCCTGACCAACCAAATAAACAAGGATCTATAAACACCAGTGATAGCCAAGACAAGATTACGCAGCAGGGAAAACTTCCCAAAGAAGTTCAAGCTGATCTGTTGGCGGGAGAACCGGATGATTTGGCTATCGATTTTACAAATATCATAGATTATCGTGGTGGTGGATCGAATTGATCCACCTTTTTTATTATAGAAAATAAAAAAATGCTCCTTTACTTCAAAGGCAGAATAAAATTCATACACAATAAAGTAAAGGAGCTTATTGCAAAATTTTAACTTGCGCTCTTCATGTGGAGTCTGAGTCTATCGCTGATCATAGCAATAAACTCGGAATTGGTTGGTTTTCCACGCGTATTGTGAATTGTGTAGCCAAAATAGGAATTGAGAATGTCAACATCGCCGCGATCCCACGCAACCTCTATTGCATGACGGATTGCCCGTTCCACACGTGAAGCCGTTGTATCATATTGTTTTGCCACATTAGGGTAAAGCTGTTTTGTCACGGCATTAATAATATCAGGTGTCTCAATTGCCATTATAATTGAATCCCTCAGATAATGATAACCTTTAATATGAGCAGGAACTCCTATTTGATGGAGTATTTCAGTCACCTGAATTTCAAGCGAGGGTTCTGCCGCAGCCGGCGCCTGCTGTCTGGCTGGAATCTTTTGAGTCAATCCGGAAAAAGAACATAGCTGAATAATTCTGTCGGATAAATCAGCGGCATTGAATGGATAAATCGCGAAATAAGCCGCACCCGACATCATCACTTCACGCTCTAAAGCAGGACTGGTAAAATTGGAAATAATTACAAACATCGGTTCGACTCCCGATCCTTTTGCCTGAGTCGCCTTCATCACGCCTATACCGTCTAAACGGGGCATAAACAAATCAGCAAGTACAACATCAGGATGGACAGTTTCGATTTTTTCGAGCAGTTTCATGCCATCTTTTTGCGTATAGATTATTTCCATGCCTGATTGTTCAAAAATTCGACCGTAATCACGGTTAAATTCTGCACTGTCATTTGCTATGAGAAGTTTAATACGCTTTTCCATTTTGAGTCCCCCTAATAGATTTAATTTAACGTTATATTACCATATGTTGGAAAAAATGGCAATAGGTTGTAAAAATATTTTTTGCTATAAAGGGGAATTATAAATGTGTCGCACCGCATTAGGAAGCTTTTAATTTGTCATCAGAGCTAATACTTTGTGAGACCGATAGCATATTTTCAGCGAAAATGCCATATCCTCGTGTCGGATCATTGACAAAAACATGCGTGACCGCACCGATAATTTTTCCATTTTGGATAATCGGGCTTCCGCTCATTCCCTGAACGATTCCTCCTGTAGAGTTGAGCAATTTTTTATCAGTAATATGCAAAACCATGTTTTTACTTTGTAAATTTTCACGATAATCAATTTTTTCGATTTCTGCGGTAAAATATTGAGGTCTTCCGCCGTCGATTGTGGAAAGAATATTAACGGGACCGGTTTTCACTTCCTGTTTCATAGCCACTTCCAACGCATCACCTTTTGGGGCTGTATTCAGAGTCCCGTAAACACCCGCGGATACATTGGCATCAAGCGTACCCATTGCGGTGTCGGTTGTAAAATATCCGCGAAGCTCACCGGGACTCCCTTTTTCGCCTTTCGTAATTCCGCTGATTGTCACCGGAACGATATCTCCGCTCAACAGCGGCATCAATTCATTGGTGTCCGTGTCGCAGACACCATGCCCCAAACCAGCGAAACATTTTGTGACGGGATTATAAAAGGTAAGCGTACCGATTCCCGCGGTGTTGTCGCGCAGCCATACACCGACCCTGTAGACGGAGTCAACCTCGGATTTTACAGGCTGCACGGCTGTTGTAAAGCTTTCGCCTTCCCGGTTAACGTTAAATACGAGGCTTTTTCCTTCGCTACCGGAAGCGGCGTTGATAATTTCCGCATTTGTGTTGACTTTTTTGCCATCGACCGCCGTAATAATATCGCCGACTTTTAATCCGGCTACGGCTGCGGGATTAATTGTCCCGGACGAAGTTTTGATATCCGCAACACCGACTACAACAACACCATCTGTAAACAGCTTAATTCCAAACGGCGTGCCGCATGGAACAAGCAAAGTTTCTTTAACGACATTTATATTGACTGTTTTAATCGGAATCACGTGATAGAGCATCAATTTTGCTTTATAGCTTTTATTTGGTGTTGAACCCACGCCGGTGGAAATATCGGCGCCATTTTCAGCCACCGCCGTGATTGCATCAGAACCCCATTGCAGACTGCTTCCGGCAGTAATTTTATAGGAATCGGGTGTGAAATAATCAGCCATGCCGATACTGACAACATATAAGAGTGTCAGCACAGCCGCGAATGCGGTTAATCCTTTTAGAAATTTTTTCAAATTTTCACCTCCTTGCGCCGCACTATTAATCTGCCACGAGACGGTGAAAATATTATGACAATTCTCTTTATTATTGGAATAAACTGGAATAATTTTCTCCAGCCCCGCTGTTTTCGGTGGGAATTGGCTGCATTTGCTTAAATTGGGATGAAATCGCAAAAAAACCGCGGCATTTATAGCTGCGGTTTTTTTGATTCATTTTTTTAATTTTGAAAATTTTATTTTTATTGCAATTCACGTTTTGCTTTCACTTTTTTATAAACAACAATCACAATATAGAGCACGAGAAAACCACAGAGCACAGCGACCAGTGTCGCTGTTTGACCGGGACCGCCCATTTTCACTTCCGCCCACAGGGTATCCTGCATCATATTGGTATCCTCGGGAAGATTCACAAAGGTCTCCGACCGTTTTAAAATAGTCTCATCCGGATAAAAAATGGGATTGTTAACGGTTTCCTCCGGGAGCAGTTTCTTGGCGGCTGTTTCCGGTGTGGAATACCCGATGTAATCTACATTTGCGGCGGCAATTTCGGGATCGCAGAGAAAATTGATATATGCTTCGGCTTCTTTTTTATGCTGAGCGCCGGTCGGGATGCAGATTGCATCCACAAAGAAGTTTGTCCCTTCCTTAGTCGGAATAGCAAAACCGATATCCGGATTATCTTCAACCAAGGTAGCTGCGTCTCCAGCGTAATAAGGCGCAAGCCAAGCGTCCCCGCTGGACATTTTATCAAATATCTGGTCCATTACATAGGCCTGAACAAGCGGCTTTTGCTCCTTTAAAAGCTTGGCTGCGTTTTCCCACTCTTCCACGTTTGTACTGTTGTAGGAATAGCCAAGAATTTTTTGCGCAATGCCGAAAGAATCGCGGGGATTGTCAAACATCAGAATTTTTCCGGAATATTTTTTATTCCAAAGTATTTGAAAGCTATCGACCGTTTCTTTCACATATTTTTTATTGTAAAAAATACCGACTACACCCCACGTGTATGGCACGGAATAGGCATTTGTTTTATCATACTGCGGATTGCGGAACTGATTGTCGATATACTGAAAATTCGGAATGTTTTTAAAATCAAGCTTTTCAATCATCCCTTCTTCAATCAATTTGGAAATCATGTAATCAGACGGAATGATAATGTCGTAGTTCGCCCCGCCGTTCGCAAGCTTTGAATAAAGGGATTCGTTGGTGTCGAACGTGGTGTAGTTCACATTAATGCCCGTTCTTTTGGTAAATTCCTTGTTGACGTCAAGGGTGTCGTCAACACCGTTTGAGATGTATTCGCCCCAGTTGTAAACGTTGATGGTTACTCCTGTTTTTGCCGCTGCGGGCTGTTCGGATACCTCCGAAGAAGCCAAGGCCGACGGACAGGAACCGGCAGCCAGCAGAATAACAGCTGCCAGAGCTACAATTATTTTTTTCAATATTTTACGCCTCCTCCATCAGGTTTTCTTCCGTCTTTTTATCTTTTGACTGACGGAGATTGACAATCAGAAGAAGAACTATAATTGTGCCAAACAGAAGCGTAGAAAGAGCGTTGATTTCAGGGCTGATTCTCTTCCTCGTCATGGAATAAATAAAAATTGGAAGCGTTTGTGTAGTTCCGCTTGTAAAATAACTGATGACAAAGTCATCTATGGAAAGGGTAAAGGCCATAATCATGCCAGTGACAATGCCCGGCATAATTTCGGGCAGAACGACCTTAAAAAAAGCGAAGATCGGGCTGCATCCAAGATCCTGTGCCGCCTCGTATAAATGGGAATCCATTTGGCGAAGTTTCGGCATCACCGATAAAATTACGTACGGCAGACAGAATGTGATATGCGCTATAATCAGTGAGAACATGCCGAGCGACACGTTGCCCAGACTTTTGGCAACAAACACGAAAAGCAGCATCAGCGAAACACCGGTGACAATTTCCGGATTAACCATGGGCAGATTGGTCACATTCATGACCATGCGCTTCTTCCATTTGTTCATGCCGTTGATGCCGATTGCGGCGGCAGTCCCGAGCACAGTTGAGACAACGGCTGCAATCACCGCTATAATCAATGTGTTCTTCAGCGCGTTCAGAAGCATTCCATCCTGAATAAGCTGTGCATACCATTTAAATGAAAAACCGGACCAAACCGAACGGCTCATCGTGGTGGAATTATTGAATGAAAAAACAATCAGTACAAAGATCGGCGCGTATAAGAACAAAAAAAGCAGGAAGGTATAAATTCTTGAAATTGCTTTCATATCATAATCCCTCCCCCGTTGCTTTCACCGTCGTCAAACTGGTTCATAATCCCCATGCAAATGAGAATCAGCACCATAAGCACCAGCGAAATTGCCGAGCCGAGATTGGGGTTGTACGCGCTTCCCAAAAACTGCATATCAATTAAGTCGCCAATCATCAGATTGGCACCGCCGCCGAGCATTTTAGAAATAATGAACGTGCTGACAGCAGGCACAAATACCATCGTGATGCCGGAGATGACCCCCGGCATGCTCAGCGGAAAAATCACCTTTGAAAATACTTTTACATTGTTCGCGCCAAGGTCCTGAGCCGCTTCGACGACGTTTATATCAATTTTGGTCAAAACGGAGTAAAGCGGAAGAATCATGTACGGGATGTAGTTGTAAACCATACCGAGCACAACCGCTCCCTGGGTGTTGATTAAGTGCAGTTTGCCCATTCCCAAGGCGGCAAGCAGATTGTTGATGATACCGTTGTCCTCCAGCAGTGTCATCCACGCATAAGTTCTGAGCAGAAAGTTCATCCACATGGGCAGCATGACAAGCATGATCATCATGCCTTGTCTGCGTACGTTGATGTGGGATATGATATAGGCCAGCGGATACCCCAGCACCAGAGAAATAACGGTGGCAAGGGCGCCAAGCCAGATTGAACGTAAAAACACATTGGAATACTGCCCTACTCCGGTAATATTTTTTAAAGTAAAAGCACCGTTTTTATCGGTGAATGCAAAAATAACGACCAGAATCATAGGAACAATAATAAAGATGGACATCCAGACAACATAGGGAGTCGCGGCTGATTTCGCTTTCATTCTTAATTCTCGACCTCCCCGCTGTCGGGCTGAGGCTGGCTGTCCTCATCCATTTCATCGCTGAACGTGCTGTAATCTCCGAACATGCCGGAATACTCGGATTTATGCATAATGTGGATATCATCCGGCTGAAGCACAAGACCGATTTTCTTGCCGACCTCCTGATAGTCCGTCGACTGAATCATCCATTTAAAGCCCCTTACATCTACGATAATCTCGTAATGCACGCCCTTAAAGTTCACACTGGTGACATTACCGGAAATATGGCTTGCATCCGGCTCAACCACATCAATATCCTCCGGCCGGATAACAACATCCACCGGTTCGTCCTTCTTGAATCCCTTATCGACGCATTTGAAAGGATGGCCCGCGAATTCCGCGAGATAATCCTCACGCATGACACCGTCAAGGATATTGCTTTCGCCGATAAAATCAGCGACAAAAGCATTTTTCGGTTCATTATAAATATCCTGCGGCGTACCGATTTGCTGGATTGCTCCCTTGTCCATAACCACGACGGTATCGGACATAGAAAGCGCTTCCTCCTGGTCATGGGTGACAAAAACAAAAGTAATGCCGGTTTGCTGCTGTATCTTTTTAAGTTCGACCTGCATATCCTTTCGCAGTTTTAAATCGAGCGCACCCAAAGGTTCGTCAAGGAGCAGGACTTTCGGTTCATTCGCAAGCGCCCTCGCTATTGCAACGCGCTGCTGCTGACCGCCCGAAAGCAGATTGACATTCCTGTGCGCAAATCCGTTCAGGTTTACAAGGTTGAGCATTTCCTTCACTGCGGTTTTAATCTGACTTTCATTCTTGCCGTGCACCCTCATCCCAAACGCGACATTGTCATAGACGTTAAGATGCGGAAACAGGGCGTATTTCTGGAAAATGGTGTTGACCTCCCTTTTATGCGGCGGAAGATCGTTGATTTTTTTGCCATTGAAAAAAACATCGCCTGTGTCCGGTTTGACAAAGCCGCCGATAATCCTAAGGGTTGTAGTTTTTCCACAGCCGGAAGGCCCGAGCAGGGTGACAAATTCACCATCTCTTATGCTGAGGTTAAAGTCCTTCAGCACAATTTCCCCGTCAAATGATACTGCGATGTCCTTCAATGAAATGATTGATGTATTCTCCAAATATGTGCATCCCCTTTGCGGTAAAATAGTTACGTTAAGCCAAGCGGTTAAACGCAATCCCAGCCACGCCGTAGCCACTGCCCTCCGCAAAGGATTTTTCGCGGTCATTGCTGACTGCGGCAGTGAAGCGTCGCCGAATATGTAATTAGATGCAAACGCAACATATCAAATATAGTAGTCTGAGCACGATTTGTCAAGATTTTTTTCAATATTTCTACAATTTTCTATTGATTTTTTAATTTACATATGAATTTTATTAATTTTCCTCTGTTTTACTCTGAAATGCTCTGTTTTTCGCACAACAAAATAAAAATCAAAATTATAAAAAAAATCCCCACAGAAAATCTGTGGGGATTTTATATCAAACAGCTGTTCATTCTAAGCTCAATGATTTATAATATTCTCTTTTATAATAACAGCCGACATCCTTTTTCTTAATCCTTTGATCCTTTTCAGCGTCATCAGCACACTGGACAAAAACGTAGATAAAAGTACAACACTAAAGGCGGCACTGTCATTTGAAACAGATTTCTCCTGCGCGTTTTCACCTATTGCCGCAGCATGAACGGTGGGAATCATATTGCTGAAAACGACCATTTCGGGTCTGCTTCCCGTTGTTCCGGCTGAAGAAAGGCTTTTGCCGCCTGCTGAGGTAACAGTCTGAGCGGACGCCTTCACTGCAGCATCCGAATAGAGCACTGTCAGGGCCGCACTATCCAAAATTCCGGTCTGAGCGGCACCTGCTGCTTTTTGGTAAGCCAAAACGCCCTGTTTTGTCGCATCGCCGTAATAAGCAGTTGGATCTTCGGTCATATATCCCAAGGTAATCAGCCTTTTCTGCAGTGTTAAAACAAGTGAGGAATGCATACCGGGCGAAATGGTGCCCGGCTTTGGATTTTTAACGGCATTGGAGGCATACAGTCTTGTTTGTGTCGCTGCGTCCGCAATACCGGTGGATTTGATTCCTGCTGCGCTCTGATACGCGGAAACGGCGTCGGAAACGCAGTAATCGTAATAGTTGTTTACGCTCTCATAATAGTACCCAAGATCCTTCAGCCGCTGCTGAAGCTTTTCCACGTCACCGCCTTTGGAATCGACCTGTAATGTAAGATATGAGCCTGTATTGGAAGAATTGGCCGCTGTCTGTATCGCCTCGCCGGAGGAAGAGGAAACAGTGCCCGATGCTCCAAAAGTATATGTAACACCAGAAATCGTTTTTGTTGTGTTAATAACATACTGTCCGTTTTCATAGTAATATTTATCACCGTCTAACGTGACAAAGCCATTGGTCGGATAAGTAATCTGCGGCAGCTTGAGCCACATGGTCCACTTCGGCGTAGTGCGGCCAAAAACCTTTTCATATTTGATATTGGCACCGGTTTCACGGTTGTCCACTGCCATATTATTGCCAACGTAAACACCGACGTGACCGGGTTGATATAAAATCAGCCCGTGGATTCGCGGCAGCGAAGAGGAATCGGAATAGTTTATTTTGCCCTTTGAGCTCGCAGAATCAAGCATTGCCCCGGAACTGCCCGCTACAGAAACGAGGCTGGGTCTGGGGTCGCTTGAACTGCCTGTCCACCAAAGATATGACTTAATCAGGCCGGAGCAATCAGTGCCGCGAATGCCGCCCACAAGCTGACCGTAACCGCCGGAACGGTATTTCCATCCCTCGTCATACGCCTTCAGGACATGTTCCGAAAGGCCGACTCCCGTTTTGGCACTCGCTGCACTCGCAGCCGGAGAGACACCCGCTGAAAGCATTGTGAAAGAAACTGTGGCGGCGATGAATGCTAAAATAAACACGAACCCTTTTTTCATTCTTTCCTCCTGCTGCATTTCCATTTATCTTTTAACTTCCTGATTGTAAAAATAATACATATTCGTTACAGATATTACAAATTAGTTACATTTTAGCATAAGATTTTCAAGAACGCAACAGTGAAATGGCAGAATTATAAAAAAATTCACAATTCAGAAGAGACTTTTCATGATAAATTTGTAAAATAATTATCGCAGCACCGAATAGCAAGCAAAAAGAAGCGGCGGACTAAAAAAATCCGCCGCAGCATATATTATTTTTAAGGACAACATCTTTTAAAGAAGAGCCTTGACAATCTGGTCGGTCTTCATTCCGCGGGAACCTTTGATGAGCACCGCATCGCCCCCGGTCAGAAGGGATTTCAGTTTTGCAATTGCCTCGTCATTCTTTTCATAGGAATAGCAGACGGCATCGGGATTGACGGAGCGCACTCCGCCGGCGATTTCCTTTGCCCGTTCGCCAACCGTAATCACTATATCCACTCCGGCGCTGGCGGCGTAAGCGCCCACGTCAAAATGCGCCTGCCGGGAAAAGTCGCCCAGTTCCAGCATATCGGCAAGCACCGCAACGCGCTTGCCCGTGTGAAAGCCGCAAAGAACATCCACGCTGCTCCTGATCGCATCGGGACTCGCATTATAGGAGTCGTCAATCACGGTGACCTCATTTACACGATGGATTTGCTGGCGCATGGCAAGCGGCCGGTAACCTGAAAGCTTTGCAATTGCTTTGTCAAGCGGAACTCCAAGTGTTTTTGCAACAGCAAGACCAGCCATTGCATTGGTTACATTGTGCAGTCCCAAAACCGGAAGTTCCACTTCGAACGACTCATTCTGCGCAATCAGCGTAAATTGTGTTGACGCCGCTGTCGTCCTGATGTTTTTGGCCCGGAAATCACACCATGAAGCGGTGCCGAACCAAATGATCTTTATTCCTGTTTTTCCGCGCAGACCTGCAAGCAGCGCGTCGTCACCATTCAGAAACAGGACGGAATCCTTATGAAAGCAGTCCATAATGTGCAGTTTTTCATTCAAAATGTTCTGCTGCGTTTTAAGCTGCTCAATGTGGGAAATGCCGATATTGGTCACAACGGCATAATCCGGTGCGGCAATCTGCGCAAGACGGCTCATTTCACCGAAATTGCTCATTCCCATCTCGATAACCGCAGCCTGATGGTTGTCGGTAATGTTGAACATCGTCAGCGGGAGGCCGATCTGGCTGTTGAAGTTCCCCTCTGTTTTCATCACATTGAACGAGCCTGAAAGTGCAAGCGCAACCATCTCTTTCGTGGTGGTTTTGCCAACGCTTCCGGTGATTCCGATAAACTTAATGTGAAATCTCTTCCGATAAACCGCTGCAATTCTCTGCAGCGCCTGTTCCGTATTCTGTACGCGAATCCACGCATGGGTGTCGTTTACCCCATCGTGTTCCTGCGTGAGCGCAGCGGCGGCTCCGGCCGCAAAAGTAGCGCCGATGAAGGAATGTGCATCTGTTTTCTCCCCGATAATTGGGACAAAGAGCGTACCGGATTCTATTTTGCGGCTGTCCGTACTGACCGCCGTTACCATTGTGTTTGGATCGCCGCAGAGCAGTTTTCCGCCGCAGGCCGCCGCGATCTCTCCAACTGTCATTCTCATTTGCATCACCTTATATTGTTTGATTGAGTATGTCCGCTATGACTTCGCGTTCATCAAGATGGTATTTTACGCCTTGAATTTCCTGATAATCCTCATGGCCCTTGCCCGCCAGCACGACAATATCGCCATCCTCGGCATTTTCCATACAGTATTTAATCGCTTCTTTGCGGTCGGGTATCACAACATATTTTCCGTTTGTCTTTGCCATGCCGACCTTGATGTCTTCAATAATATCCATAACATCCTCATAGCGGGAATTATCCGCCGTAACAACCGAAAGGTCCGCGAGATTTCCGCTGACTTCGCCCATTTCATAGCGGCGCGAACGAGCACGGTTGCCCCCGGCACCAAATAAGCAAATTAAACGGTGCGGCTGGTATTCCCGCAGGGTTTCCAGAATATTTTCCATACTTAAAGCGTTATGCGCGTAATCAATCAGGAGGGTGTAATTTTTGGGAACCTTCACAGGCTCCACTCTTCCTTTGACCTTGACCGTGTTCAGTCCGTCGGCAATATCCCGCGGCGTTACGTCAAAATGCCGGCATACGGCAGCCGCCGCAAGCGCATTGTAAACGCTGAATCTTCCGGGGATATCCACATCTACGCCAAGATCCAGCAGACCGCACAGGTCAAAATGAACGCCAAGATAACCGGGACGTGAAATGAGTTTTTCATTGTCTGCGCGCAGTCCGGCGTCTTTGCTGAAACCATAGGTCTCTATTGTACTGGTGTGGCCTGCAATAATCCCTTTGTAATTTTCGTCGTCAATGTTAATAATGCCTGTTCTGCACTGTTTGAACAGCATGTTTTTGCACTGCATGTATTCTTCCAGCGTTTTATGCTCACTGCCGCCGATATGGTCGGGTGAAAAGTTGGTAAACAAGCCAATATCAAAAGTAAACCCCGATACGCGGTGATCCTTCAGCCCGATAGAGGAAGCCTCAATCACGGCGGCCTTGCAGCCGCTGTCCGCCATCATACGCAAATAGCGCTGCACATCGTACGATTCAGGCGTGGTATTGTTTGTCTGAATTACTTCCTCGCCGATCACAGTGCCGATGGTGCCGATGATGCCGGTTTTGATTCCTCCGGCTTCAAGGATGGAGCGAATCATATAGGATACCGTGGTTTTTCCTTTCGTGCCGGTAATTCCTACCACACGAATCTGGTCGGCGGGATTCCCGAAATAGGCCGCCGACAAAACCGCCATGGCATAGCGCGTGTTTTCGACCATGACAACGGCGGCATTCTGAACCGTCACCGCCTGCTGTGCCACAATGGCAGCCGCACCGGCGTCCGCTGCCTGCTGGGCAAAATCATGGCTGTCAACAGTGAACCCGCAAAGACAAACAAAAACACAATTCTTGACCACCTTGCGTGAATCATAAATAATATCGGTTATTTCAACATCCGTATTACCGGAACAGGTATATTTTAATCCCTCGAGCATATTTTTTAACTGCACAACCAAACCTCCGTATCCATAATTTAGGAACTCTTTTGATGATACAATAAAGCAATGTCAAAGTCAATTACATTCAGCCGGAACCCGGCGCCCTGTGTTACATGACACTTTACCTGTTATGTATGATATTTTGACTGCGCCTCCGTTTTGTATAGATACAACTTATCCGGATGATGTTAACATATTATTAAATGGCGTACATGAAGCTTAATTATGAAAGGGAGCAATACGTGATGGGAACTGTTAATGAAAAACTGGAGTCCTACGGCCTCAAAAAAGTATTGAGCTATTTAGACAACAATCCGGAGGAAAATGTACCAAAAGTTTTAAACTGGGTACGCAGATTTGACAAAGAAGATTATTATCACACAGCTTACAGTCTAATTGAGGACGCGCTGAAGGATCCGAACAACAATTGGTATAAATTAATTATGAGCCTTTATGATGACATTGATTCCGGTGTCAGAAAAAAAATGTTTGAAAATTTTCTTATCAATTCCTCCATTGTAGGCTGCCAGAGGAAAAACAGGAATGAAGAAAAATACGACTGCAACATTCCATGGGCAATTTTGATGGATCCGACCTCCGCGTGCAACCTGCACTGCATAGGCTGTTGGGCGGCAGATTATGGCAACAGAATGAACATGAGCTTTGAAACGCTCGACAGCATTATTGAACAGGGCAAAAAGCTTGGCACCTATATGTACATATACTCCGGCGGCGAGCCGCTTGTCCGCAAAGACGATATTATAAAGCTCTGCGAAAAGCACGATGACTGCGAATTTCTCGCATTTACCAACGGTACGCTGATTGATGATAAATTTGCTGACGAAATGCTGAGGGTAAAGAATTTCGTTCCCGCCATCAGTGTGGAGGGCTTTGAAGAAGCCACCGATTTCCGCCGCGGAGCAGGTACATATCAGGCGGTTTTAAAAGCGATGGAAATTTTGAAGAATAAAAAACTTCCGTTTGGTATCTCCTGCTGCTACACCAGCAAAAACACCGAAGTCATCGGCAGTGAGGAATATTTTGACGATATGATTGCAAAAGGCGCAAAGTTCGCGTGGTTCTTTACCTATATGCCGGTCGGTGTCGACGCCGTTCCGGAACTGATGGCTTCCGCACAGCAGCGGGAATTCATGTACCACCAAGTCAGAAAATTCAGAGAAACAAAGCCGTTATTCACCATGGACTTTTGGAACGACGGCGAATATGTTCAGGGATGTATCGCCGGCGGCCGCTGCTACCTGCACGTCAACGCAAACGGCGATATCGAACCGTGCGCGTTCATTCACTACGCCGACTCCAATATTAAGGACAAAACGCTTTTGGAGGCGTATCAATCACCGCTGTTTATGCAGTACCGCAAAAATCAGCCATTTAATGAAAACCATTTGCAGCCCTGCCCCCTGCTGGACAATCCGGGCAGGCTGACAAACATGGTAAAGGAATCCGGCGCACAGTCCACGGATATGACGCACCCGGAAGATGTTGAGGAGCTGAGCGGAAAATGTTTGGACGCGGCGGAAAAATGGGCCCCGGTCGCAGAAAAGCTATGGGATATCTCACATCCCGATGAAAAAGCAGATGTCAGCTAATAACCGATGCTGAAAAGGCTCTCGTTTTGGTCTTCCAAAACAAGAGCCTTTTCTTAATATTTTATGATCCGCAGATCAAGGCGTACAGTTTGTTGATTTCATCTTCATTGGTATAATCGCACTGTGCCAGAGCGAACGAAAACGAGGCGCGCTTCTCCGCATGGAGCAGCAAATCCTCCAGCCCAGCCGCAACTCCCTCGCTGTCCATCGGAACAATCAGACCGTTTTTACCGGAATCAATCTGATCGGAGGCGGTAGAAAAATCGGTCAACAGAATGGGACGGCACATGACCATTGCCTCATCGACGGCGATGGACTTCCCCTCGAACCGGGACGGCTGTAAATAAATATCGCATGCCTTTAAATAAGGATAAGGATTGGAGCGCTCGCCCATAAACCGGACGTAATCGCCGATATCGAGTTCTTGAATCATCGTATCGAGATTCTCTTTTTCCGGCCCGATTCCAATAATATACCACTTGAAACGAATTCCTTTTTTCTTTAAGGCGGCGATTGCCGGCATTGCGATGTCCAGCCCCTTTTGGTGTGAGAGACGCGCAATGGACAGCACACGCATTCCGCTGAAATCATCTTCGAAATCAGCCTGCTCATTAGCCATTTCACGCATAAAAGTGGAGGAAATAATATTGTAAACCACATGAAATTTCTCCGAATATTCCGGAAAAGTATTGTCAAGCGCAGATTTGCAGGACTCGGAAACCGTGCAGAGTGCGTTCAGCTTTCCGATAAAATCATGGTCGAACTCTTTGTTCAGGCCCATCGCCGTATAATCGCCGTGAATAAATCCGATTTTATTCCTGCTCTTCACCTTTGTTACAGCGTAATAAATCGGCTGTCCTTCCATAAAGGCAATCACCGTGTCGTATTCTTTTCGGGAGGGCTTAATAAAGCGCCGTTCCACATTCCACATGCGCACCAGACGCTCGCCCATCGTGCCCCGCAGCCCCGCAAAGCTGACCAGCAGCCGGCAAAGCGCGATGCGTGGATGTCCTTTTTTAATTAAAGCAAAAAAGGCCTGCCTGATATTCAGCTTATACTCAGCAGGAAACAACGGCGGCAGCAGGTTTGCCTTTGGAGAAATGCGGTTTAAAAACATGCCGTCGTTTGCAAAAAGCTGTAAGTCCACATCATAATTCTGGTAATCAAACAGCGACAGCACAGTGACAAGGCTTTTTTCAATGCCGCCGCTGTGCAGACTGTAATTTATGAAAAGCACACGTTTTTTTGCCATTATTTTTTCCTCGCGTTTTTAAAAAGCATATTGGAATAAAGGCTGTAGAACAAATACACCATCGGCGTATTTTTTGATCGGATGATACGCAGAATTATTTTATCCGCCCTGGTACCGTTTTTCAGGTAATCGGAATGTGCCGCCAGCCTGAGCGCCGGATTGCGAAGAATTCCACGCACCTCTTTGTACCGCGTTCCAAAGTCAGCCGCATGATACGGGCTGAAACAATTGACAAGCGAAGAATGAGCCGCGCTGCGCAAAAGCCAGGCCAAATGACGTTCTCCGTACTGGTCATAGAGGTTGTGTTTTTGTAAAAAATCACGCACAATAGCAAAGCAGGCGGTCATCATCTCCATTTTGCGGGGACGATACCGGATGCTTAATGATTCGGGATTATAACGGTAATGATAATAGGACCCGCCTAAAAACAGCACTTTGTCCGTGAGGCAATGCGCCATGATGGAAACAGGCAAATCTTCCAGCATAATTTCCTGCTCGTTAAAAAAGGAAAGACGATTCTGAACAAACCATTCGCGGCGGAACATTCTGCGCCACGCACAGCCGATCATTTCGACCTGACGCCATGGGCTGTCCGTCGAATCCGGCCCAATCAGTTCCGCAAGCAAAGTCTCCCGCGTCTCCCTGTCAAAAGCCGGGAAGCTGACGGGCAACCTGCACACGCGATGCTCATCGTCGAGCATATTTTCGCGTACAAAATTGTAAACGGTCATATCCGCAGCGCACTTTTCGGCGGACAAATATAAATTCTGAAGCATATCGGGGTCAATCCAGTCATCGGAATCCACAAAAACCAAATATTTTCCGGTCGCACGGGCAACACCGTAATTGCGGGTATCCCCCAGGCCGCCATGAGGCTTGTCCCATACTGTGACACGCGAATCCGTTTGATATGTTTGGGCGAGCGTGAGCGAATGATCGGTAGATGCATCATTTATCAAAAAAATCTCTATATCCGTCAGCGTCTGCGCCAAAATACTTTCAACACACTGCGCTAAATACTTTCCCACGTTATATACGGGTACAATAACACTAACTTTTGGCAAAATCAGACCTCCTTATTTTCTCCTGCGGCAAGCAAACAATATCATTTGACTGTGCCGGGCATTCTTTGGAAACGCCTGCACCGAACCAGTTAAAAGCAGGACAGCCGACAGCATAGTATCCATTCACATATAAAAATACTTTATGATAATACCATTTTCTGTTAACCAATACAAGATTATTTTGTAATACTGTGTTGAAATGCAGCATTTTGTATGCTATTCTTTATTATATTAATCGATCAGGAGGCTGTTTTCCCATGAAGGACTGCCTAGTGTTTTTAACAAAAACATTCCCTTTCGACAAAGGTGAAGAATTTATAGAGAATGAAATTCCCCAGCTTGCAAAAGCATTTGATCAGGTAATTATTATCGCTACAAGCACCGCAGACCATCCGGTACAGACCAGAAGCGTACCCGAAAATGTGCACGTCCACAATATTTGCGCTTCCAAAATCAAGCGCAGTCTTGCGGGTGCGGTGACAAGACAGTTTCCCTTTAAGGATTACAAGGGATATTCTGGGAAAGACGAACGGCTGGCCGTGAAGAGTTCGCTGAAAAAGAAACTGTATTTAAGCTATTTTATTGCTAAATCAGAAACTGTATACGATGAAGCCGTAAAAATCCTTTCTCAGTATTCTCTTCAGCAATACGACGGGGTGACGTTTTACAGCTACTGGTTTTATGACGTTGCCATGGCGGCGGCAAGACTTAAAAGATACTTTCAGGCAAGCGTAAAGCGTGCCGTCTGCCGTGCGCACGGCTATGATCTTTATGCTTACAGAAATTCAATGAACTATCTGCCTTTGCGGCATTACCTTCTCAAAAATATTGATATGGTATATCCCTGTTCCCAAAACGGAAGAGATTACCTAATCAATTTGTATCCCGACTACCAAAATAAAATTCAGACCGCATACTTAGGGACTCGGAACTACGGGCCGGCAAAATCAAACAACGCCGATTTTTTCCACATTGCTAGCTGCTGTCACATTGTCCCGCTAAAACGTGTGGATCTTCTCGCAAAATCTCTGAACAAACTGAGCGGAAGCGGGCTTCGGTTGAAATGGACCCATTTCGGCGGCGGTGCCGGATTGGAAGAACTGAAAAATTACGCAGCGGAAAATCTGCAGTTTATGGAATGTGATTTTAAGGGAGAAGTTAAGAACGCCGACCTGATGGAATATTACAAAAATAATTCTATCGATGTTTTTATCAATACCAGCAGTACGGAAGGAATCCCGGTCAGTATTATGGAAGCCGCATCATTCGGAATTCCCGCAATCGCAACTGACGTGGGCGGAACCGGCGAAATCGTACGGGACGGCGAAACAGGTTTTTTGATTGAGGCGGACTTTTCTACGGACAAGCTTGCTGAAGTCATTCGGTCCGTCATTGAAATGCCGGGGGAAGAAAAGCAGAAGCTGAGAGAAAACTGCCGTTCGGTTTATCTGAACAACTTTTGCGCTGACGACAATTTTGCTAAATTCGCACAGCAAATCAAACCATTTTAAAATACAGATATTTACCGCCCCGGCTAAAAATCAGCCGGGGCGGTTCTATACTCCGTTTCAAACCGAAAATGAATAAGCAGCCGAAGGAAGAACATACTATCTGCGGTGATAAAAATGACAATTTCGTTTATAAGGACCCTACTGCTCTACATAGTGATTATAGGAGCGGTAAGGCTGATGGGCAAACGACAAATCAGTGAACTTCAAACCAGCGAGCTTGTTGTGACCCTGCTGATCTCCGATATCGCAGCAATTCCAATGCAGGACACCGGTCAGCCTCTGGTAAGCGGAGTCATTCCCATCGCGGTGCTCGTGATGTGCGAAATCGTAATTTCAGCACTGATGCTGAAAAGCACAAAATTTCGGAAGATGATCTGCGGCAGGCCGATTATCGTCATCAACGACGGGAAGGTTGACCAGAAAGAGATGCGCCGGCTGCGGATGAGTACGGAGGATCTTACGGAACAGCTTCGGCAAAAAAATGTTTTTAGCTTTGAGGATGTTGCATACGCAATTATTGAGACAAACGGAAAAATGAGCGTGATTAAAAAGCCTGACAAAGAGCAGCCGACCGCCGGAATGCTGGGCGTGGCGCTGCCGGACACCGGGATTGAAACTGTCGTCATCAGTGACGGGGTTATCTCAGATTTCTCGCTGCAGCTATGCAATAAAAGCCAGGATTGGCTTGAAGGCGTTTTGAGGGGTAAAAATATCAGTGCCGATCAAATTTTCATCATGACGGCAAACCGAAAGGGAGATTTTACGATTATAAAGAAGGATGAGAATAAATGAAGCGTGTATGGGCTTCCGCGATCATACTGGTTCTGCTCATAGCGGTGTGCATTTTCGGAACCGTTACAACCAAAAAAATCACTGAACAAATGACCCAAACCATTACAAGCGCCAGGGACGCCGCTGCGTCGGGTGACATGGACACCGCCCTGAAGCTAAGCGAGAAAGCTGCAACCGACTGGCACAATTATCATGAGCTTCTCTGCACCTTTATGCCGCATGCGCAGCTGGAATCAATTGACCAAACGCTTTCAGGGCTGCCCATGCTCTGCTATTTTGACGGAACCGACCAATTCGGGGCGGACTGTGACCGGAGCATTACTCAGATCCAGTATTTAAATGAGTCCCAATTACCCAATATCGCAAACATCCTATAAAATATGGCGGCAGGAAAATTCCTGCCGCCATACTTTATTCTGTCAGGATTTATTTTTTATCATCCTGTTTAATTCATCCATAAATGTGTTGATATCCTTAAACTGCCGGTAAACAGAGGCAAAACGAACATAGGCTACCTCATCGACATCCTTTAGCTTTTCCATGGCGTACTTGCCGATTAAGCTGGAAGGGACCTCACGGTCAAGTGAGTTTTGGAGCATGTTTTCGATTTCATCGACAATCCGCTCCAAGGTATCAATGGACACAGGCCGTTTTTCACAAGCGCGCAAAAGGCCGTTCAGCAGCTTGTTGCGGTCAAAGGTTTCACGCGATTTGTCTTTTTTAATCACAACAATGGGCACCGTTTCAATTACCTCGTAGGTTGTGAAGCGTTTGGCGCATTTTAAACATTCCCTGCGCCGCCGAATCCGCTCGCCTTCATCGGTCGGGCGCGAGTCGATGACTTTTGACTCTTCATGGCCGCAATATGGGCACCGCATCGTAAGATCACCTCTATAAATAATTTGTATAATTATAACATATTTTGTCAATCATTATCAAGTATTTATCAAATAATATTAATGAATCAGACAATCCACAACATTCTTCGCGCAAAGCAATTCTTCCAATTCCCCAAAATTGCGCCGATAGACCTCAATAATCAAATCGCCGTCATAGCCGAATTTCTGTATCTGCTGCCGAAACGCATCAAAGTCCATGGTACCGCGGCCGGGCAAAAGACAGTCTTCACCGGGTTTGTTGTCGTTAATATGAACATGCACCAGCTTTTCACCCATTGCCTCACACATTTTGAATGGGTCTTCCCCCGCGCGCACCGCCTGTTTGACATCAAGCACAAAAGCACAGTTATCGCCCAGATATTTCCGCATTCTCAGGATGAACGCGGGCTCATCGCTGCGAAACAAATTAACATTTTCCTGCGCCACTGTAATACCAAACGTTTTTCCTAGCGCGTACAGCTGTGCATAATGCTCAAAATACTCATCTTCGCTGATTCTGCTGCGTTTGTCGTGCCGCTGCCCGTGAAGCACCAGTATCCGGGCACCTAAAAGATTTGCCGCGTGAAAATACAGTTTGTAGAACTCAAGTCCGTCGTCAGAACGGCGCTTATAATCTGAAAAAAGAAGAAAACTTTCAAAGCCGGAGGTAAACGGATGAACAGACTTGATTACGCTGCCGCTGTCATCCGCCATTTTTCTTAATTCTTTGATATATTCCGGTTTTAATTCACTGATTGTATTAATAAACACCTCAAAAAGGTGGAAGTCAAGCGATATTAAAGCTGGAAGAGCCTGCTCCAGCTCCATTGGATAAAGGCAGGCTGTTGATATACCGGAACGCATAGTATCACCCCTTTTTTAAATTATATCCCGCAGAATGGAAAATGTCCAGATTAATCAAAGTTTAACTGGATATTCTATTATTGCCAAGGTGTAAAACAATCTTGTAAAAAGAAACAGGAGAACATGACAATGAAAAATGAGAATGCATCTCTTCTTGAAGAAATTTATAAAACAACAAAAATGGGACTTGAGGCAACACAGCTGATAATTCCCAAGGTTCACAATCCGCAGCTGCGCCAAAAAATCAAAAGTCAAGAATCGGATTATCAAGGCATCGCCGCAAAAGCAAAACAAATGCTCAGAAGCGACGGAAGAATGCCAAAACCGGAAAAAGCGATGCAGAAAGCGATTTTGCGGAGTTCCATACAGATAAACACCATGCTGAACCAGACACCCTCGAATATTGCCAAACTGATGATTAACGGAACCACAATGGGAATTGTGGAAGTTACAAAAAACCTTAACCGGCTTGACGGCGCCGACATCGAAGTGAAGAAATTAGCCGAAGAATATATCATCAACGAGCAGAAAAATATCGATGAATTAAAGAAGCATCTATGATATGCTTGATTTAATTACGCTATTTCATTATAATATGGGAGCGGGGCCTTTACGCTCCGCACTTTACATATAAGGGGTTATAACTGACATGGGTTTGCTAAGCGCAAGCAATTTGAATAAAGCATTCGGCGCCGATGTAATTTTCAGCGGCGTCTCTTTTGAGATACAGGAAAATGACCGCGTGGGACTTGTGGGTATTAACGGCTCGGGAAAAACCACGCTGCTGAAGCTGCTGACAGGTGAATTGCAGCCGGACGGAGGCGACATTTTCAAAGCCAATTCCACCGTTCTGGGCTATATGGAGCAGCATGTCTGCCGGGACTTGGAACGCAGCGCCTACAGCGAAGTGCTGACCGTTTTTTCGGAACTGCTGGAAATGGAAAAAGAGCTGGAAAACATCAGCCTGCAATTGCAGGCAAAACCAAAGAATATTGACCTGCTGATAGAAAAGCAGGCTATGATGAATGACCGTTTTGTCGCGCAGGGAGGGCTGACCTGCAAAAGCAGGGCGCGCTCGGCGCTGCTGGGCCTGGGCTTTGACGACGAGCAGATGGGGCTGCCGATTGCGGTCCTGAGCGGCGGGCAGAAGGGAAAGCTGCAGCTTGCAAAAATACTGCTGTGCGGTGCCAACCTGCTGCTGCTCGACGAGCCAACCAATCATCTTGACATTTCATCCGTAGAATGGCTTGAGGATTTCCTGCGTTCCTACAGCGGTTCTTTTCTTGTCATATCGCATGACCGTTATTTTCTGGACAAGGTCACAAACCGCACGTTTGAAATGGAAAACCAAAGAATGACCTTATACAAGGGAAATTACAGCACTTATCTTGCTCAAAAAGACGAAAACAATCTTGCGGCGCAGCGTAAGTTTGACAACACACAGAAGGAAATTAAACGTATTGAAGGAATTGTCGCCCAGCAGCGCCAGTGGAACAAGGAAAAAAACATCAAGACTGCTGAAAACAAACTGAAAGTAATTGACCGGCTTGAAAAGACGCTGCAAAAGCCGGATGAAAAACCAGACAGTATCCATTTTGATTTTGGAATCAGCCAGCGCGGTGGAAACGATGTTCTGGCAACAGAAGATCTCGCTTTGCGCTTTGACGACAAACTGCTGTTTCAGCATGTAAATCTTGAAATTCACCGGGGTGAACGTATTTTTTTGATCGGACCGAACGGCTGCGGGAAAACCTCTCTGTTAAAGACCTTTTTGGGCATCAACTCCCCCACCGCCGGAGAATTCCGCTTTGGCGCGGGAATTGACGTCGGCTATTACGATCAACTTCAGGCGGGTCTGCACCCGGAAAAAACCGTTATCGACGAAATCTGGGATTCCTATCCGAAACTGACGCAGACCGAAATTCGAAATGCGCTTGCCGTTTTTTTATTCAAGGGAGATGAAGTATTCAAATCCGTCGGAGCGCTGAGCGGCGGAGAAAAGGCGCTGGTCCTTCTGCTTCAGCTGATGCTGTCAAGAGATAATTTTCTTTTGCTCGACGAACCGACCAACCATTTGGACATCGATTCCTGCGAAGCGCTTGAAGCGGCTTTGCAGAGCTATGAAGGTACCCTGCTGATTGTGTCGCATGACCGATATCTCATTAATAAAATTGCCGACAGAATCTACTATCTCGACAGGGACGGCGCACAGGAATACATAGGAAACTATGACAGCTACATTGAGAAAAGCCGTCTGAAGGCCATTGAAAGCGCCGGATCAGAAGCTGTTAAACCGAATGAATACAAACTGCAAAAAGAGCGTGAAGCGTCCATCCGCAAGGAAAAGGCGGAGCTAAAACGCAGTGAAGCACAGATTGACAAAATTGAAGCGGAAATCAGCGAACTGAAAGCGGAACTTGCAAAACCGGAGGTTGCCAGCGACTACGAAGCGGCCATGGAAATTACCGGAAAAATAGACAGCCTAACCCAAAAAAACGAAGAACTATTCCGTGAGTGGAGCACGCTCGCGCAGAAATATCCGGAGTAATAATAGAAAAAAAGCAGCCCGGAAAGACCGAACTGCTTAAAATCTATTTAGTTTTGTGTCTGCGGTCTAAACTGTTCAAGCTGAGAGATAAATTCTCTTCCCTCGTCGCCCTGAACTTCGATTGTAACCGGTTTGGACAGGTCCAAACTGAATACTCCCATAATTGATTTCGCGTCGATTTTGTATTTATCTGTAGCTAAATTTATCGGAAAGGTATAGCTGTTGGTCAGAGTGACAAACTTTTTGACAGCCTCAATGCTGGAAAGCAGAATAGAAGTCGTATACATAAGATACCTCCATAATTACAAAATTCATATCACATAATATAGCACCACGCGAAATTGGTCAATATCAAATATAACCATACATTATGTCAATTAGTAATTTTAAATATCTAATTTTGTAAAAGGTGAAAAAATGAAAGTTTCTGTAATCACCCTTGGATGCAAGGTAAACCAATATGAATCGCAGGCAATGCTGACCCAGCTTGTCTCTGCGGGATTTTCTGCCTGTGATGCATCTGAAGAAAGCGACGTAGTGTTAATTAATTCCTGCACCGTCACCGCGATGAGCGACCACAAGGTACGCCAGACGCTCCACCGCGCAAGGCGGAAGAATCCGAGCGCGGTCATCGTGCTGACCGGCTGCATGCCGCAGGCTTTTCCGAAAACCGCGGCCGAACTGCACGACGCCGATATTGTTCTTGGCAATTCAAACCGTGCATCGCTTCTTCCCGACATTATGAAGCATCTTTCTTCGCGCCAGCGCATTGTGGACATTGTTCCCCATGAAAAAGCGCCGGGGTTCGAAGCAATGAATGTAAACAGTTTTTTTGAGCGCACCCGCGCTTTTATTAAAATTGAAGACGGCTGCAACCGCTTTTGCTCCTATTGCATTATCCCTTACGCACGCGGAAGAGTTCGTTCCAAACCAATTGAAGAATTAAAAAAAGAGATTGCTGAAATAGCCGCAAACGGTTATAAAGAAATTGTTTTAACCGGAATCAACCTGTCCGCTTACGGGCAGGATATCGGCCTGCATCTTTGCGACGCGGTGGAGGCTGCCTGCGAGCCGGATTCCGTCGCACGCGTGCGTTTGGGTTCTCTGGAGCCCGAGCAGCTCAGCGAAGCCGTCATAGCGCGTCTGAGCCGTCAAAAAAAGCTTTGCGCCCAGTTTCACCTGTCGCTGCAAAGCGGGTCTGACGCGACACTGGGGCGCATGAACAGGCATTACAACACCGAAGAATACCGGCGCATCGTAAAAAATCTGCGCGCCGCGTTTTTGAATGCGGCAATCACGACGGATATCATGGTCGGCTTCCCCGGAGAGACCGACGAAGAATTTCAGGAATCACTGGCTTTTGCAAAAGAAATTTCTTTTGCAAAAGTACATGTTTTCGCTTATTCCCGCCGCCCCGGCACCAAGGCAAACGACGCGCCCGACCAGGTGGCACAGGCAGTCAAGGAACAGCGAAGCCATTTGATGATTGAAGCGACACAGCAGACCAAGGAAGATTTTTTTAAAAAGCAAATCGGATTATCCGAACCGGTGCTGTTTGAGCGCGAATATATAAAAGGCGTTTACGAAGGTTATACAGAAAACTACACGCCTGTACGGATGCACCGCGGCCGGAATCTGAGCGGAGAAATTGTTTCAGCGCGCATCACCGAGGCTCTGAGTGACTGCTGCCTTGCCGAATAATGTGAATAACCGGAACGCCGTGCATTGTTGCACGGCGTTCCGGTTATTCGATTTGCAATTTAATTCAGCACTTTCATTACATTTTGAACTTCTTCTTTTGTCTGATCGCTGTTGAGATAATCCCATGAGTAAAACATAAAACCGTCACAGGAGCTTTTCCGGCCGACCTCGACCTGCTGCGCCAGTATATTGTTTGATTTTTTCCATGTGCCGCTGTCCGCGTCGGAGCCGCTTTTATAAACGGCAAGCCCAAGATACAGCTTCACATTTGTGTTGATAACAAGCTTGCGCCAGCTTTGGGCGGCAGTGTCAAACGGCAGAACCGGGTTTTCAAAGTTGACGTACAATTGTGGACATATGTAATCGACATATCCCTGCGCGCTGCACCAGGAACTGACGTCCGCGCCCATATTCAGGTCATTCTGCACATTGCCCTGCGGAGCAATGCCAAATGGCAGATTCGGCTTAACCGACTTGATTTCGCTGTAAACAAGCGAAACCAGTGCGTTGACATTGCCGCGCCGCCATTCCAGCAGGCTGAGCGGCGTGCCGCTTTTGGAAGCTGACGCGCAGTAGGCATTGTAAGCACTTTTATCAAATGAGCCGTCCTGCGTCGGATAAAAATAATCGTCGAACTGGATTCCGTCGACGTCGTAATTCTGCGCGATTTCTTTTGCGCCGTCCGCAATTAATTTTCGCACCTGCTGATAAGCGGGATTGTAGTACTTCCCATCTCCGCTGTCCACAACCCAGCTGGCTTTCGCAGTGTCGCTTTTCCAAGTATTATAAAGATTGCCCTGCGCCAAAATGGAAGGTGTCCCCGACACTTGAATGCGCAGCGGATTAATCCACGCGTGGAGCTTCATACCCGCCTTATGCGTTGCAGCAACCATGTAAGTGAGCGGGTCATAACCGGGATTGACGCCCTGCGTGCCGCCGATAACATGGCTCCATGGATAATAAGACGACTTGTAAAGCGCATCCCCGAAAGGCCGGACATGAACAATCAAGGTATTCATCCCGCAATTTTTTGCGCCTGAAACGATGGCATCAAACCTTTTCTGGAAAGCTTTTTCACTTTTATCTTCTTCCTTACTCATATTAAGGCTCAAATACGGAACCCACACCGCGCGCATCTCGTCAGAAGACGGCGCCGCGGCGGCAGTGGTTGCCGACGGCGATGAAACACCGGCCGATAAGGATGTGGAGCCTTGCCGTGAAACTGAGTCAGGTTTTGAACTGATCCGGTCATGTCCGATATTGATCACCATTGAAACGGCGATGACCGCGACAAGCAGACAGGCGCAGATGAAGATGCTGTGCCGGTTAAAAAGCTTGATAACCATAGAATTCCTTCCTTTCCGAATTGTAACTTTCCACTCAGAATCTTTACAGGTTCCTTCCGGTTTTAACAGATATAAGTTTATTTGACAGAATTGTTTGAATAGTGTAGGATACAATTTAATGAATCAGTTGGGGGGCGGTATGATGTTCTTCATTATTGGAATAACCAATGGGACACATGATCTTGGCATGCGAAGATGCAGGTATTTCTCCTGCTGTTCCGGCAGCGGAGCGATGGCGGCGCTTACCTGTACTTTTCAGCAATTCACACTTTTCTTTATTCCATTGTTTCGTTTTGGAAAAAGATACTTTCTTTCCTGCCCAAACTGCGGTACGGTGTATGAAATTGCAAAAGAGGAAGGCAGGCGCGTTGAAATGGATCCTGCTGCTGAAATCAATCCGGATAAAATGTATATGATACAGGGAACCTACAGAAAAACCTGTCCGAACTGCAAACTTCCGGTTGACCCAAACTGCCGTTACTGCCCAAACTGCGGCGCCAGCCTGATGTAAGGAAGGGATAAGACATGCCTAATTATATATATTGGATTGGTTACCTAATTATTATTAATTTTATCGCGGTCGTCGTTACCGCGATGGACAAACACAATGCCCGAAAGCACCGCTGGCGCGTTCCTGAAACTACTCTGCTCCTGATTGCGGCGCTCGGCGGTTCCCTCGCCATGCTGCTGACTATGTACGCGATTCACCACAAAACACTGCATAAGAAATTCATGCTTGGAATTCCAATTATCATCACCATGCAGATTCTCACTATTTATTACATATTCTACAGATGAATAATAAACAGAAGAAGGCGTTTACATGGACGTTTGTGCTGCATTTAAACTGATTGTGATATTTTTGACATTAGGCATTTTATTCTCTCGGTTATTTAAGATGGATCGGATCAAAAATCTTATGTATTTCACAGATACGTAAATATGATGATTAATATTAGAAGTAACCATCGTACAATGTGAAATTTCTGATTGTTCAGATATGACGACTCTGTATTGATGTTAGTAAAATGAAAAGGGGCTGTTGCAAAATAGCTCTGAATAATAAAAATGCACAAAAAGTTAGCCTGAAAAAACGTTTTACAACGCTTTTTCAGGCTTTTTCTTGGCTATTTAAGAATATATTTGTGCAAGTTGCTATCGCAAATTCGTTTTGCAACACCCTCTTTTAAGTCCATTTAAAATTTTAATTTTATTTTGCTACGATATTGACCAGTTTGCCCGGTACATAAATTTCTTTGACAATGGTTTTACCGCTGAGTTCGGCGGCAACCTTTTCGTCAGCTTTGGCAACAGCAATCGCCGCGTCCTTTGCAATATCCACCGCAACCTTCAGATGCGCGCGCACTTTGCCGTTCAGCTGAACAACGATCTCGACAGTGTCCTCTGTGCACTTTGCTTCGTCATACGCAGGCCATTCCTGCTGGCAGGCCATTCCGTTTCCGAAGTTCATTACTTCCCACATTTCTTCCGTTACATGCGGTGCAAACGGGTTGAGCAGGATAGTGAACGCCTTAAATTCATCCTTTGTAATAGAACCCACATCGGAAATATCGTTCATCAGCGCCATAAGTGTCGCAATTGCGGTATTGAATTTAAGCGCTTCAATATCTTCCCCGACTTTTTTTATGGATTTGTTAAACGAAATTTCAAGACTCTTTCTAATTCCTGTCTCATTGCTGAGCGTGTTCTGTAAATTCCAGTAACGCTCAATAAAGCGGCGGCAACCCTTAATTCCGGTGGAGCTCCACGGCGCGGCCTTTTCAAAGTCACCGATGAACATCTCGTAAAGGCGCATGGTGTCTGCACCGTAATCGGCTACAATTGCGTCCGGATTCACGACATTGCCGCGGGACTTGCTCATCTTCTCCCCGTTTTCACCCAAAATCATGCCGTGGCTTGTGCGCTTTGCGTACGGCTCTGGCGTGGGCACCACGTTGATATCGTAAAGGAATTTATGCCAGAAGCGGCTGTAAAGCAGATGGAGCGTTGTGTGCTCCATGCCGCCGTTGTACCAGTCAACCGGCATCCAGTATTTCATGGCTTCTTCGCTGGCAAGCGCTTCGCTGTTGTGCGGGTCGATGTAGCGCAGAAAATACCATGAGGAACCGGCCCATTGCGGCATGGTGTCGGTTTCACGTTTTGCTTTGCCGCCGCAGTGCGGGCAGGCAGTGGTGACCCACTCCGTCATGTGCGCAAGGGGGGATTCACCGTTATCGGTCGGCTCGTAGGATTTGACATTCGGCAGCCGCAGCGGAAGCTCGCTTTCGGGCAGCGGAACATAACCGCACTTCTCGCAGTATACAATCGGAATTGGTTCGCCCCAGTAACGCTGACGGGAAAACACCCAGTCACGCAGTTTGAAGTTCACTTTGGAGTGCCCAAGTCCTTTTTCAATTAAGTAATCCGTAATGGTTTTCTTTGCCTCTTCCACAGTCAGCCCGTCGAGGATTCCGGAGTTCACCATCATGCCGGTCGCACAGTCGGTGAAGGCTTCTTTCTGCACGTCTCCGCCCTTTACTACTTCAATAATGGGCAGGTCGAATTTTTTAGCAAATTCCCAGTCGCGGGTGTCGTGTGCCGGCACAGCCATAATTGCGCCCGTGCCGTAGGAAACAAGAACATAATCAGATATAAAAATCGGAATTTCTTTTCCGTTGACCGGATTGATCGCCGCCACTCCGTCAAGGCGGACGCCGGTTTTGTCTTTGGCCACCTCAGTGCGTTCAAAGTCGGATTTTTTGGCGGCCTCACTTTGGTAAGCGCGAACCTCATCAAGATTATTCAGCTTGTCCGCCCATTTTTCGATCATGGGATGCTCCGGAGAAACGACCATGTACGTAGCGCCGTAAAGCGTGTCCGGCCTTGTGGTATAAACCGTGAGCGTATCCCCCGTTGTCGCTGTGAAATCCACTTCGGCACCGGTTGAACGGCCAATCCAGTTCTTTTGCTGCGATTTGACGCGGTCCGGATAGTCGACAAGGTCAAGATCGTCGATCAGGCGCTGGGCATATTCGGTGATTTTGAGCATCCACTGGGACTTCACCTTTCGTACCACTTCACTGCCGCAGCGTTCACAGACACCGTTGACCACTTCTTCGTTGGCCAAAACGCATTTGCAGGAGGTGCACCAGTTGACAGCCATTTCCTTTTTATAGGCAAGACCGTGCTTAAACAATTGAAGAAAAATCCACTGTGTCCATTTGTAATACTCCGGATCGGTGGTATTAATTTCACGCGACCAATCAAAGGAAATGCCGAGAGACTGAAGCTGCTGTTTAAAGCGCGCAATGTTTTTCTTGGTTACCTCCGCCGGATGAACATGATTTTTGATTGCAAAGTTTTCAGTGGGCAGACCGAACGCGTCCCAGCCGATTGGATAAAGGACGTTGTAGCCCTGCAGACGGCGTTTGCGCGCAATAATATCGATAGCCGTGTAGGAGCGCGGATGACCGACGTGGAGCCCCTGTCCGGATGGATAAGGGAACTCGATTAAAGCGTAATATTTCGGTTTGGCGCAGGTGTTGGAGGCATGAAAAACACCGGATTTCTCCCACTTGTCCTGCCATTTTTTCTCAATTGGTCTGTGATCGTATTTCATCTTAGCTTCGCTCCTATATTATCTTTTCTTATTCTTTCACAATTTTGGAAATATCGACAGTTTCACCGTCCTGCCACAGACGGTCAAGATTGTAAAATTCACGCGCTTCTGTGGTAAAAACATGAACCATTACATTGCCATAATCCAAAAGAATCCATGTGTTGGAACGGTAACCGTCAATGTGCTCCGGGCTGATTCCAAACTGCTTCAGCTTAAATTCCACCTCGTCCGCAAGTGATTTAACGTGTGTGCTGCTTGTTCCGGTCGTAAGAACAAAATAGTCAGCAATTACGGAAATATCTTGAATGCCGATGACCTTCAAGTTCAGGGCTTTCTTTTCATCTAAAATTTTAACGATTTCTTTTGAGAGTTCGAGTGATGTCATACTCAACAACCTTTCATTTTTAACTGTATTTATTTTTCAGAACCGCCTGATTGTAAGCGGCAATCGTATCCGGATGTATCGGCAGGTAATTCTGGGCCAAATCCTTAATGGTAAATGTCATTCCTTCAATCATGGCATGCTCAAGGCTGACATCGGCGGCCTGGCGTAAAACCTCAACACCGTCGTAGTCACGGTCTTTGGAAATAAAATCCGCGATAAGAATAATCTTCTCAAGCTGAGTCATATTGGCCCGCCCGGTCGTATGATAACGCACTGCGTTCAGAATATCCGCATCGAGAATTTTCAGCTCTTTTTCGATATAAGCCGCTCCGAGCATAGCGTGCCAGAGTTTTTGCGCATTGCGCTCCACATCGGTCAGGATGATATCAAAGCGCATCATCATTTTCAATTGTTCATCCGGTGGAATATCTTTCATAATATCATGAAGAATTCCGGCAACTGCCGCCTTTTCTTCATCTGCTTCGTATTTTTTCGCGAGACGCACCGCTTCATCGCAAACACAAATGGAATGATAATACCGTTTTTGGCTGAGAAATGGTTTAATAATCGCCTGATAATCGATTTTGTTCATTTTTCCGCTCCAAATACAACTTATTTTTCGCTATATAATCCGCAACCTTCGGCGGGACAAGCCCTGCTATGCTTTTTCCGCTTCGAACGGCATCGCGGACCATCGTTGACGAAATAGGAAGATATTCAATATTTTGGACGAAGGTTCTTGCTCCGTTCCGTTTCAAAATTTCCGCATAGTCCAAAAGAGGCTGAAGGCCGTCACTGCTGCGCGGAGCGGCGCAAAGAACCGCCAGTCTGAAAATGGTTTCCGCTTCATACCAGCTCTTCAACGTAAGGAACATGTCTTCGCCCGTAATCAGATACAGTTCGGAATTCGGATCAATTTTTTTCAGTTCCCGCAAGGTGTCTGCAGTATAACTGCGGCCCCTCCTTTTCAATTCCAGATTGCTTACTTCAAAGATGCTTTCTTCACACGCAAGGCGGCACATTTGAAGCCGGTCCTTTGAAGGGGCAAGGTTTTGTATCCGCTTGTGCGGCGGCTGATAGGTCGGTATCAGCAGCACCTTTTCGGTGCCCAGCAGCTTTGCAAACTGCTTTGCCAAATGAATATGCCCATTGTGAATCGGGTTGAAGGTGCCGCCGAATACGGCAATTTTCTGCATATTTTCACCTTATATCATATTACTTTTTGGATGCTTTGGGAAGTACAATTTTAGGTTCTTTTTCATTTTTGCGGTATAACACAAATTTAGAACCGATGACCTGCACTACCTCCGCATGTATCTGCGCCGCGATTTGTTCGGCAACTTCCTTGACTGGAACAGGCGACGTTTCAAGCACCTTCGCCTTTAAAATCTCCCGCGCGGTCAAAGCGTCATCTGCCTGTTTGATGATATCCGCGCCAATACCGGATTTGCCCACCATTAAAATGGTGTCAATATCATTTGCAAGGGAGCGGAGAAATGCGCGTTGTTTACTCGTAATCATCAGTTGTGCTCCTTCATATGTTGTAATTGAGACGCAAACTCTCTGAGTGCGCGGCCGCGGTGGCTGATTTCATCTTTTTCCTGCGCGGTCAGCTGCGCAAAGGATTTTCCGTTCACCAGAAAGATCGGGTCGTATCCGAAACCGTCACTGCCCGCGGGTGCAAAGGCAATGGTGCCCGCGCACTCGCCCTCGGCGACAATTTTTGTGCCATCCGGATAAACACAGCAAATGGAACAGACAAACTTTGCCGTTCTGCTTTCCTGGGGGACATTTTTGATCGCTCCCAGCAGCTTTTGAATCCGGACCGTGTCGCTCGCGCCTTCTCCGGCATAACGTGCCGAATACACGCCCGGCGCGCCGCCTAAGGCGTCAACCATCAGTCCGGAGTCGTCCGCAACAGCGGGCAGCCCCGTTTGCCGGCAAGCCGCATCCGCTTTTAAAAATGCATTTTCTGCAAAAGTCTTTCCCGTTTCCTCCGCTTCCTCAAGATCAGGTGATGAAACGGCTATATTGAGCGGCGTTAAAATGCGCTCCAACTCTTTTAATTTTTTCTGATTATGCGTCGCTATGACAAATTTCATTCTTTATTCTCCCTTGCAAACAGACCTTCCGCAAATTCATCGGCATCAAATGGCTGGAGATCGTCTACCTGCTCCCCCACGCCGATGAATTTAACCGGAATCCCAAGATTTTCACGTATTGCAAGCACGACGCCGCCGCGTGCGGTTCCGTCCAGCTTTGTCAGTACAATGCCGGTAATACCCGCCGCGTTTTTGAATTCACGCGCCTGATTCACGGCATTTTGTCCGGTAGTGGCGTCGAGCACCAGAAGCACCTCTTTGTCCGCATCGGGAAGCTCCCTGTCAATAATGCGCCCGATTTTCGAAAGCTCGTCCATCAGGTTCTTTTTGTTGTGCAGCCGGCCGGCCGTGTCGCAGATAACCACGTCCGCACCCCTTGCTTTGGCGGCGGCGATCGCGTCAAAGACAACAGAAGCGGGGTCGCTGCCTTCGGACTGCTTAATCAGGTCCGCGCCGGAGCGCTCCGCCCATACCTCAAGCTGTTCGATGGCGGCCGCGCGAAAAGTATCTGCCGCGCCGAGGACGACCTTTTTTCCCTCGCTTTTCAGTCTTGACGCTATTTTCCCGATTGTGGTGGTTTTCCCGACGCCGTTTACCCCGATCACCAAAATCACCGAAGGCTTTGTGGAAATGTGAAGTTCCTCGCCGCCCCGGAGCATTTCGGCTACGGTTTCACGAAGCATACTGTAGATATTTTCCGGATTGGTGACACCCTTCTCCTTCACTTTTTTGCGAAGTGCGTCACAAATATGTTCTGCCGTGGGCACGCCGACATCGCCCATGACAAGCAGTTCTTCCAGTTCTTCAAAAAGCGATTCGTCGATTGAGGTAAAGGAGTGCAGCATGGACTCGACCGATGTGCTCATTTTGTCTCTTGTCTTCTTTAATCCCTCTTTTATCTTTGAGAAAAAGCCCATTTATGATATCTCCTTTATCAATGTTATTCTTACATGCCGAGCTTTGTTTCAATTTCGGATACCCGCAGTTCAAGCAGTTTCGATATTCCCTCGTCCTGCATGGTCACCCCGTAAAGCACGTCCGCTTCCTCCATGCTGCCGCGGCGGTGCGTAATCACAATAAATTGGGTATTCTGATTCATGCGGCGCAGATACGAGGCAAACCGATCCACGTTTACATCGTCCAGCGCAGCCTCTATTTCATCCAAAACGCAGAACGGCGGCGGATTCACCTTCATAATCGCGAAATACAGGGCAATTGCCACCAGCGCTTTTTCTCCGCCGGAAAGCGACTCCAGATGCGTAATAATTTTGCCCGGCGGCTGCACAGAAATATCAATTCCCGAATTTAAAATATCATCAGGCGTACTCATAGCCAGCGCGGCAGTGCCCCCGCCGAACAGTTCCCTGAAGGTTTGCTGAAAATTTTCATTGATCAGCTGGAATCTGGTGATAAACAGATCGCGCATTTGATGCGTCAATTCGCCAATCAATTTTTTGAGTTCATCACGGCTTTTTTCAACATCTTCCAGCTGCGCCTTCATGAATTCATAGCGTTCTGAAACCTCTTTATACTCCTCGACCGCCGCCACATTGACGGAGCCGAGCGCTTTGATTTTATTTTTCAGCTCATTCAGTCGTTTTTGTGCCTGCGCCGCATTCTCTATTTGAGCGCCAATTTCTTCCGCTTCACGGCGCGTCAATTCATATTCTTCCCATAAGCGGCTGATTATTTCATCGTATTCCTTCTGCAGGTTTGCTTTTCGTTCCTCAAGACGCGCAAGCTCATGACCTATCTTTTCTTTTTCGGCAGATTTTTCATGTTCCTTCGCGCGCAGTTCCACCGAAAGCCGCTCGTATTCCATACGTTTGGCATTCAGTTCTTCAATCTGTACGCCGCATTTTTTCGCGGCATCCCGCAGTTCAGCGGCCTGATTTTTCAGTTCATCGGCCTGAACGGTCAGCGCGGCGCTGGCGGCCTGAACGGTCATAATTTCCTCATTCAGCGCGTCTGCTTTGCCTTCATGGTCAAGCTTTCTGCGCTCAATATCTTGGATACCCGCCCGAAGGGACTCAATATCTTTTTGCGCCGACAGACATGCCATGCGGATTTCCTGCAATTCGGCGGTCAGCTGATCGCAGGTTTGGTTTAATTCAGTGCGGTTGCCGCTGATTTGACTGAGTTCAGCCTGCAACGCAATCTGTCTTTCCGCAATTTCCTTTGCCTGACTCTGCGCGGTTTCCTGTGTTTTCTTTTGAAGATCGAGTCTGGCACCGGCAGTTTTATTTTCTTCATTCAAGGTGTCGCAGTCACGGGCGACCGCCGCCAAATCAGCAAGCGCGCGCTTGTGCTCGGAGTCGATTTTAAAACGTTCCTCCTGCGCGGCAGAAAGCTCCGCCCTGGCGGCGGTGAGTGCCGCTTCACAAGCGGAGACCTCTTCCCCGGCGGTTTTCAACGCAGCAGCGGCCGCTTCCGCTTTGGTTTGGAGCTCGGCTGCCTCCGCCCTGATCCGTTCGATTTCCACCGCACGGCTGAGCAGGCCGGAATTTTTAGCGAGCGAACCGCCGGTCAGCGAACCGCCCGTGTTGACCACCTGACCGTCAAGCGTAACAATGCGGAACCGATACCCGTATCGTTTCGCAATCGCAACGGCGCTGTCCAAATCCTCCGCAACGGCAATACGACCGAGCAGGGAATTCAAAATGCCGTTATATTTTTCATCACAGCTACACAGGCGGCCGGCGATACCGACAAAACCGGGACAATCGTCAAGCCCGTTTTCCTGCAGCATATTTCCCCTGATAGTGGTAAGCGGCAGGAAGGTCGCACGACCGGAATCGCGCTGCTTTAACAGCCGAATCGCATTTTTCGCGTCCTGTTCATTGCCGACAACAATATTCTGCATCGCCGCGCCAAGGGCTATTTCAATTGCGACGGTATACTGCGGCGGTACCTTAATCAAGCGGGACACCGGTCCGTGTATGCCGCTGACCGTACCGCGTCCTGCCTCTTTCATGACAATTTTCACGCTCTGGGAGAATCCTTCCAGATTGCGTTCCAGCTCCTCAAGCAGATGCGCGCGGCGGGAATGCTCCTGTGCGTCAAGATGGAGCGTATCGCTCTGCTGTTTAATAGTTTCCATGCGCTGACGGCGTGTGTTCAGCCGCATTTCATAGCCTTTGGACGAATTTGTCAGCGCGGCGATGCGTTCGTCGGTGTCTGAAATCATCTTCGCAGTATCATCAGATTCTTTTTGAAGCTGCGATGCCTGCGTTTTTTTCGACTGTACGGTCTGTGCAATATCGGCAAGCCGAAGCTGGATTTCGGTGATAGAGGAAACAGCCGTCATCTCCGCCACCTTTGCCTCCGTCGCCTGCGTGGTTAATTCGGCTATTTTCCGCGTATATTCGTCGATTTTTCCGGTCGATTCGCTCATGCCCTGACGGATTTGTTCCAATTGTCCGGAATATTTTTTTGTCAGCTCGTTTTTTTCTTCTATGTATTGTGTCTTTTGTTCAATCAGTTTCTTTTTTTCGTCTATTTCGTTTCCCATGTCCTGGCTGGAAACGGCGCTTTGTTCAATTTCCCGCCGGATACGCTCGATATTTTCCTGATTATGAAGAATATCATTCTGCAGAACCGACGCTTCACCGTCTTTTTTTGCCGCGTTTTCTTCCTGTCTGGCCGCTTCCTGGCGAATTTCATCCACTTTTGCGGTACAAGCACCGGATTCCTTGAAATTCTCCTCTATCTTGGCGTCAATTTCTACAAGCTCCTGCTCCACCGCATCATGCTGACTGCGTGCAATCATGACTTTATCGTCATGCTCGCGCAGAATCTGGCCGGATTTTTCGAGCGTGTTGAGCCAAAGCCCGATTTCAAGCGTGCGCTTTTCGCCCGCATAGGCAAGGTACTGCTGCGCCTTATCCGCCTGTTCTTTCAGCGGCCCAACCCTGTCCTGCAGTTCCGTCAGGATGTCCCTCAGACGAAGGAGGTTGTCCTCGGCCTGATTCAGCTTGCGTTCGGACTCTTCCTTGCGGTAGCGGAAGCGGGAGATTCCCGCGGCTTCTTCAAAAATTTCACGCCGGTCTTCCGAGCGGGCGGCCACGATACTGTCGATTTTGCCCTGTCCGATAATGGAATATCCGTCCCTGCCAAGGCCGGTATCCATAAAAAGCTCATTGACATCTTTGAGCCGCACCGCGGCTTTATTGATCAGATATTCGCTGTCTCCGGAACGGTAGTAGCGGCGGGTAACCGCCACATTGTCGCCGTCAAACGGGAGCTGGCGAAGCGTATTGTCGATATTCAGGGTAACTTCGGCAAACCCCTGCGCCTTGCGGACAGGGGTACCGCTGAAAATGACATCCTCCATCTTCGTACAGCGGAGAACCCGTATTGACTGCTCGCCCAAGACCCAGCGAACGGCGTCGCTGATATTGCTTTTTCCGCTGCCGTTCGGGCCGACAACTGCCGTGATTCCATTGTCAAAGCTGAGAGTTGTTTTATCAGGAAATGTCTTGAACCCCTGAATTTCCAGTGATTTCAACAGCATATTCTCACCCCAATTATTCTATCGTAAAACAATTCTCCCTCACACCGGAATCCCGCAGGATTTTCACAGAATATCCGAGTTTCGAGAGCGCAATTAAATTGCTTTTTTTCTGACCCGTTGCCTTTGAAACTGTTTTCGGGTTCACTTTAATTATTATACTGCTTTTGCGCGGCGGATTTTGCTGTAAGCACCCGGTAATTTTATGAAGCATACGCGCGCTTTCGCAGAGTTCGCGAAAAGCAGGATGCCACGGGCCGGAAAGCATGTCCCGCTCGAGTTCCGGTGAACTGTGCAGACCCAGACGAATGACCCTGATGCCCTGCTCCTCGAAGAAATCCAGCAGCTTAGCACAGAGCTGCACGGTTTCTTCCAGATTCAGCGTTTGGTATTCTCCTCTTAGGTATCTGTCGCCCAGTTTGGTCCCCCGCATGATGATAGTCGGATAGATGCGTATATTTTCCGGATGCAGCGCTGCCAATTTTCGCGCTGTCTGGTAACTTCCTTCGGCGGTATCACCGTAAAGCCCCGTCATCATTTGCAGGCCCAGCGTAAAGCCGTATGATTTGATCAGCTTTGCCGCAGCCTCAACCTGCTTTTCGGTGTGGCCGCGTTGGTTCATCCGAAGCACACGGTCATCCATGCTCTGCGCGCCGAGTTCAATCGCGGTGACTCCATACTTTTTTAAAAGTATTAAAATATCGTCATCAATATAATCCGGCCTTGTGGAAATTCGAATTCCCGCAAAAGTGCCGTCCTTTACAAAAGGCGTCGCCGCGTCTAACAGTGAAACCATGTAGTCTCGCTCTATCGCGGTAAAACTGCCGCCGAAGAAGGCAATTTCAGCATTTTTCGTATTGTCAAGCAGACTCTCCTTTGCGATTTGAACCGCATCGACAACATTCTGCGGCGAAGGCTGAGTCAACTTTCCGGTAATACTGCGCTGGTTGCAGAAGCTGCATTGATGGGGACAGCCGTTATGGGGCACAAAAATCGCTATGTTGGCATGTTTCAATAACCCATCAGCTCCATTGCTTCGCGGGCAGCCTGCTGCTCGGCTTCTTTTTTACTGCGCCCGCCGCCCTTGCCGATTACGTTGCTGTTCAGATGAACTTCAACGGTAAAGTGCTTATCATGGTCGGGACCGCTTTCTCCTATCAGCACATATTCAAGATGTTCTTCCGGATTTTGCTGAATAATCTCCTGAAGAGCTGTTTTATAGTCTTTAAAAGTCTTTGGCTTGGCAGTCTGCAGCAGAGGCAGTACAAAACGCAGAATGAACGCCCGCGCCTCTTCCATGCCGCCGTCAAGATAGATTGCGGCAATGATGGACTCGAACGCGTCGGCCAGAATGGACGAACGGGTACGCCCGCCCGAATTTTGTTCCCCATGGCTCAAAAGCAGGTACTTCCCGATATCCATCTGCGTGGAAAATCCGCAACAGGCTTTTTCACAAACCAGCGCGGCTCTCTTTTTGGTGAGATCCCCCTCCGGTAAATCCGGAAATTGCTTGAACAAATAGTCGGCTACAACCAGTCCTAAAATAGAATCCCCCAGAAACTCCAGCCGTTCGTTGCTGCCGCCCGTCACCCGCGTTTCATTTGCAAAGGACGAGTGGGTCAGCGCCGTTTTCAAATAGCTCTGATTCTTAAAATAATATCCTAATTTATCTTCTAATTCTTTCATATACTCACGCTCCAATAAAGCGAATTTAGAATTACTCTGCTAAGCTTCAGCGTCGGCTGTTTTTACGGAATTTTCTTTATAGCTCTCGATAGAACTCGCAATTTCGCTGACAACATCGCCGGAAACATAGGCTTTTAAAAGGCGCAGCGCGTTATAAAAGGTTTTTGCTTTCGCGCTTCCATGAGCCTTAAACACCGGCTTGGCGCAGCCCATCAGCGGAGCGCCGCCGTATTCGTTGTAATCCATTGTCTTTTGAAGGGCTTTTATGTCCTTTAAAACAATCGCCGCAGCAAGCTTATTCAGCGAGTTTTTCGTAAAGATCTTTTTTAGCTTGCCCATTAGGAGGATGGCTACCCCCTCATATGTCTTTAAAATGGAATTTCCTGTAAAACCGTCAGCCACGATTACATCGCCGGCATCAAGCGGGATGTCGCGCGCTTCAATATTGCCGATAAAATTGAGACTGGAATTTTTCAGCATCTCAAAAGCCTCATGCTGAAGAACACCGCCTTTATGTTCTTCTGTACCGATATTGGCAAGAGCGACCCGCGGATTATGAATATCCATCACTTTCTGCATATAAATGGAGCCCATAACGCCAAACTGACGAAGCATATCCGCCTTGCAGTCCACATTCGCGCCGCAGTCAATCAGCATGAAGCAGCCTTCTTTTTTGGGCATGACCGGCGCAAAGGCAATTCGTTTGATTCCTTTGATTCTTTTGACAATCAAGGTTGCGCCGACAACCAAAGCACCGCTGTTTCCCGCGGAAATAAAGGCGTCGCCGTCCCCCGCCGTCAGTCTGCGCAGGCCTTCCGCCATGGATGAATTTGACTTGGATTTCATAATTTCACCGGCGTGCTCCTCCATGGTAATCACGTCCGGCACATCGATAATCTGCATGCGGTTCAGAGAAATTTCATTTTTCTTTGCCACCTGTCGGATTTGATCTTCGCGCCCGGTCAGCAGGATGTCCATATCCAGTTCCCGAACGGCCTGCGCACAGCCTTTTAATATTTCGAGGGGGGCATTGTCGCCTCCAAAAGCATCAACTATGATTTTCATTTGAAACACCTCAATTTTTAAAGCAGTCTTTATCGTTGATTTTCTATCAGGATGTTTTGTAAATCCAACAGGGAACGGGCTGAAAATGCGGCATAACGTTCTTTTTTATCACGGATGTGCGGTTCAATCGGCGGCATGACACCAAAATTGGCTCCCATTGGCTGAAAGTCCGTCTCACTGCCGTTTGCCACATAACAACTCAGCGCGCCGATCATGGTCGTATCCGGCAAAATCAGCGTGCTCTGTCCGTTCAGGCGACGAACCGCATTGATGCCTGCCATAATACCCGATGAAGCGGATTCCATATATCCCTCCACGCCTGTAATCTGGCCGGCGAAAAAGAGGTTCGGCTTTTCGCGCAGACTGTAATCGGAAGAAAGCACCTTGGGGGAGTTCAGAAAAGTATTGCGGTGCATCACTCCGTACCGGAAATATTCGGCGTTCTCAAGACCCGGTATCATTCCAAAAACACGTTTTTGCTCTCCGAATTTCAGGTTTGTCTGAAAGCCGACCAAATTGTACAGCGTACCGTGCTGATCCTCGCGCCTCAGCTGCACGACCGCCCACGGGCGATGGCCCGTTTTCGGATCACGCAGGCCGACGGGCTTGAGCGGGCCAAAACGCAGGGTGTCCGGTCCGCGCTGCCCCATCACCTCGACCGGCATGCAGCCTTCATAGACCTTTGGATCGGCAGCGTCAAAATCGTGTATGGGCGCACGCTCGGCCGAAACCAGCGCGGCATAAAAGCACTCATATTCCACTTTGTTCATCGGACAGTTAAGATAAGCGTCATCCCCACCCTTGTCATAGCGGGATGCGGCGAAAACTTTATCCATATCAAGGCTCTCGGCAGCCACAATCGGAGCGGCGGCGTCAAAAAAGCTGAGGCTTCCGCCGCAGAGCGCGGCAATTTTCCCGGCAAGCGTATCGGCGGTAAGGGGGCCCGTTGCAATGACGGTAATTCCGTCCTCCGGTATTTCCTTAATCTCTTCATGATGGATATGAATGAGCGGATTGTCCGATATTCTTTGCGTGGCGGTTTCTGAAAAATTGTTTCGGTCAACCGCTAGCGCACCACCCGCAGGTACGCGGCAAACATCCGCACACTGCATCAGCAGAGAACCAAGCAGCCGCATTTCTTCTTTTAACAGACCGGCTGCACTTTCAACGCGTTCAGCCTTGAGTGAATTGGAACAAATCAGTTCAGCAAAATTCGGGCTGTGATGCGCAGGAGAATACCTGATCGGCTTCATTTCATAAAGTTCGACTTCTACTCCTGTCCGCGCAATCTGCCATGCGGCCTCACATCCGGCAAGGCCCGCACCAAAAACTCTGATACTCATTCTTCCTCCGTCTTTTCGTAACCGCAGTCAGGTGTAATACAGTAATATTTTGGATGCTTTCCTTTCTTTTTCAGCAGGGTTTTTCCGCAGCGCGGGCATTTTTCCATGCTGGGTTCATCCCATGAAATAAAGTCACAGTTCGGATATTCGGAACAGCCGTAAAACACTCTTCCCTTTTTGGATTTTTTAAAAATAACTTTTCCGCCGCACTTGGGACATTCGGCCCCTGTTTCCTGCACCAGTTTTTTAATGTTCTTACATTCTGGATAACCGGGACATGCGATAAACTTGCCGTAACGTCCGGTCTTAATGACCATTTTACGGCCGCATTTTTCGCAGATGATGTCGGTTTCATCTTCTTTTAGCTGAATTTTCACGCCCTGCATCTCTTCTTTTGCCTTTTTGAGCGTTTCTTCAAAATCGCCGTAAAAATCATGAAGCGTCTGCACCCAGTCGGTTTTACCGCTCTGCACGCTGTCAAGGTCGTTTTCAATCTGAGCGGTAAATTTAATGTTAACTATTTTTGGAAACCGCTCCCTGATCAGCTTGGTAGAAACCTCGCCAAGCTCCGTCGGTTTCAGGGCTTTCCCTTCGCGGGTCACATATTCGCGGCCCGTAATCGTCGAGATTGTCGCGGCATAGGTGGAAGGACGGCCGATCCCGTTTTCCTCAAGCGCCTTAATCAGCGAAGCTTCGGTGTAACGGGCTGGCGGCTGGGTAAAGTGCTGATTACCCGCCAGTTCCTTCAGCTTGAGCAGCATATCGTTTTCAAGTATCGGCAAAGAACCCTCGCGTTCCGCCTCTTCATCCTTACCCTCTTCGTACAGCACCGTGTAGCCGTCAAAGGTAACGGTGTAGCCGGAAGCCTTGAATATATAGTCCTTCGCCTGAATATCGGCCTGCGTGGTGCTTTGCAGACAGTTCGACATCTGGCAGGCGATAAAACGTTCCCAAATCAGTTTGTACAGCTTATATTGGTCATTGGTAAGGCTGTCCTTCACCTTGTCCGGTGAAAGTGCGGGCATGGACGGACGAATTGCCTCATGACCGTCCTGCGCGCTGGCTTTGGACTTAAAGTGACGCGGCGTATCAGGCAGATATTTTTTTCCCCAGCGCTCCAAAATATAATCGCCCGCATCCTTAATAGCGTCTTCTGAAATACGGAGCGAGTCCGTTCTCATGTACGTAATCAGACCGATGGCTCCCATGTCGCTGATTTCGATTCCCTCATAAAGCTCCTGTGCCGCTTTCATTGTGCGGCGCGCCTGAAAGCCCAGTCTGCGCGAAGCTTCCTGCTGGAGGGTGGAGGTGATGAACGGCGGAGCAGGCGTCTTTTTACGCGTGCCCTTCTTCATCTTGACAACACGGTATTCCGCATCATTCAGTTCCGCAAGAATCTTGTCGGACTGTTCTTTGTTCGTAATTTTAATTTTACCTTCAATGTCGCCGTAAAAGGCGGCTCCAAACACTTTGCGCGAACCCTGCGGATTGAATTTGGCGTCAATGGTCCAGTATTCATCGGGTACAAAAGCGCGGATTTCCTCCTCGCGGTCTACAATAATGCGAACCGCGACAGACTGCACACGGCCGGCGGAAAGTCCCCTGCGAATTTTCTGCGACAGAAACGGGCTCAGTTTATAACCCACAAGACGGTCCAAAATACGGCGCGCCTGCTGTGCATTGACAAGATCAATGTCGATACAGCGTGGGTTTTCCATCCCTTTGGTAACACCCGTTTTCGTTATTTCATTAAATGTAATCCGGTTGTCTTTCTCGGTATCAAGGCCGAGAATGTACGCCAGATGCCAGGAAATCGCTTCTCCCTCACGATCAGGGTCGGTTGCAAGCAGAACGGCGTCGCTTTTCTCCGCTTTGTCCTTCAGTTCCTGCACCAGTTTTTCTTTGCCCTTAATGATCTCGTATTTCGGTTTAAAATCATTTTTAACATCAACGCTCAAACGGCTTTCCGGTAAATCGCGCACATGTCCCATGGACGCGATTACGTCGTAACCGGAGCCTAAAAACTTCTTGATTGTTTTGGCCTTGGCCGGTGATTCAACGATCACTAGCTTTGACATGAAAACCACCTCATTTGTCCTATTTTTATTTTCCTCTGATTACTGTGATTCTTAATTTATTCAATATTATAACGTTTTAGCAAAAAATATTAAACATTTTTAAAATTTGCCGAACACTCGGCAATTTTTAACAACATTTAGCGTGGAAGACTGTAGCGACGGCCGGAATGCGAATGAATCTTTTCCGCAAGCTCCAGTTCGGTAACCGCAGTTAAAATTCGAGGGGTGGAAATGCCGGTAAGGCGTTCCAATTCGGAAATGTGCCGGGATGCATTGGTCAGGCAGGAATACAGGAGCGCAGCGTCACTTGAAAAAGCGGCTTTCTCAAGCGGTTCTTCCGCTGTCTTTGCCTGAACCGGTATCATATCCGGACAAAGAATAACATTCGTTTCCTCATCATTTAAATTGATTTGGCCTGGGAAGCGGTAAAGATATTCTTCCAGAATTTCACCTGCATTGGAAACGGGCTTTGCTCCGCTTTTGATGAGGCCGTTGACTCCCTGCGAAACCGGGCTGTAAATTCCCGCCGGAACGGCGAATACATCCCTCCCCTGGTCAAGCGCACACTGCGCGGTAATCAGCGAGCCGCTTCGTGCGGCTGCTTCCACCACAAGGGTTCCCAAAGTCAGGCCGGAAATAATTCGATTCCGAATCGGAAAATTGGAATTGACGGCCTGCGTGCTCGGAGGATACTCCGAAATGACCGCGCCGGAACTTGCAATGGCTTCACGCAGAGACGCGTTTCCCATGAGATAATTATAATCAATTCCGCAGCCGAGTACACATACGGTTTTTCCTCCGGACTGCAAAGCGCCTTTGTGGGCCGCCGTATCAATGCCCAAGGCGCCGCCGCTGACAATCACCGTTCCCTGTTTGGCAAGCTCAAAGGCAAAGCTGCGTGCGGTGGCGACGCCGGTGGCGGTTGCCTTGCGCGTACCCACAATGGCGATACTGGGAATCGATGAAAAGTCCGGCAGAGTTCCTTTTACATAAAGCGCACAGGGCGCATTGTGAATCTGTCTGAGCGGTTCGGGGTAGTCGCCGCAGTCCGGCGTAACAACCTGCTGCCCGATTTTTTCACAGTATTCGATTAAAGCCGCGGCATCCTGAACGGAGAATGAACTGAGCTTCCCCAGTTCATTGTGCGTAAAGCAGCCTTCCAGCAGCCAGCTTTCCATACCAGCCGTATAAAAGTCAATTAAGGTATGGTAACTGGAAAGAATACGGTTCTGTTTAGAGCTGCCTGCGCCAAGCGCGTGCTGGATCCATACCCAGTATGCCCTTTGATCAAACAACATTCCCAACGCCCCCAGATTTTTCACGCATCATTTCCCACATCAGAATTGCGGCGGAAGCCGACGCGTTAAGTGACTCCGCTCTTCCGGCCATTGGAATTGTTACCGCTCCCGAACAGGCTGAAATCACCGCGGAAGTAAGCCCGTTTCCCTCATTGCCCACAACAAGCACCGTCGGGTTTTGAAAGCCGACCGCGGTCACTTTTTTCGCAGAAGCATTGGGAACTGCGGCAAGGCTGACAAATCCCCCGGCATTGAGCTGGTCTATGGCTGAAATCAGATCGGCCTGCAGATAAAACGGCAGACGGAACACAGCACCCATGCTTGCGCGCAGCACCTTTGGGGAATAAATATCGCAGCAGCTGCCGCCTAAAATCACGCCGCCGATTCCCAGGGCTTCCGCCGTACGGAGTACCGCGCCCAGGTTTGCGGGATCCTGAATGTTTTCAAGGGCAAGGTAATGAAGGCCGGGCTCCATATTTTTCAGCCCGTTCGCACAGCCGCGCATTTCACAGACGCAGAAAACGCCCTGCGGCGTTTTTGTATCGGATAACAGCGACGCAACATGCGGTTCAACTTCATAGGTTTCTTCCGCCTCTGCCTGAATGACGCTGATATAATCCGCATATTTTTCATTTGCCTGCGCAGTGTAAAACAGAATCTTAACATTGACTCCGCTTTTAGCTGCATCAGAGCAGAGACGTGCCCCCTCAACCATGAAAAGGCCTTGCTCCCTGCGGAAATCAGTAGCCGAAGTAAGGTGGGCGGCATTTTTAATGATCTCGTTTTGACGGCTTGTAATAAGGTCTGGCATTTTTTATCTCCATATAAAATTTGCGCCCGGGTTTCTTCCGGGCGCAATTACAGCTTTTTAAAGTGCTGCCTTTGCTTTCTCAATTAAGCTCTTAAATGCAGCCTCGTCAGCAACAGCGATTTCTGCAAGCATTTTACGGTTTAATGCAATACCTGCTTTTTTCATTCCGTTCATAAACACGGAATAGCTGACGTCATTTGCGCGGCATGCGGCGGAAATTCGAGTAATCCACAGACGGCGGAAATCTCTTTTTCTCGCTTTACGGCCGACATATGCGTAGTTGCCGGATTTCATTACGGCCTGTTTGGCCATTTTAAAATGTCTGCTTTTGGAACCCCAATAGCCTTTCGCAAGCTTTAAAGTCTTTTTCCTTCTCTTGCGTGTCATCAATGCACCTTTTACACGTGCCATTATGTTACCTCCAATAAATGGTTATTTTTAAATTTGTGACTAATTCTTATTTATAAGGAATTAATCTCTTTACTTGTGCCACATTTGTCTTGTCGGCAACAGTAGTTTTTCTGAGTCCCCTCTTACGCTTGGTCGTTTTCTTGTTGAGGATATGGGATTTATTGGCGTGACCACGGATAACCTTTCCGTTTTTCGAAAGTTTGAAGCGCTTTTTAGCGCCTGAATGTGTCTTAATTTTAGGCATGGTGAATTGTCCTCCTTATTATGATTACTTAGCGGGTTTGGATGCAAGGAACATGAGCATATTGCGTCCCTCTAACTTTGCCGGCTTTTCAACATTCGCGATTTCGCTGAGCGCCTCGGCGAAACTGCGCATAATGGTATAGCCCTGCTCCGGATGCCCCATTTCACGTCCGCGAAAGCGAATGGAAGCCTTTACTTTATCGCCATCCTTTAAGAAGCGGGTTGCATGACCGACTTTTGTGTTAAAGTCGTGGGTGTCAATGTTTAAAGACAAACGAATCTCTTTGATATCGACAATGCGCTGATTTTTCTTAGCTTCCTTGTCACGCTTTGCCTGCTCAAATCTAAATTTGCCGTAATCAATAATCTTGCACACCGGCGGCGTCGCCTGCGGTGCGATTTTGACAAGATCAAGATTCTCCCCAAATGCTTTTTCCAAAGCCTGGGATGAAGTCATCACACCAAGCTGAGAGCCGTCCGAACCAATGACACGCACTTCTCTGTCACGAATTTCCTCATTAATCTGCAGTTCCTTGTTGCTAATTGTTAAGCACCTCCAAAACACGTTATCAATTTAAATTAAAGCGCGGGCAGAATATCCGCCCGCGCAACAATACATAGAATTACAGCTCAAATAAAGCCGTTTTTCGTATTGACCCATGGCGGACGAAACCCCACAGGTGTGGACACGGATGTGTCCCGCTTTGTTTTACTGAACTATTCTACCAATGATTGCGCCATTTGTCAAGTATTAATTTGAGATTTCAGAATTCAAACTGAAGGAATAGAGCAAACATGCGGCGACTTTTTTTTTCGTACATTGTTCCATCGCCAGCCGGTAAAGCGCAAGCTGCGCGTGATAACGTTCCCACAATTCGCCGGGATTGTTCGTTTTATCTGTCTTATAATCCACAATAAATAGTTTTCCATCTTCTTCAAATGCGCAGTCAACCGCTCCCTGCAATACAACAGGCTGGTTTTTCAGTTCCTCCGGAAGCCCCGGGCGAACATCGCCGGCGGTAATCTCCACGGTAAAGCGATATTCGCGAAGCACATTTTCAGAGGCTAAAATCCGCTTTGCAAGCGTACTTTCAAAAAATGCGCGCACACGCGAAAGATCGACAGCCTCTCCCTGTTCAGCGGTCAGAAAACCCTGCCCGACAAGGCGTTGCAGCTCGCTTTGAGGATTTTCCCGTGCTTTTTTGTAATGGGCAAACTGCATATAAGTATGCAGCGCCGTACCGCGCTCCGCCGGGGTCAGCCCCGTTCTGCTCAAGAACGCGGGCCGGGAAACCGCAGCATACTGCGCAGAATATTCTCGTGCGGCAAGATCAGAGGCGGCTACCTTTGCCTGAATTCCCTTTAAAGCGGCATACGGATATACATAGTCCATACCAGTGGATATTTCAGCTTCGAGCGCACCATCCGGCTGCGCGGGCAAAATCTGTTCCGGCTGCTGTACGGACACATCGTCCTTCGGCGGATAAACCAGATTGATGCTCCAAGTTTCATCGGAACCCGCAGTGATACCGGGCAAAGCTCCCGCAAGGTCGCGCAGATGTCCGCCGCTCGGATGACGCAGGGCGCACAGCAGAAGCCAGTCCGAAATACTGCCGGCACTGCGTACAACATAAGGCTGAATCCTGTTATCATCCGTCAGGCGGGTAGCAAGTTTCCCCAAAGTCTTCCCTGCGTTTTTTACCGTGGTCACCATAATCAGTTTTTCCTTTGCCCTTGTCATGGCGACATACAGCACGCGCAGTTCCTCGCTCATTTCACCGCGGTCCAGTTCCAACGCGACGGCCTCGCGCGGCATGGTCGTGTAGCGGCAGAGTTCGGCGGCATCTTTGAGTTTAACCCCGAGGCCGAGGGACGGGTGCAGAAGCACGTCGCCCCTTTCCTTATTAAAGCGCCTGGAACATCCGGCAAGGATGCAGACCGGAAACTCCAGACCCTTGGAGCGGTGGATGCTCATAATTTTCACGACATTTGCGGCCTCGCTGATTGTGGAAGCGGGCGCAAGGTCGGAGTTGTTCTTTTGAAGCCGGTCGATAAAGCGGATAAACCCGGAAAGCCCGTTGTATCCGGACACTTCATATTTTTTCGCGTATTCCAGCAAAAGGCGGAGGTTCGCAAGCCGCAGTTCCCCGTTTGGCATTGCCTGAACCAGGTTCAGATAACCCGTTTTTTCATATACCGCCTGAATTAGCCTGTCGGACGGCATGGTGGCCGCAAGCGTGCGGTAGGCGTCCATGTCCTTCAGAAAATCGGATGCGCGCGTATTGCCGCCCTGCGCCGCGGAAACAAGCGCAAGATAAAGCGGCGCACTGCGCGAAGGAATGCGGATATCCGCCATATCGTCCGCCGTAAAGCCGTAAATAGGGCTCATCAGCACCGAAAGGAGTGGAATGTCCTGCATCGGGTTGTCAATCACACGCAAAAGCGAAACCGCCACGCCAACCTCCGCCGCCGCAAAAAAGCCGCCCGCCGTGTCAGCCCACGCCGGAATACCGAGCGAAGTCAGTTCCCGCGCGTATTCATGGGCGTATTGATTCGCGCTACGCAGTAAAATACAGATATCCCGGTAAACGACGGGCCGCTGCTGACCTTTGTCCGAAACGGTGGTGCCGTCGCCGGTCATCTGATAAATCAGCTCCGCAATATGGCGGCTTTCCGCCGAAATCATTTCTTCTTCGTTTTCGGACGCCGATAGATCGATAATGTCAAGCTGCGCCGCGGGTTTGTCACAAGGCGGGTAATCCGCCCCCGCCGCCAGTTCCTCGGCTTTCGTGTAATCGAGCTCACCCGTCTGTTCGCTCATCAGCTGACGGAATACAAAATTGACCGCTTCGGTCACACCGCGCCGGCTGCGGAAGTTTTTATCCAACACCACACACGCGGGATACCCGTCTTTTGTTCTATCGTAATCGGGATACAGCGCGCGGCGGCGCAGAAAAATCTGCGGCATCGCCTGACGGAAGCGGTAAATACTCTGCTTGACGTCGCCGACCATAAACAGGTTGCTTTCCCTTTGCGAAACCGCGCGGAAAATCATGTCCTGCGCCTCATTGGTATCCTGATACTCGTCTACCATCACCTCATCGAACCGTGCGGAAATTTCAGCGGCGTCCTCAGTCGGTTCAAAGCCGCCGTCCGTATCGCGGACAAGCAGTTTCAGCGCGTAATGTTCCAAATCGCTGAAATCCGCGGCGCGGCGCTCCTTTTTCAGCCGGTCAAGCTCCTCGCCGAATTTCACGGTGACTTCAAACAATTTTTTCATCAGAGGGGCAAGGCGAGCAATGTCTTCTTCACATTCCTGCTCATTCGCGCTGAACAGTTCCGAAAGTTTTTTGACAGTTTCCTGCACTTCCTTGCGGCTTGCCGAGAGCTTGTTTTTCAGCGGGTCGTCACTGTATCCACGCAGTGGTTTCAGCCTTTGAAAGCTGAAATTAACGCTCTGGAACGCGATAGTATCCCAGCCGCCTGCGTCCGCCGCGTCTTTCAGCCCCAAAAGCCCCGCCAGATCGGCGCTGAATCCGTCGACATACGCACCGGCGATTTTTGCGTCCTCCTCCATCAGCGCAAGGGAGTTGCGCGTCAGCGAGATGCAGTAATCAACCGCGTCCGCAGCATATTTTAGAATGGTTTGACCCCATACGGTCTGCGGCGCGGAAACACCCGGTTCATACATGGCGGCTTTTTCAGCCAGCCAGCGGTTTGGGAACGGATGCGACCGGACAAAATCGTAAAGTGTGTTAACGGTCTGAATCATGCGGCCGTCGTCCCGCCCGGAGGAAAAAGCGTCTACCAAGCTGTAGAAAGTCGGGTCGTTCTGCGCGTAAAACTCTTCTAAAACGGCAGAGGCCGCGTCACCGCGCAGCAGCTTCATTTCGCTGTCGTCCAGAATACGAAAATCCGGAGAAATCCCCAGTTTGTAAAAGTTTTCACGGATCAGTTCACTGCAAAAGCTGTGGATGGTGCTGATATGGGCGCGCGTCAGTAAAATCTGCTGGCGCTGTAAGCGAACATTCATAGGGTCCGCTTCGAGCAGTTTTGCAATTTCCGCCGCGATACGGCTGTTCATTTCCGCCGCCGCGGCCTTTGTAAAGGTAACAACCAGCAGACGGTCGGCGTCGGCCGGATTCTTCGGGTCGGTGATGCGCTCAATGACACGCTGAACCAGAACTGCGGTTTTTCCGGAACCGGCGGCTGCGGAAACAAGCAGCGTGCCGCCCCGCGCTTCAATCGCGTCCTGCTGGCTTTGCGTCCATGTCCGTGCGCTCATTCCCCATCGCCTCCCTTTGCTTTTGTTAGCTCCTCTATTACCGCATCCCTGTCCCACTGCTGCATTTCGCGCGCCGGGTCGTCCCTTTCGTGTCCGCAGACAGAAGAGTAGGGGCACCATGCACAGGCGTCGTAGGCACCTGCAAGCGGAACCGCCGAAACGTCTCCGCCGTGAAGCTCTTTGGCCATTGCGCCCACCAGCTCTTTGATATGCAGCATAACGCCGTTTAATTCCCCGGAAGAAACCACATGGTCGCGTTTGCCCGGTACGCCGTCTTTCAGTGCGACCGGAATGTAATTTCCCTGCCCGCTGTGCTCCATCGCCGTAATGATTTGAGCATCGTCCAGCACAAGTCCGTCCATCCGCAGCTTTTTCGCAGCTTCCTGTTCAATTTTTTCAGCATCCGCGCCGCGGGAAGCGGAAACGGTCGGACGGTTAGCGGGCATGTACAATACGCCCGCGGGTTGGACTTCTCCATAGCGGTCGCCGCCGTTTTCAAGCAGTGCCGCTAGATAAATCAGCATCTGCATATTCACGCCGTAAAGGATATCCGATAGTTTAAACTCCTTATGGCCTGTTTTATAATCGATGACACGCACATAACTGACACCGTCACGGGTCATCAGGTCAACGCGGTCAATCTTGCCGTCAATTTCCACCTGACCGCCGTCCGGCAGCGGGATACAGAGCGAAGGAATCCCCCCGTTTCCGATGGCAAGTTCAAAATCGACCGGTTTAAATTCGCTTTGCGCAAGCTCCTGCGCAATATGAAACGCGATCACCTGCGCAGAATCGGCAAGGCGCGTAAAAAGATAGACAAAGCGCGGCGTTTTATTTTGAATTCCGCCCAGCTTTGTATCGACATATACATTTAACAGCCGGATAATCTCCTGTTTCAGTTCCTCCGGTTTCATTTGAAGAATAGCTTCGCTGCCGGTATCCCGAAACAATTTTTCAAGCAGGAAATGCATCAGGCTTCCGTATTCCAACGCGTCCATCTCCGCTGCCCTGCGCTCCTTTGCATTCAGTCCGAATCGGCAGAAATACTGAAAACGGCACAGGTAAAATTTTTCGATCTGTGTTGCTGAAACATGCAGGTTTTCCCCGAAAAGCTCTTTTGCTTTTTCACTGGAAGTAAAAACAGTCGGGCGGTTCTGCGCGGCCCGGTCAATGGCGGACAGACGGTGAGCGTATCCGCGCTTTTCAAACAGGTTTTTCAGCGTGGCGGACAGAACTGTATTATGCTTCCACTGTTGCGCCATCAATTCAAACGCAGACTCTTTTGCATTGGCAAAATACGTCTGCGGCAGCAGTAGTTCATTCAAAACCGCAGTATTCTTTAATACGGAGCATACCTCGTTCGGAATGGACGAAGGCGTATTCGGTTCCCCCGCAGGGCCGGTCAAAGGATACGTTATGTAAAGCTTTTCGGAAGCGGCGCTCATTGCCGCATACGCAAGGAAGCGCTCCTGCACCGCTGTTCCTTCAAGGGTATCGTTCAGAGGAAGGCCCAGCCGGATCAGCTCTCGCCGCTCGCCGTCGCTGAAAACACAGTCCCCGCCCGGAGAAAGGGGGAATTCCCCCTGTACGGTTCCCATCAGGAAAACGACTTTCGGCGCGCCGGTTCTGGTTCGGTCAGCCGCGCCGACGGTCACTTCGTCAAGCCCCTGCGGGATGCTCGCCATATGATTTGCCAGAATGACCAAGTGCAAAAGCTCCGCGTAACGCGTGTGCGTGACCGGATTTTTTTGCAGCACGAGCGCCGTTTGGTCCAGAATCTCCATCAGCAGGTCCCAAAGCCGCAGCTGACGGTCGGCGAGTTCAGGTTCGCCGCAGTCGGTCAGACGCCGCGCAAGGGTTTTCAGATGGTCGGCGGCCTTGATATCCTGCAGCAGTTCAAATACCGCCGCTGCCATGCCCTCGCCGTCTGCACTGCGGAGTTTAGACGCGAACCGAAGCAGCGGCTTCATGACCGCCGCGCGGCTCCCGTTAATCTCAGCAAGTTTTTTAGCGTCGCCGTCCGTCATTTTTTCGGCGAAACCCCGGGGATGCTCCGTCCATTCCTCCTGCCACTGTTTTCTCTCTTTATTCCACACAAAAGCATAATTTTCAAGCTGGGAAATTTCATCGGTGCTGAGACCTGTCAGGCCCGTTTTCAGATAGGAAAAGACCGCGTCGGAAGAAAAGCTCGACTGTACAATCTTAAATGCGGAAAGCACAAGACGCATGAGCGGTTCGGCGTCAATTGCCTGCGGCTTGTCCATAAAATACGGGATTTCCCAACGCTCAAGGGCAAGATCCAAAACACCGCGGTAGCGGTCGGGTGAACGGGTGATAATCGCAAAATCCCGGTAGCGGAAATCCTTCTCCATCACCAGACGGCGGATGGACGCGGCGGCGAAGGCGGATTCATCATAAACATTGTTCGCTTCATACAGCACAACATCATGATTTTTGCAGTCTGCCGCGCCGCGTCCGCTGCGGTAAGCCCCCGCTTCCACCGCCGCCAGCGGTTTGCTTTGAAAGCGCAGTCCGCTGTTCAAAACCACCGGAGCAGCAATTTTCACGTCGTTCTGCTTTGCAAGCCGCATCAGGTTTTTCGCAGTGCGGCGGACAAGCGAAAAAAGCCCCATGCCGCGTTCCGGGTCGTCAAGCTGGTCCGCGCAGAGTGTAACGTATAAGTCATCGGCCTGCGTTAAGATCAGGTTGATGATATTGTATTCCTGTACCGTGAAGCTCTGAAACGAATCCAGAGCAACGGTATATTCCGAAAAGAAGTGATGCCTCTGCAAGACGTTTTTCAGCCTCGTCAGGTCGTCAAGCGGGTCAACAAAGCTTTGTGCGACAAGCGCGTCATACGCGGAAAGGATCAGAGAAAGCTCCGTCATTTTCTGCCGCAGTGTCCCCTGTCGCATCTCTCCCGCCGCGCGTTCGATATCAAGCGGCTTTACATCGCACATTTTGAACTCTGTGGAAGCGGAAATCATCAGCCCGACAAGCTCGGTGCTCTCCGCGTTTTTACGGTAAAAGCTGAGCTGTTCTTTCACCTGCTCCAGCGCAAGGCTCATAAAAATGCTGCGCCCTCCGTCGTCCAGCCGCCGGCCCGCACCGCCGCCGTACCTGCGGAACACCGCGTCCGCAAGACGGGAAAAACTCGTAACCAAAACACGCTGCACATCTTTCGCGCCAAGCAGCTGCAGCATGGCGCGCTCGTTTTCAAACGAAGACTGCTCCGGCACAATCAGCATAATTTTTTTGTGTGTGGTCTGTGCCATATTTTTCAGTTCGGCCCGCAGCAGTTCGGTTTTACCGCTGCCCGCGCGGCCTAAAATAAAACGCAGCATCGTATGCCCCCAAACTTTCAGTATCCTGATTTAATACTGATCATTATAGCATAGATGCTGCGTATAAAAAAGCACTGCATAGGTGGAAGAACGAAAACCTACTGTTTCTTTTCCAGATAGCTTTTCAGCTGTTCATAAAGCTCCACAGATTTGAATTTCACCTCAAAGTCACCCTTGCCCTCTACGATTCCAAGCTGGTTCGCATTGAGCACATCGCCAAGCTCTTTGGGTTCCTCCGCGGCCGGCAGACACATCGGCGGGAAAATGACGCACCACCAGTTGTGACCTGCCGCTTTTCCGATGGTCACGCGAAGCGAGTCGTAATCGCCCGCCGGCAGAGTCACCGTTTCATACTCTCTTGTGGTAAAATACATATGAACCATTTCAACATTCACCGGGTAATCGTAACCTTGTTTTTTTACTTCATCCGCTGCCGCGGCTTTCAGCTGCGGGATGGCGGCGCGTACCGCGTCCTGCGCCTCGGCTTTATTCTTTACATTGTCCATCAAACTCGCGCTTACAGCCAAAACTCTATCGCGCACCTTCAATTTCAGGGCCTGATCCCCTGAGGAATCGGAGTTTGCAAGGACATGAAGGCGAAGCACATGGTTCGGTATATCTTCACAGCCGGCGGCAAAACCGGTAAAGGAAAACAGCACGGTTAAAATAAGCGCCAGACAAAGCGATTTTTCAAATAATTTCATAAGTAAATCCCCTTCTGTATTTATGTTTCAGGGGAATTATTGGCATATAAAATCGCTTTTATTCGTTGTATTTTCGGAATATGTATTATATAATCATATTAATTTATGAATAAGAGGAGTAATCATGTCTAAAACTGTCTTGTTTTCTTTCCCCGACTATATCCTGCCGATGGCGGCGGGACTGATCATATACTTCATCTGCCTGATTCTCTTTTTTAGGCACAAAAAACCGCTGCAGAATTTTTTCCTTGCCATTTTGTTCATGTATCTTGCGGTGGTCTTTGAACTGACCATCCACATTGCATTGCCGCAAGACTGGCATATCAGTGCAAAATCGACCGCATGGGCAATCAGTCAGATTGACTGGATTCCGTTTGAGTCTGCCGCGAACATTTTGCATAATTCAATTCGGATTGGCAGCTATAAAGCTTTTTTCCGTGTCATAGGCGGCAATTTCATCATGCTGATGCCGCTCGGCATTCTTGTGCCGCTGATACACCCGCGCATCCGGCTCGGCGGGATGTTTGCGCTGTCCGTCCTTGTTCCGGTGGGAATCGAAGGGCTTCAGCTTTTGAACAATATTCTTTCCGGTTCCGTAACAAGAAGCGTTGAAATGGAGGACGTCATTCTGAACGCCGCGGGCTGCCTTTTAGCCTATTTGATTTTTGCCGGGGTGCGGTCACTGTTCAGGCCGAAACGCAAAGGCAAACATTACTCTTGAAAACAGTCATTCCCATGTTTTCCAGACTTCAGGCTGATAGCCCACAGTAGCCTGTTTGCCGTTTCGAACGATGGGTGTTTTGAACAGTTTGGGATTTTCAAGCAATTTTTCCTCTTTGGCTTCGCTGCCCGCAAGATATTTGATAAGAGCTGCGTCGCTGTCCGTGGAATTTTCATCGATCAGTTGATCAAGGCCGCTCACCGCCGACTTGACGCTGTTGAATTCGCCCCTGCTCATGCCATATTTTGCGATATCGATGCTTTGGAATTTAATTTTACGTTCTTTAAAATAGCGTTCCGCTTTTTTGGTGTTAAAACACTTTGATTTTCCGAATATCTGTATATTCAATTTGCTCCTCCTTTGCGCTCTGCTCGATCACTGCAAAGAGGGCAGCTCGTCCCAGTTGCAGGTGCGTTCAATGATTCGGACAAGTTCTTCCAGTTCACGGGCGTCCGTTTCATCAAAACGGGCGAGCAGAGGGCTGTCGATGTCTAAAACGCCCACCACCTGCTGATTCCATTGCAGTGGAACGACAATTTCGGAATTGGAGTCGCAGTCACAGGCAATATGCCCCGAAAACTGGTGAACGTCTTCGACAAGCACGGTTTCGCCGCGGCTGTACGCCGTGCCGCAGACGCCTTTTCCAAACGCAATATGCACACAGGCAAGCTTCCCTTGAAACGGGCCTAGCAGCAGTTCATCCTGATTCTTCAGATAGAATCCGACCCAGTTAATGTTCCGCAGCGCACCGTTCAGTAAAGCGGATGCGTTCGCCAGATTGGGAATCACATGATGCTCTCCATCCAGAATTGCTTTCATCTGTGCTCTTAATAGCGCATACATTTCTTTTTTGTCTTCCGGATATTCATATACTGTTTGCTCCATCAGGCTGCCTCCATTTTAGCGAAGATTTGTTTAAATGTATAATAATATTGATTAAGGTCGCATGCCGTTCGTTTCGGAATGCGACCTTTTTATGGATGATTATAAAAATACTCTTTATTTTACGGGATTGGTTAGCGTACCGATTCCCTCAATTTCACATTCCACCACATCGCCCGATTTGAGAAATTTAGGCGGATCGAAGCCCATGCCTACCCCGGCAGGGGTTCCCATGGAGATAACCGTTCCCGCTTTGAGCGTCATTCCCTGTGACAGTTCGCTGACGGCGGCCTCTATAGAAGTGATGAATAACCCCGTGGTGCTGTCTTGCCTGAGTTCGCCGTTTACCCTCGACTGAACAGTAAGAACCGGCGGCCGGTTAAACTCGTCCTCCGTCACAATCCACGGCCCCATCGGCGTGAATCCGTCAAGGCTTTTCCCAAAATACCATTGCTTATGCCTGGACTGTATGTTTCTGGCACTGACGTCATTCATAACCGTATAGCCGAGGATGTGAGAAAAAACATCTTCCGCGGAAACATTTCTGGCGTCCTTTCCAATAACAACGGCAAGTTCCGCTTCATAATCCAAAGAATCCACAATATCAAAGTGCCCGTCAATCAGATCGCCGGACGCAACCGCCCTGTTCACCCGTTTGGAAAAATAGACGGCATCGGTGCGGTCCATTTGGAAAGTCTCTTTCTTAAATCGGGCCGACTCCTGTGCGTGAGCAAGAAAATTAACACCCAAGCAGATGACATCCTGTGCTGGTACCGGAATGGGAGCGAGAATTTTGATTTCATCGAAAGAAACAGCGCCCTCTGTTTTTGACTCCAATTTCGCGTAAATTGTATTCAGCTGGTTCTGCCCTGCGTTTTGTATAAAAGAATTCATGTCTTCATAAGGTACGCCAAAACTGCTGAAAGGAAAAACTTTTGTCCCGTCTTTTGACAAAACACCGGCATTTTCTGTTCCATCATATAAATAAGTCAGTAATTTCATGATAACCTCTTATAGTTTTATTAACTGATTCAGTAAAAATCTCGATATATAAAAATTCACTCTTCGATTGTACAGCCCGAATCTGCCGGCTCACAGATAAAAACTTCGGAATAAACCTGTGCAAGCTCCGATTTGCAGGACATCGCCTTCGGCAAATCTTCAAAAATGCCAAAGACTGCCGAACCGCTTCCCGTCATACACGCTCCAAGCGCGCCCGACAGTTTCATCATGTTTTTAATATGGTTCACTTCGGCAAGATTCATCAACTGTTCAAACTCATTGCCAAGCCCAGCCGCAATCGCTCGTAGATTCCGGGTGCCAACCGCCTGAAACATTGCGGCGGAGTGACCGCTGCCTTTTTTTACGGCGGCATCCGCCAGCGCATAGGCTCTTTTCGTATTCACCCCCACAGGAGGCTTGCAAATCACAATATGACAGGGGGGCATCGGCGGCAGAGCAGTCAGCTTTTCCCCGATGCCTTCGGCAAGCGCGGTTCCGCCGACAATACAGAACGGAACGTCGGCACCGACTTTCAAACCGATTTGGCAAAGCGTTTCCTTTGTCAGCCCGGTATGGTGCATTTTGTTCAGTGCCAGCAGCACGGCGGCGGCGTCGGCGCTTCCGCCGCCCAGACCGGCCTGCGAAGGAATCACTTTTTGGATGGTTACTGTCAGGTTGGGGGCAATCCCGGTATATTCAAAAAAGGCTGCCGCCGCTTTATGGACGGTATTTTCTTCATTGCACGGAATTTCGTCATGGCTGGTAATCACACGGATACCGGTACCGGCACCCGTCAGTACAAGTTTATCACACAGAGAAACAGACTGCATCACCATGCGCAGAAAATGATAGCCATCCGCACGCTTTCCGATAATATCAAGTGATAAATTTATTTTTGCATATGCATTGACGGAGAAAGACATTGCCCGCTCCCTTTCATCTAAAATTACAGAGTCTTCAGAAAATGTCCGATACGCGACAGCGCCTCGGTTATATGTTTAATGGAATAAGAATACGAAACACGCAGATAACCCTCTCCGCAAATTCCGAAGGCATCGCCCGGTACAACAGCGACATGCTCAGTGTAAATCAGTTTTTCACAAAATTCCTGTGAAGTCATTCCCGTACTTTTGATACTGGGAAACACATAAAATGCACCTTCCGGTTCAAAACAGGTCAGCCCCATGGAATTGAATCCGTCAACAATCAGCCGGCGGCGCATATCATACTGTTCACGCATGTAGTCAATATCGCTGTCACCGTTCTTCATTGCCTCAATCGCAGCATACTGCGCCATGGTCGGCGCACTCATAATGCCGTACTGATGAAGCTTTGTCATCTGCCCGATGATTTCCTTCGGCCCGACAGCGTAGCCAAGACGCCAGCCCGTCATTGCAAACGCTTTGGAAAAGCCGTTCACTACTACGGTGCGCTCTTTCATTCCTTCAATCGCTGCGAAAGAAACATGACGGGTATCGCCGTAAGTCAGTTCACTGTATATTTCATCCGAAAGAACCAACAGATTGTTTTCTACAACAACTTCAGCTATTTCCTCCAAATCACGGCGGCGCATGACGGCACCGGTCGGATTATTTGGAAACGGAAGAATCAGTAATTTGGATTTGGGTGTAATTTTTTCACGCAAAGCTTTGGCAGTCAGACGAAATTTATCTTCCTGCTTTGTTTCAATAGTAATCGGCACGCCGCCGGCCATTTCAGTCAGAGGCCAATAGCAGACAAAGCTCGGTTCCGGAATCAGCACTTCTTCACCGGGATTGATCAGGCAGCGGATACACAGATCAATTGCCTCACTGCCCCCCACGGTTACAACGACATCTGTTTTCGGTTCATATTCTATACGATAACGGCGTTTCAGCCATTTGCAGATTTCTTCTCTCAGCTCTATAAAGCCGCGGTTCGGCGAGTACCATGTTTTACCGTCCTCCAGTGATTTAATCCCCTCCTGCCGGACATGCCACGGTGTGGAAAAATCCGGCTCACCGATGGACAGGGAAATCACATTATCCATTTCGTTTGCAATATCAAAAAAGCGGCGGATACCGGACGGCTTCAGTTGCTTTACCTCATCATTAAGCGCGGACTGGTAATCAATCACACAGAACACTCCTTCTATCGTCCTTTTCGTCTTCGGAGTTGAGGATGATGCCGCCGTCCTTGTAACGCGTCAAAATGAAGTGAGTGGCTGTCGACAGAACGGAGTCTAGTGTGGAAAGCCGGCGCATGACAAACATGGCAATTTCCTGCATGCTCTTTCCGTGTACTTTCACCGCAAGGTCGTAGCCGCCTGACATGAGATAGACACTCTCAACCTCGTCAAACTGCATAATACGGTTGGCTATTTCGTCAAAGCCGCGGTCGCGCTTTGGTGATACGCGGAGCTCTATCAGTGCGCTGGCTTTATTCTCATCAATTTTTTCCCAGTTAATCAGTGCTTTATAGCCTCTGATCACTCCCTGTTTTTCATAATCGGCGATGGCATTTGCGACCTCATCGGCTGTCTTATCCAACATGACGGCCAGCTGGTCGGTGGTCAGACGTGCATTTTCGTCCAAAAGGTTTAATAAACGATCCATAATAAAAACTCCTCCCAAAAATCTTTCTAAATTTATTCTATTGGTAAAATTTTAGGCACATGATGATGATAGACTGCAAAATGGTGGAAACCCGCCGTAAACAAAAGGCTGAGTCCCTGCTCCACCCCGCCGCCGACATCCGCCCAGCGGTGCGCATCCGACCCAACCGTAACCAGCTTGCCGCCGAGTTCGCGGTAACGGATCAACGTCGGCAAATCCGGCATGGTTTTGCCAATCTTCTGGCGAAGTCCGGAAGTGTTCACTTCCAGCGCTTTATGATGTTGAATCAGTGCTTTCAATACTTTGTCAATTTCATCTTTATATTGATCAACGTCCATCTTTATATTGTGCTCGCCGACGATATACCGCCATGGGTATGTAAGGTGAGCAAGCGAATCGAATTTCCCCCATGAAATCATTTCTAGGATTTCATCAAAATAGCGGTGCATCGTGTCATTAATATCTGCATGTTTGTAATCTATATCATAGAAATCCAATTCATTTTTAACATTGTGAACGGAAGCAAGCACAAAATCGAAGTCACAGGCTGAAAGAACATCGTCAGCGGCTGATTTATCCTGCATGGGCTGTCCGATTTCCACACCGGCGTACACATTCAGACGGCTGTGAAAAACAGCGCCCGCCTTGCGGGCTTCAAAATAAGACTGCCGAATGCTCCTGTCATAGTCTTCTGTTTTGTACAGGTTACACTCACAGTGGTCTGTCATTGTTATGGAATAAAGCCCAAGACGGCACGCACTTTCACACATCATCATGGTCGGATCATTGGCGTCACGTGAACAGTCCGAATGGACATGGCTGTCGGATATATATTGATATTTCATAAATTTCCTCCCGGTAAAAAAACGAATCATCCTATTAATATAATATAGTAACATAAATTGGTGCATATTTATAGATCTATCATAAATATTTTACGCCGAATAAAAGGTTTTTTTTGAACAGATTGACTACGAAATGTCTTGTGCCTTCTACACCCGCCGCTATTGACAAGAGTACAATTGTCGGTCATAATTGTTAATAAGTTTTTTCTTAACAATATTCATTTGGAGGTAATTTATATGCGTGCTGTAATCACAGTAATCGGCAAAGATATGGTTGGGATACTCGCGAGAGTTTCAACCATCTGTGCGGATAACGGAGTGAACGTCGTCGAAGTGACGCAGTCTATTTTGCAGGATTTGTTCGCCATGATTATGATGGTCGATATTACCAAATCCACCATTCCTTTCAACGAGCTGTCTGACAAGCTCACGGCAATCGGCAGTGATATGAACCTTACCGTTCATGTTATGCACGAGGATATCTTTAATTCGATGCACCGGATATAAAGCGTTCATTTTTTATAGAAGGGTCGGGGGACAATAAATGGTAAACTCTCATGATATACTGGAAACCATTAACATGATTGATAATGAAAACCTGGATGTGCGTACCATTACAATGGGTATTTCACTTCTGGACTGTGTAGATTCGGACATTGACAAATCGTGTGATAAAATCTACGATAAAATTTGCCGTTATGCGGGTAATTTAGTAAAAACCGGCGAAGATATCAGTAAGGAATACGGCATTCCGATTATCCATAAGCGAATAGCCGTCACTCCCATTGCGATGATTGCGGCCGCATGCCCCGGAAAAAACCCGGTGCATTTCGCCAAGGCCCTTGACCGCGCTGCCAAGTCAACCGGTGTAAACTTCATCGGCGGTTATTCCTCACTGGTTCACAAGGGTTTTGCACCCGGCGATTATGCGCTGATTAAAAGCATTCCGGAGGCGCTGAGTGAAACCGAACTCGTCTGCTCCTCCGTCAATATCGGAACAACCAAAGCCGGCATCAATATGGATGCCGTCGCAAAGATGGGAAAGGTCATCCGCGAAGTGGCGGAGGCCACCGCTGACCGTGACTGTATCGGTGCGGCGAAACTGGTCGTATTCTGCAACGCGCCGGAGGACAATCCGTTTATGGCGGGCGCATTCCATGGTGCCGGCGAGCCGGACTGCGTTATTAACGTAGGGGTTTCCGGCCCGGGCGTTGTCCGCGCGGCGCTGGCGAAAGCCGGTGACTGCGATATTACAGGCGTAGCGGATATTATTAAGAAAACGGCATTTAAAATCACGCGGATGGGTCAGCTTGTCGCACAGGAGGCTTCGCGCAGGCTGTATGTGCCGTTCGGCATTGTTGACCTTTCGCTTGCACCGACTCCTGCCGTCGGTGATTCCGTAGCGTACATTCTTGAGGAAATGGGACTGGAGTGCTGCGGCGCGCATGGTACAACTGCGGCGCTTGCTCTTCTGAACGACGCTGTCAAAAAAGGCGGCATCATGGCGTCTTCTCATGTAGGCGGCCTTTCCGGAGCGTTCATTCCGGTTACAGAAGACGCAGGCATGATTCACGCCGCAAGATGCGGTGCGCTGAGCATTACAAAACTGGAGGCAATGACGGCTGTGTGTTCCGTGGGTCTGGATATGATAGCAATTCCGGGCGACACGCCCGCTGAAATCATCTCGGCCATTATTGCGGATGAAGCCGCCATCGGCATGGTGAATTCTAAAACAACCGCCGTACGCCTGATCCCGGCAATCGGTAAAAAAGCCGGTGACGAACTCAATTTCGGCGGACTTCTCGGCGGCGGCCCCGTCATGGAGGTCAATCGTTATTCGCCTCTAAAATTCATCCAGCGCGGCGGGCGAATTCCTGCGCCGATACACAGTTTGAAAAATTAGCGACTTCACGAATCAGTCATAAATTCCTCAAAAAGTTGAGCACAATACCTAATTTTTTGAGGAACATAATTTTTCCTTGCATACAATTGCATATTGTAAAAGTGATACGGCGGGACTATAATGGATTATCGCTGAACATGTTTAAGTTTACAAAATATCTTGAAATAAATTGTTTATTTCGCCACGAGGAGGCGTCAAAATGCAAGACTTGATCAAACAAATTGTCGAAATGGACCGTAAAGCTAGGGAAATTACCGATGCGGCCCAGCTGGAAAAGGTCAGTTCCGAAAAAGAAGTCGCGACAAGGCGTGAGCAGATCCGAAGCGATTATCTTGAAAGGGCCAGAAAAAGAATTGTCCTGAACGAGCCGAACGAACGGGCGGCCGCCGAATCCGACTGGAATGAAAAGAAGAAGAAAAATGCCGAGCTTGCAGAAAAACTCGACGACCTTTACAGTAAAAACGGCGACACGTGGGTGAATTCAATCGTCGCAAGAGTTTTAGGGGAGTGATTCAAATGCTTTCCACCCTATCTTCCAATGCAATTTTGTCAAAAGCACGCGCTATGTATGGAAGACGCCTTACGAAACAGAATTACAAGGAACTTCTAGCATGCCAGAGCGTTGGAGAAGTCGCCACTTATCTGAAAACGCAGACGATATACGGCAAAGCGCTTGCAGGTATTGATGAAAACAACGTTCACCGCAGTCAACTCGAAGCAAAATTGAAGCAAAAGCTTTTTGAAGACTATGCTTCACTTTGCAGATATGAAATATCTGTGGGTGAACATTTTTCGCGGTATTTGATTACGCGCAGCGAAATCGAACAGATTTTACACAGTATTCTTTTGCTTGAAGCCGGCACACCGGAGGACTATCTGTTTTCTTTACCAATGTATTTGACCCGGCACACACACATTAATCTGACGGCTCTCAGCCAAGTTAAGAGCTTCGATGATCTGCTGAATGCACTCAGCCATACGCCGTATCAAAAGCTGCTGGAAGGATTCAAGCCTATTGAAGGAATTCCAATCAATTTTACCGGGATTGAAAACGTCCTTTACACGTATTTATACAACAACGTTTTTGACGTAATCAACCGGTATACTCACGGGGAAACCGCAAAACAGCTTCATGAAATTTTCAATTCGTACATTGACCTGATCAATTACGCCCGCGTTATCCGTCTGAAAATTTCCTACAACGCCGGCCCCGATTTCATCCGCAGTTCCCTTCTGCCGTTCGGCAGCATTAACAGGCGTATTTTGAATGAAATGATTAATGCAGACAGTGCGGATAAAGTGACCGAGCTGATGGAGCAGACCGCCATCGGCAAGCATTTTCTTAAAATAGAGCACAGTTATGCCGGTGAAATCCCCGATCGTGTAAAATATATGACATGTAGGCACGATATTCATTTTTCAACACATCCGTCGGTCGTGATGATTTCGTATACCTTTATCATGCAGACTGAACTGACAGATATTATTACTATAGTCGAGGGTATCAGATACAAATTACCTCCTGAAGAGATCGCAAAATATCTAATTGTTTTCAATTTCAGTGAAAGGAGTGATTGATATTTGGCCGTTTTAAAAGTTAAAGTGGTAAGTATTATAGGAAGAATGGCTGATTTAGATCAAGCCACCACATTGTGCGGAAAGTCATGTGTCTTTCATCCTGACAATGCACTGTCATTTTACTCTGACACGTCCGATTTTTCCCCGCTGAATGAAGAAAACCCTTACTCCGAGCCTTTGCAGCAGCTTGCCGATGTTTTGGCAGCTTCGAAAAAAAAGCTTGGACTTCTAAGTGCCGATGAAGTTTCTAAAATAAAAATCGGCCGCGATGAACTGAACTCCTATGTTGATTTTATATCGTCGTCTTTCAGCGAATTGCAGAAAGAACGTACGGATGCGCAGCTTAACATTCAGGATTACACCAAAGAGATAGAAAAAATCAGTCATTTTGTAGGTCTGGAATTGGACCTTGATGCAATTCATGCCTGCAAGTACATTAAGGTTCGATTCGGCTCTCTGCCAAAGGAAAGCTATGAAAAATTGAAATCTTATAAACAAAACCCATACATTGTTTTTTTTCCATCCACAAGCGATGCGACTCATTACTGGGGAGTTTATTTTTCACCTATCGATATGGTCAGCGAAGTTGACCGTATTTTCTCAAGCCTCTACTTTGAACGGACGCGCCTGATCGAACTGACTGGCAGCCCGGAATTAGGTGTTGAAACGCTCCGCAGCAAACGCGATGTCGAAATAAACCGCATTAAGCGTGTGGACGACCGGTTTGAAGCCCTTTGGAAAAAGGAAAAACCAATGTGTCAGCAAGTCTATTCCTGGCTGACAGAGCAGGCTGTCTATTTTGGAATCCGGCATTATGCAGCCCGATATAATGATAATTTTATCCTCACCGGCTGGATTCCGGCGGACAAGGAGGAGTATTTCAAAAAGGAACTTGACAAAGTGGAGTCCCTTAATTACACCTTTGAAGGAGCGGAGGACGAGCTTTTACACTCGCCGCCCGTCAAGTTAAAAAATAAAAAAATCTTCAAGCCCTTTGAATTCTTTGTAGACATGTATGGGCTTCCAAGTTATGACGAGGTTGATCCTACCCCCTTTGTTGCCATTACCTATTTTCTGCTGTTTGGCATTATGTTCGGCGATCTTGGTCAAGGGATTTGTGTGTCGATTCTAGGATACTTGATGTGGAAAATGAAGAAAATGAAGCTTGGCAAAATTTTGGTGTCCTGCGGAATTTCTTCGTCCGTGTTTGGAATCATCTTTGGCTCGGCATTCGGATTTGAGAACGCACTCGATTTGTTTTACAAAACCTTCTTTGGTTTGGATCAAAAACCGGTATCGGTGATGGAGCCTGCCACCACAAACATAATCATCTATTCCGCTGTTGGAATCGGCGTGTCACTTGTGCTGATTGCAATGCTAATTAATATCTACTCCTCACTGAAACGAAAACACTATGAAAATGCACTGTTTAGTCAAAATGGCGTCGCCGGTTTCGTTTTCTACGGTTCCATTGTAGCAGGGTTTGGCGGCCAGGCGATTTTTGGCTGGAATATTGTGAACTTGGCTTATGTGCTTTGTTTCATTATCCTCCCGATGCTGGTCATTATGTTCCGCGAGGTTCTCGGCGGGCTGGTTGAACACCGCTCGGACTGGAAGCCCGAAAGCTGGGGCGGTTACATTGTACAAGAGTTCTTTGAACTTTTTGAATTTTTGCTCAGTTACGCAAGTAACACCATCTCTTTCCTGCGTGTGGGTGCCTTTGTACTTGTGCACGCCGGTATGATGATGGTTGTATTTACACTGGCCGATATGACCGGTGGTATCGGATACGTTCTGGTTGTCATTATCGGCAATGTATTTGTTATGGCTTTGGAAGGTCTGCTCGTTGGTATTCAGGTGCTAAGACTTGAATTCTACGAGATGTTCAGCCGCTTCTTTGACGGCGAGGGCCGTCCCTTTAATCCTGTCGTTGTTCGTAAAGAGCAGTAATGCTTTCTACTGATAAAACTATATCAATCAGATATTTGATGGAGGTAATATCATGAATTTTGTATTAATTTGCTTACCGGTTGTATTTTTAATTGTGTCCGTAATTCTTTCCATTCGTTCCGTTAAAAACGGTAAAAAGACCAGCAGCGCTGTTGCAACACAGCTTATGGCCTTCATGGCAGTCTGTGTTTTAACCTTTGCAATCCCGGTGGTAGCATCGGCTGCCTCAACAACGGGCCAAACAGCAACAAACTCAGCCGTTACGCAAGGAGCAGGAGCAGCAGCTACTGCTGTCGCTGACAGCGGAAAAGGTCTCGGCTTAATTGCAGCTGCTCTTGCAGTTGGTATTGCCGGTATCGGCGGCGGTATCGCTGTTGCCGCAGCTGCTCCTGCCGCTATTGGCGCAACAAGTGAAGACCCAAAGGCTTTTGGTAAAGCAATCATCTTTGTTGCACTTGGCGAAGGTATCGCTCTTTATGGCTTGCTGATTTCAATTCTAATTCTGAATAAGATTCAATAATTGATCGAAAGCTGAGGTGCATTGAATATGCGCTTTTACCTGATAAGCGATAATGTGGATACGCAGGTTGGACTGCGCTTGGCCGGAATTGACGGCGTTGTCGTTCACGAAACAGCCGAGGTGCAGAAAGCACTGAAAGAGGCAATGGCCATGGAAGATGTTGCCGTGATTCTGATGACGGAAACGCTGATTTCCCTTTGCTTCGACATGGTGTATGACTTAAAACTCAACCAAAAGCGCCCACTTATTTTGGAAATCCCGGACAGACACGGCAACGGCCGTACAAAGGATTCGATTACCCGTTATGTCCGTGAGGCGATCGGGCTCAAAATTTAAGCCGCAATTACGGCGAAACGGGGGTTTAATGATGGCTGTTAATGACGACAAAATGAACAAATTCTATCTTGCGATCAATCATTATGCTGAGGAACAGCGTAAAAAGATTGAACAGGAAGTCGCGGAATTCAAGCAAAAGGAACTGGACGAGGCCGAGGTCGATGTTTTAACCGAAGCGTACCGCCTTATACAAAAGGAAATGGTGGAAATGCGTAACGGCATTTCACGTGAAATGGCTCAGCGTGAAATGAATGCCAGAAAAGACCTGCTGGCCAAACGGCAGAAAGTCACTGCCGAGGTTTTTGAGCGAGCCAAAAAAGCGCTTGTTGATTTCACACAAAAAAGCGATTATACCGCTCTGCTGAAGAAATTTGCATCCGAGCTTTCAAAAACCTTTACCGGGCCCGGCACGGTTCTGTGCATTAAAAAAGAAGATCAAAACTACCAGGAGCTGATTAAAGAAGCTTTTGGAAGCGACTGTACTTTTAAGATCAGCCCTGACATCCATATCGGCGGTATCCGCGCCTACAACCCTGAAATGGGTATTTCGGCGGATGAAACGCTTGATTCCATGTTGGAGGATCAGCGCGAGTGGTTTGAAGAAAACTCGGGAATGGCTGTAGTCTGAGCCAGTACCCAATTGTTATATCGGAGATGAATGAGATGGATAATCAGAATGCTATATTCGGAATAAACGGTTCTGTTGTAACCGTAAAGGACTCGCGCAGCTTTTCCATGATGGAGATGGTATTTGTCGGAAACGAACGCCTTGTAGGCGAAGTAATCGGCATTACAAACAAACTAATTACCATTCAGGTTTATGAAGAAACTACGGGATTAACTCCGGGTGAACCGGTTTTCGGCACCGGAAGTCCCATGAATGTTACGCTTGGACCCGGTATTATCGACAATATTTTTGATGGAATTGAACGCCCGCTGAAAAGCATAGCGGAACAGTCCGGTGCATTTATTGCACGCGGAAGCAATGTATCCCCGCTGGATGAAAACAAACTGTGGGACGTAACCATTACCGTCAAAGTTGGCGACCGGTTAAAGGGCGGCGATATTTACGCAGAATGCCCTGAAACAACAATCATTAAGCATAAATGCATGGTCTCACCGCTGATTTCCGGCGTTGTTACCAAGGTAAGTGAGAACGGCCAGTATAAAATTCATGATACTGTTGTTGAACTGGAAGATGAACACGGGAAAACTCAGTCGCTTACCCTCTGTCAAAGGTGGCCGATCCGCACACCGCGTCCGGTAACGCAGCGTTTACAGACAAAAGTTCCGCTGATTACCGGGCAGCGCGTCATCGATACCCTGTTCCCTATTTCTAAGGGCGGTACGGCGGCAATTCCGGGCGGATTCGGCACAGGAAAAACAATGACCCAGCATCAGCTTGCCAAGTGGTGCGACGCCGATATTATTATTTATGTCGGCTGTGGTGAGCGCGGCAATGAAATGAGCCAGGTTCTCGATGAATTTTCTGAACTGATCGACCCGAAGTCCGGCAGACCTATGACCGACCGGACCGTGCTGATTGCAAACACAAGCAATATGCCTGTCGCGGCGCGTGAAGCATCCATTTACACGGGAATCACACTCGGTGAGTATTACCGCGACATGGGCTATCATGTTGCCATCATGGCAGACTCCACTTCCCGCTGGGCCGAAGCGCTGCGTGAAATTTCAGGGCGGTTGGAAGAAATGCCAGCCGAAGAGGGCTTTCCGGCCTATCTGCCCAGCCGTCTGTCCGAGTTCTATGAGCGGGCAGGCATGGTTAAAAATTTAAACAGCACAGACGGCTCCATTACTATTATCGGCGCTGTTTCCCCGCAGGGCTCTGACTTTTCCGAGCCTGTCACACAAAATACAAAGCGTTTTACCCGCTGCTTCTGGGCACTGGACAAATCACTCGCTTATGCGCGGCATTACCCGGCGATCAATTGGACCCAGAGTTACAGTGAATATTTCACCGATCTTGATCCGTGGTATGCGGAGAATGTGGGTGAAGACTTTATTAAATACCGCAAAAAAATCAATAAGATATTGCAGGAAGAAAACCAGCTGATGGAAATTGTCAAGTTGATCGGTTCGGATGTTTTGCCAGACGACCAAAAGCTGATTATTGAAATTGCCCGAATTATCAGAGTCGGTTTTTTACAGCAAAATGCGTTTCACGCAGAGGATACCTTCGTACCGCTTGAAAAACAGAAACTGATGATGAAGGTAATCTTATACCTCTATAAAAAGGCAAAACAGCTTGTTGCCGCTTCAGTGCCTATTTCCGGAATTACACGCTCGGGTCTGTTTGATAAATTGGTGAAGATGAAATACGATATTCCCAATAATAAACTTGAGATGTTCGACGACTATATAAAAGAAATAGACAAGACACTGTCCGGAATTCTTGCTTCCTGACGCCCGGACGAAAATTCTAATTTTACCTAAGAAGGTGGTTACACCATGATTCTTGATTATATCGGCTTACAAGAAATTAACGGTTCTCTGATTGTTTTGGATAATGTTGAGAACGCTTCGTTTGAAGAGGTCGTCGATATCCGTCTGGATGACGGAACCATGCGTCAGGGCCGAATCGTACAGATGGAGGGCGGCCGTGTTGTCATTCAGGTGTTTGAAGGCACCCGCGGCATTTCCCTCGACAATACCAGCACAAGGCTGATGGGGCATCCGATGGAGATGCCGCTTTCCCCTGAAATTCTTGGCCGTGTATTCGGCGGCTCCGGCCGTCCGATTGACGGTTTGGGCGATATCTTCCCCGTGAAAAAGGGCAACATCAACGGTACGCCCATCAATCCTGTCTCCAGAGAATATCCGAAAAACTATATTAACACCGGCATTTCCACTATTGACACGTTGATGACGCTGATTCGCGGTCAGAAGCTTCCGATTTTTTCCGGTTCCGGAATGAAGCATAATGAGCTTGCCGTTCAAATTGCGCGGCAGTCTAAAATCAGCGACGACAGCGGCAGTAATTTTGCAATTGTTTTTGCCGCCATGGGCGTTAAAAACGATGTGGCCGAATATTTCCGCCGTTCTTTTGATGAATCAGGCGTGCTGCAAAAGGTCGTTATGTTCCTGAATCTTGCAAACGATCCAATCATCGAAAGAATTCTGACTCCGCGCTGCGCGCTGACCGTTGCGGAATACCTTGCTTTTGAATTGGGGATGCACATCCTTGTCATTATGACCGACATGACTTCTTATGCCGAAGCGCTTCGTGAATTCAGTTCTTCCAAAGGAGAAATACCGGGCAGAAAAGGGTTTCCGGGTTACCTGTACTCCGACTTGGCCTCACTTTACGAACGGGCAGGAATGATCCGCGGTAAAAAAGGCTCCGTCACGCAGATTCCAATTTTAACTATGCCCAACGATGACGTTACCCACCCCGTCCCCGACCTGACCGGCTATATTACGGAAGGTCAGATCGTGCTGGACCGCTCGTTCGACAGTTCCGGTTTATATCCCCCCGTCGCCGTACTCCCCTCCCTTTCCCGTCTGATGAAAGATGGTATTGGAGCAGGCTACACGCGTGAGGATCATTCAGCGCTTTCCAACCAGCTTTTTGCTTCCTATGCAAAGGTAATGGATGCCCGTTCGCTCGCATCGGTTATCGGTGAAGAAGAGCTCTCCCCCATTGATAAGAAATACGTTGAATTCGGCAAACTGTTTGAATCCCAGTTTGTCAACCAGGGTTTCAATGAAAACCGCACCATTGATCAAAGCCTTGATTTAGGTTGGAAACTTCTTTCCACGCTGCCGCGCGGAGAGTTGGACCGTGTGGATGACGCTATCCTTGATAAATACTACGCTAAGACACAAGAACCGGAGAAACCCGATCAGGAAACGCCAAAGGAATAATTGTGCAGTATTGCACGATTTTTACCAACCAAAAAGGAGGTGAGCCGCATTGAGCAGCCAGACAGTGCCTACAAAAGGCAATTTGCTCGCCACAAAAAAGACCCTTGCGCTTTCACGCACAGGCTTTGATCTTCTTGACCGTAAACGCAATATTTTAATTCGTGAAATGATGGCTCTGATTGAACGGGCCGCAAAAATTCAAAGCGTAATCGACAATACGTACGATGAGGCCTACGCCGCGCTGCAAAGAGCAAATATTACTTTGGGCATCTGCGACGAGCTGTCGCGCACGGTTCCGCTTGACAACAATCTGAATGTGGCGTACAGAAGTGTAATGGGTGTTGAAATACCAATGGTTTCTTTTGACACGGTATGTGTTCCGATTCCATTTGGACTGAATTCCACCAACATCACCCTTGACAACGCCTATATCAAATTTTCCGAAGTAAAGCGGCTGACCGCTGAGCTTGCAGAGGTTGAAAACAGCGTTTACCGGCTGGCCGACGCAATAAAGAAGACACAAAAAAGAGCCAACGCACTGAAAAACATTATGATTCCCCGCTTTGAAGAAACAGTGAAGTTCATATCGGACGCGCTGGAAGAAAAAGACAGGGAAGAGTTTTCCCGCTTAAAAGTCATTAAAAGACAAAAAGCCCATAAATAAAAAGGATGCGTCCCGAGGGATGCATCCTTTTTATTTATTCTGTAATTCTGATCAGATATCTTCAGGGTCAACGACCGTCTTGTCCTCTGTAGAGGCATAAGCCAGTTTTTCTACAATTTCCTTTGTATCGCGGGCAATTACAAGCTCTTCATTTGTAGGAATGACATAGACGGCAACTTTTGAATCGTAAGTGGAAATTTTACCCTCACGGCCGGAAACCATTTTATCATTCAGAACCGGGTCAATTTTCACCCCAAAGAATTTCAGACCGCGGCAGATTGCGTAACGCAGATGGGACTGGTTTTCACCAAGACCCGCTGTAAACACGATACAGTCAAGGCCGTTCATCGCCGCCGCATAGGAACCAATGTATTTTATAATCTGATAAGACAGCATTTCATGAGCGAGGATCGCTTTAGGATCCCCCTCAATTTCCGCTTTCATAACATCGCGGTCATCACTGTAACCGCTGATGCCCAGCAGACCTGATTTCTTGTTCAGGATTTCATCCATCTGAGCAGGAGAAAGACCTTCTTTCTCCATGATGAATGTCACCACCGACGGGTCAAGTGAACCGGAGCGGGTACCCATCATGAAGCCGTCAAGGGGCGTCAGGCCCATGCTGGTATCAATTACTTCGCCGCCCTTAATTGCAGCAATAGAGGATCCGTTGCCGATGTGGCAGGTAACCATGCTGATATCCTCAATCGGCTGATGCATGATATGCGCACAGTGATTGCTTACATAGCGGTGGGAAGTGCCGTGAAAGCCATAACGGCGAATTTTGTATTTCTCATAATATTCATATGGAATTGCAAACATATACGCCTTTTTCGGCATGGTGGAATGGAAGGAAGTGTCAAAAACAACACATTCAGGCACGTTCTTTCCAAAAACTTCACGGCAGGCAAGGATGCCCTGAAGCTCAGGACCATTGTGCAGCGGAGCCAATGGAATCAAGCTTCTGATTCCGTCAATAACATCGTCATTGATAAAAAGAGATTTGCTGAAAATTGCGCCGCCCTGAGCAACGCGGTGACCGATTGCCGTAACCTCGGACAAATCCTTGATGACGCCAACCTGTTTATCAGTTAAAGCAGCCGTAACCAGCTTAAATGCTTCTTTATGATCAACCATTGTGATCTTCATGTCTTTTTTAAGGCCATCTGCGGTCTTATGAGTAAAGGTGCCCCCCTCTATCCCAATTCGCTCGCAGTTGCCCTTTGCAAGCATCGCTTCGGTTTCCATATCGATCAGCTGATACTTCAACGAAGAACTGCCCGCATTTATTACCAAAATCTTCATCCTATTTCCTCCTAAAATCGCTTTTAATATATCTAATAGCTATTGAATCCGCTTAGATAATACTGTATATTATAATAGTACATTCATCCATTAAATTCAAGGAAATTCAAGGAGTTTATCATAAAATGCTTGTGGCCGGAATAGTTTCTGAATATAATCCGTTTCATAACGGACATGCCGCACTGATTTCGCAGACCCGTTTGGCCGGGGCGACCCACGTTGCCGCGGTAATGAGCGGCAACTATGTGCAGCGCGGCGAACCCGCCATTCTATCCAAATGGGCACGGGCCAAACAAGCGCTTGAAAACGGCGTTGACCTGGTTGTTGAACTGCCTCTGCCGTGGGCGCTCGCAGGTGCGGAAAAATTCGCATACGGCGGTGTTGCGCTGCTGGACGCGATGGGTGCCGACATGCTGAGCTTTGGCAGTGAATGCGGATGCATTGAGGATCTTCATAAGGCGGAACAAGCGCTCGGATCAACGAAACTGCGCGAAAGCATCCAATCGGAACTGAAAAATGGAGCGACTCTCGCAAAGGCCAGGCAAAAAGCGGTAGCCGGTCTGTTTGGCGAAGAGACCGCGGGACTTCTGCGTGACCCGAATAATATTTTAGGCATCGAGTATATGAAGGCGCTGAGCCGACTGAATTCCAAAATAATCCCTTTTACAATGAAACGGGTTGGCGCGGCACATGACACACATACATTTGACGGTCAAACAGCCTCCGCTTCACAGATACGCAGGATGATTCGGTCCGGAGAAGACTTTTCTTCCCTGATGCCTGCGGCAGCGGCAAAAACAGCAAAAAATGAAATCGAGGCCGGAAACGCCCCCGCTGATATTGCGTCCGTTGAGCGGGCTATTCTGGCAAAGCTGAGGACCATGAACCGCGCCCAGTTTGCCGATCTTCCCGATATTAGCGAAGGACTTGAAAACCGGGTATATGCCGCAGCACGCAAGGCATCCAGTTTGGATGAGGTATATTCCCTCATAAAATCCAAAAGATACACTCATGCAAGAATTCGAAGAATCGTCCTCTCTGCTTTTCTTGGGCTTAATTCTTCCATGAGTTCAGGGATTCCTCCCTACCTGCACATACTCGGCTTTAACAAACGCGGTACAGAAATCCTGCATTTGATGAAATCAATCGCAAAACTTCCAGTAATCACCAATTCATCGGATATGTTTTCTCTTGACAATCCTGGGAAAAATATGATTGAACTGGAGAATCGAGCAACAGACCTCTTTTCTTTGTGTATGCCAACTGTCGCGCCCTGCGGACTTGATATGACAATGGGCATTATTTCTATTTCATCATCTGGCTGAAAGGATGTGTTTTCTTTTGTCTATTGAAATTAAAGAAACGGAATATGAGAACTATGGAAGATGCCTGAGGCTGAGCAACGGCCTGATCGACGTCATTGTAACAATCGAGTTCGGGCCGCGCATCGTACGCTTCGGTTTTATCGACGAAGCGAACATTCTTTACAATGACCTGGAACGGCGCAATTTTATCAATAGTGAAAGTATGATGGAACGTTACGGTAAAGACGCGGCGTTTTACCATTATGGCGGCCACCGTGTATGGCTGAGCCCGGAGAAAATGCCCGAAACATATTATCCTGATAACGAACCTGTTGTGTACGGAATTTTGCCGGAAGGCGTCAGCTTTACGCCGCCGCGCCAGAAAAGTAATGATATTCAGCTGAGTTTTGAAGTGATTATCGGCGAGGGTACCACCGACATCATGGTAGTGCACAGCGTAAAAAACTGCTCGAAAGAAAAACAAACCTATGCGCTGTGGGCGCTCACAATGGTAAAAAGCGGAGGGGTAGAAGTCATACCGGTGAGCAAAGACGGCGGCAACGCGCTTCTTCCCAACAGAATCCTGTCCGTTTGGCCATATACCGACATACAGGACAATAGGCTGTTTTTTGGGAACAGATTTCTCACTGTACGGCATGACGGCGGCAATCCGAACGCGCTGAAATTAGGTGTTAACAACACCTTAGGCTGGGCGTCGTATACCAATGGAAAATATACGCTTGTAAAGCGTTATGTGCACAACGCACAGGCGGCATATCCGGATCACGGCTGTTCGTACGAAACCTATGTTTGCGGGGATTTCGTTGAAATGGAATCGCTGAGCCCGCTGTACAGTATTGAGCCCGGCGAAGGAATCCGCCACGTGGAAAATCTTTCTCTGATGAAAGAGCCGTTTCCATGCGACCCGGCCGACGAAGACGCGATTGAAAAATTCAGCGCTCATTTTAAATAAACATGGCTGCAATATAAAAAGGCGAAAAAAGCCATTTTACAAAAGAACAGGAGCGGCCCAAAAGCCGCCCCTGTTCTTATATGATAAGATTTTTTACAGTGTTCCGAAAATACGGTCGCCCGCGTCGCCAAGGCCGGGTACAATGTAGCCGATGTCATTGAGATGGTCATCCACTGCCGCACAAAAAAGCTGTACATCGGGATGCGCTTCAGAAAAAGCCTTTATCCCTTCGGGTGCCGCAATAATGCACATAAACCGGATGCTTTTCGGATTGCTGCGCTTGATAATGGTGACCGCATCAATTGCCGAGCCGCCGGTGGCAAGCATCGGATCCAATACAATAACGTCACGCTCTTCGATATCCTGCGGCAGTTTGCTGTAGTATTCGACCGGCTGTAGTGTTTCGTGATCGCGGTAAAGGCCGATATGGCCGACCTTTGCGGCGGGAACCATTTTCAGCACGCCGTCGACCATTCCCAACCCCGCTCTTAAAATTGGAACAAACGCAAGCTTTCTGCCTGCAATGATTTTCGTGTGTGCCTGACCCATTGGGGTTTCAATGGTTGTATCCTCCAAAGGAAGATCCCGTGTCGCTTCATAACACATCAGCATCCCAATTTCACCGACCAACTCGCGAAATTCTTTTGAACCCGTGTTTTTGTCACGTAAAAAAGTCAGTTTGTGCTGAATAAGCGGATGATCCATGATAAATACCTGTTTATCCATGTTGACAGCCTCCATCTATATTATTGTTCAATGATAAACCAGAAAATTACAGCTCACCGCGCTCAATTGCAGTAATTTCATCAATACGCTGCTGGTGGCGACCGCCGTCGAAACCAGTTTCCAGATATATCTTTGCTAATTCCACCGCTTGCTTTTCATCTATCACTCTGCCGCCAAGGCAAAGAATATTGGAATTGTTGTGCCGGCGTGTCATTTCTGTGCAGAAAGCATTTGTGCACACAGACGCGCGAATGCCCTCAACCTTATTGGCCGCAATGCTCATGCCGATTCCTGTTCCGCAGCACAGTATCCCCCGCTCTGCCTCGCCGTCTGCTACGCAGTGAGCAACTTTGGCCGCAATCGGCGCGTAGTCGACAGAGGCTTCATCAAATGTGCCGAAATCCTTATAAGCAATATTTTCGGCAGCAAGATAGTTCTTAATTGCTTCTTTTAACAAAAATCCGCCGTGGTCCGCTCCTAAAGCTATCATTTGGTTTCTCCTTTAATCCGTTTTTTTAATTCCCGCTCCGCCTGAGGAAGGCGAAGATATACCGGCATAAGAGCCGCCGGCAACACTGCCCCGCCCTGCTCATATACTTTGAACGCAGATTTCGCCACACCCCATGCGCGCTGATAAATCAGCTGCTCGGGAGGCAAGACCGCGTTTAGGCTTTTAAACCGCTCATTATTATAGCACAATTTCGCGCCATCTCCAACAAGCAATAGCGGTTTCGCGTAATTTTTACATTCTTCCGCCAAATCCTCAACGGATAACGCACGGTCCGGCGTAATCCTTTCAATAGAATTGCCATCCGCCGAAAAGATCGCGTTATAAACCTGGCCGCAGCGTGCATCCATCACCGCGCAGACGGTACATTCCAGATGCTCCAAATTATGCGCCATGGCTTCAAGTGTGGAAACACCCGCACACGGTTTATTCTGCGCCATGGCAAGTCCTTTGATACTCGCCACACCGATACGAATTCCCGTAAAGGAACCCGGCCCCGCGGAAACAGCAAACAGATCAACGCTTTTCAGCTCCGAGCGGGTGCATTGCAGCAGATTGTCAATCATCGGCATGAGCGTCTGGCTGTGTGTCAGACGTGTATTGATGTAAAACTCCCCCAGAATCCTGTTGTCGTCAAGCAAAGCCGCCGAGGCCGCAGTTGCCGAAGAATCGATTGCCAGTATTCTCATTGTTTCATCCCCTCAATGTGAAAAATCCGCTCATTTTCACGTGTTCCCTGCTGAATTTCAATTCGTATCGAACTTTGCGGAAGCGCGGCCTCAATGTTTTCACTCCACTCGATCACCAATACGCCGCCGTTATCAAGATAATCAAAAAAACCGGTGGAGTAAAGGTCGTCCCATCCGGTCACACGGAACATATCAAAATGGTAGACATCCAGTCTGCCGTGGTACTCGTGGACAAGCGCGAAGGTTGGGCTGGAAACACCATCCTGAATTCCAAGTCCGCGGGCAAGTCCGCGCGTAAAAGCGGTTTTTCCCATTCCCATGCCGCCGAAAAGGGCAATCACCTCGCCGCCGGTCAGCGTTTTTGCTATTTTTTCACCGAGTGCCTCCGTCTCAGCAGGTGAAAAAGTGATCATTTCCTGCATAACTGTCCCCTTATATCCATTAAAATAGTCCCGAAATCTTTCCGTTTGCATCCACGTCGATCTTTTCAGCGGAAGGTACTTTAGGCAGTCCGGGCATGGTCATAATATCGCCCGCGTAGGCAACCACAAAGCCCGCCCCATTTGAGAGCCGCAGGTCGCGGATGGTAATGCTGAACCCTTTCGGCCGACCCAGCAGCGCAGGGTTGTCGGAAAGAGAATACTGCGTTTTCGCAATACAGACCGGCAGCCGGTCCCCGCCGAGCGCAACGATGTCCTTCATCGCTTTTTCCGCCTGACCGGCATAAACGACTCCGTCGGCTCCGTAAATTTCTTTGGCAATACATTCGATTTTTTGTTTGATTGTGGAATCAACCGAATAAATCGGACGGAAATTCGCCGGTTTTTCCGCAGCTTCGCATACCTTTCTGGCCAAATCCACACCGCCTGCCCCACCTTTGGCAAACACCTCGGAAAGCGCAAAGTCAGCGCCGTTGCTGCGGCAGTATTTTTCAATAAATGCAAGTTCAGCGTCGGAGTCAGTTCCGAAACGGTTGATGGCGACGACCACCGGCACTCCGTATTTCTTCATATTGACAATATGGGCGCCCAAATTCACGATGCCCTTTTCCAGTGCGTCAAGGTTCTCTTCCGACGTTCTGTCCTTTGGAACCCCGCCGTTGTATTTCAGCGCGCGCGCAGTTGCAACAAGCACAATGGCGCTGGGTTTCAGTCCCGCAAGACGGCACTTGATATCCAGAAATTTCTCCGCTCCAAGGTCCGAGCCGAAGCCGGCCTCGGTAATACAGTAATCGGCAAGCTTCAGCGCAAGGCGCGTAGCTCTGACCGAATTGCAGCCATGGGCAATATTTGCGAACGGCCCGCCGTGCATGATGACGGGGGTGCCTTCCAGCGTCTGCACCAGATTCGGATTAATCGCGTCTTTGAGAAGCGCGGCCATTGCGCCCTGCGCCTTTAAATCGGCCGCAAAAACGGGAGCGCCCGCGAAGGTATAGGCAACCAGGATTTTCGCAAGCCGTTCTTTCAAATCCGTTATGTCGGATGCCAGACAAAAGATCGCCATAATTTCCGATGCAACCGTAATGCAGAAGCCGTCTTCACGAGGAACCCCGTTGATTTTCCCGCCAAGGCCGACAACAATTTCGCGCAAAGCACGGTCGTTCATATCAAGGCAGCGTTTTATCAAAATTCTGCGCTGGTCAATTCCAAGGACGTTTCCCTGATGAATGTGGTTGTCCAGCATGGCGCAAAGTAAATTGTTTGCAGATGTAATCGCATGGAAATCACCTGTAAAGTGAAGGTTGATGTCCTCCATCGGCACCACCTGTGCGTATCCGCCGCCCGCGGCGCCGCCCTTAATACCGAATACCGGGCCAAGGCTGGGTTCACGCAGAGCAATGACGGCATTTTTCCCGATCTGCTTCATTGCTTCGCCAAGACCTGCGGTTGTGGTGGTTTTCCCCTCCCCCGCAGGAGTGGGATTGATTGCCGTAACCAAAATAAGTTTGCCGTCCTTATTGGAGGCAAGTCTGTTGTAGAGAGAGTCGTTCAGCTTTGCTTTAAATCTGCCGTATGGCTCAAGTTCTTCCTCTTGAATTCCAAGGTCGCAGGCAATTTTCGCAATTGGAACGAGTTTTGCCTGCTGTGCTATTTCGATGTCTGTCAGCATTGTGCATTCTCCTCACACATAATTATGACAAAATTATATCATATTCTCTTATAAAAATGAACAGTAAAGGGCAATATTTCATTTTTTCGTAAGGGCAGACTGATATCTTATCCGTTATTGTGTGTTATAATATGAAAAGTTAATCTGTTAGTTCTTTATTTGAATGATTTGTTTGGTGGAAATGATACGGGATTAATATTGAATCTTCAGCTTTTTGTAAGAAATATGGTCAGCTTTTATTAAGAATTTTGCTGTATGCTTTAGTTAAGGTCTTTGGGAGGGAAACGAATGGACAAGAAATGTATTTTAATCGTCGATGATGACCGCGAAATTGTCCGCGCAATCGCCATTCTGCTGGAAAAGGAGGGGTATACCGCTCTTTGCGCCTACAATGGACTGGAGGCGGTGGACGCGGCAATGAACAACGAAATCCAGCTGATTGTGATTGATGTAATGATGCCGAAATTGAACGGTCTTTCCGCCGTAATGAAAATCCGTGAAAAACGCAACATACCGATCATTGTGCTTTCGGCAAAAAGCGAGGACACCGACAAGATTCTGGGGCTCAGCATGGGCGCGGACGATTATGTTACAAAACCGTTCAATCCCATGGAGCTAGTTGCCCGTGTACGCTCACAGCTTAGGCGGTACCTCAGTCTTGGCGACATTAACGCGCACATGAATACGAACGAAATTCTGAACGGCAGGCTGTCCTACAACACAGAGGAACGAATTCTGAAAGCAGACGGCGATCCGGTACGGCTGACGGCCACCGAAACCAAAATCATCGATTTGCTGATGCGTAATCTGGGCAGAACCTTCCCGGCTGAAGAAATTTACCGCCGTGTATGGAACGAGCCCGCCTACTGTGTGGAAAACACCGTCATGGTACATATTCGGCGTATTCGTGAAAAAATCGAACTCAATCCAAAGGAACCTGAATATTTGAAGGTGGTGTGGGGTATTGGATACAAAATCGAAAAAATTTAAAATAATATTCAGCTGGCTGTGCTTTTTCTTCAGTATGCTGACAATTTCGGGGCTCCTGATCGCGGTGCTTTTTTCCGGACTTATTGTCAACAGAGGTGATTATCTTTCCCGTGAATTAAATGATGCGTTCACTCCTGATTATCAGAACACGTCCATGTTCAGCCGAGCCATGGGGTTTCAACTGCAGGATATTCTGGATGCGTTAACCCATGAAAAAGAAGATGGCACCGGGATTTGGGAAATGTTGAAAGAGGATTCCGGAAAAAACATCCTCTATTCAGCGGGAACACATGAAAATCCCGCCGAACATTCCAACGGGTATCCGGGTCTGGATTTGAATACCGCCCCGCTCCCGAAGGGATACAACTTTAAACTGTATTTCGACGGAAAAAAAGTGACGGTCACAAAGGACGGAAAAACGGTCGACATTTACGGCGACGGCGTTTACCGTTCCGGAAAATCAATGTGGTATGTGCCGGGCTATACCAGTAACATAAATTTCAATTATCCAGACATAGAGGATTATCGAGTTACCATGCTTGTGCGCAGTGAGCTTGTTGCACCCGTAAAGGGCAGCAATCCACTGTCCTATATTCCTGATTCACAGCGCAATCTGAAAACCGCGCTGTACGCGGGTGGGGTCTTTCTTATGCTCGGCGCGATTGCCTTCATGCTGTATCTTTTGCTCCGCAAAGACAAAAAGGCCGGCGACTTTGCGCTCGCGCGGTTCACCGGCTGGTTCTGGTGTGAATTCAAAGCCATCTGCACCGTTGTACTGGTTTATCTGGACTTTGCCTTTATGACAAACTCATGGCGAAACGATTGGTACCTGTGGGGAATCTGTGCAGTCATATCATTCTTCTGCTATTATCTTGTAGTGAATGATATGCGCTATAACCGTCAATTCTACAAACACAACATCTTTAACACCGCACTGAATAATTACAGAAGATTTGAGTTTGCAAAACCCTTCCAGCGGCAGATGGTTCAGCGCTTTTGGGCGTTATTGGCGGCGGAAATACTACTTTTTTTATTCGGTATATTTATGATTTCCATCATACATGGGAGTTCTTTTACCATACTTGTTTTTGCTTGCTGTATTATTGCAGGAATGATCTATCTGATTTACCGGTATGTGCGCAGATTCCAGAATACCGTCTACGATATGGGGCTGCTCATGAATCAGATTTCACTTGTCAAATCCGGTGACTTGATTACACCGCTGGAACTGCCTGCCGACGCCGATATGAACAAAGCTTGCGTTGACCTTAATGAAATTCAGTTGGGAATCGATTATGCGGTTGAAGAGCGGTTAAAAAGCGAAAGAATGAAAATAGAACTGATTACCAATGTGAGCCATGACCTGAAAACACCGCTCACCGCTATTATCAGCTATATCGATTTGTTGAAGCAGGAGGAGAATTTACCGGACCATATAAAAGATTATATTGAGATTCTTGCCCAGAAATCCGACCGTCTGAAGAACATGGTGCAGGATATTTTTCAGGTGAGCAAAGCGACGAGCGGGAATATCGAACTGAATATGGAAGTTCTGGATTACGGAAAACTGATTTTACAGACAATGGCCGATATGAACGAGCAGGTAGAAGCCTCCGGTCTTGTATTCAAGGTAAATATCCCCGATACTCCCGTCATAATCCGGGCTGACGGAAAGCTTTTATACCGGGTGTTCCAGAATTTGATCGGAAACGCTTTGCAGTATTCACTGGATGGTTCGCGCGTGTTCGTCACATTGGAGCACGACGGAATAAAAGCTCACGCGGCGGTAAAGAATACCTCGCGTTATGAACTGGATTGCAAAACGGATATGACCGAGCGCTTTGTGCGGGGCGACAGCTCGCGCACAACCACCGGTAGTGGGCTGGGGCTTTCCATCGCAAGGAGCTTTACAGAGGCCTGCGGCGGCGGTTTCCGGATTAGCGTTGACGCAGACCTGTTTACGGCCGAGGTTGATTTTGATATTTGTGAACAGAAACCGGCAGAATAAAGTCTGCCTTTTACGGTTACGCAATTTTGTCATTGGTCTGGAAACCGGTATGAGAGAAATCTCATACCGGTTTCATTTGATTATTCACTTGCAGTTTTCTCGTTTCCATCATATAATAAATAAATTAGAGGTGAAGTCATGCGAGGATTAAAATCATTCGTCAATTATCTAAAACGGGCGGACAAGCTTTATTGGCTAATCATGCTTACCATATCGGCGTACAGCCTGCTCCTGCTGAAAACGGTGCCAAACAGCGAATCGGGCAGGTCTTATTTCACAGTACAGCTGGTAGCTATTATCCTAGGCTATGTTGGCGCAATTCTTTTCACACTGATTGATTACCGTGAAATTGCAAGTTACTGGTATGTTGTGGCGGGATTTTGCTTGTTTTTAATCGTTTATACTCAGATTTTCGGTATTGCGGTGAAAAGCAGCGGAGGAATCAACGCGAAGGCATGGATTCAACTGCCAGGCACCACATTCCAGCCGAGCGAACTTGTGAAAATCGGCTTTATTATTACTTTTTCAAAGCATCTGTCAGCATTAAAAGAACGCGACCTGCTGAAATCATTTTCGCAGATTGTCCTATTGGCCTGCCATGCTATGATTCCGATCGTGCTGGTCCATTTTCAGGGTGACGACGGTACCGCGGTCATTTTCTTTTGCATGTTTCTCGCCATGGCATTCGGCGCGGGGATTCAGTTAAGGTATTTTGGGGCTGTTTTTGCGGCGCTTGCGGTAGCATTTCCTATCGCATGGAAGTATATGTTGAAGGATTATCAAAAAGACCGTTTTACCATTTTTCGCCATCCGGAAACAGACCCTCTTGACAAAGGCCTTCAGCAAATTCAGGGCAGACTGTCCATTGGCAGCGGCCAGTTTTGGGGTCGAGGGTTGTTTAACAGCAATTCACGCGTCAGCAAAGGTCTTGTCCCCGTACAGCAGACCGACTTTATCTTCTCGGTTGCGGGAGAACAGCTCGGCTTTATCGGCTGTATGCTGATTATGCTTTTGCTGTTGCTGCTTCTGTTCCGCACGCTTCGGATTGCGAGAAAATCGCCGGACTGCCTTGGCAGTACCATTTGTTTCGGCTTCTTCGGCATGATTGCGGCGCAGGCACTGTTCAATTTAGGGATGTGCCTCAACCTCCTTCCGGTTATGGGGGTTACGCTGCCGTTTTTCAGCGCCGGCGGTTCTTCCGCAGCCTGCCTGTACCTTGGCTTCGGTCTGGCACAGAATGTGCATATGCACAGGATGAATACGGACAAGGTGACGCTCAGACGTTAAAAAATCTCATCCAACAAAAGCACCACACGGGCATTATGAACCGAACCTTTGTCTTGAGTGGTAGCCATATCAAAAACAACGATAAAGCTATTATTATGTAAGCATGATATGGCACATTCTGTTGTCAGAGAGCAGCAGCGAATCCGCAACGGTATAAAATATACCTATCACGCAACCGATTGAATAGCAGATATCTGCGTTCACCAGTTTTCGTCATGAGTACGTTTGTATACTCTGCATGGCTGACGTACCAGATGAAATTGCAATACAGTTGATAGTCTTATGGCGTTTACGGTACTAGCCAGAACAAGAAAAAACCGCATGGATACTGAATAAACCAGTAAACATACGGTTTGTTAAATGGTCGGAGTGAAATTATAGGACTTGGAGAAATCCAGTAATACCAATTGTTTTCGGGCAATCTGCAAGTAGTATTTACACCAAAAACAGAAATTTGATACTTACACCGCCTATAGTCTCACTAAGGCGGTGTTTTTGTATATAGAAGTCACTTCGGGCCAACTTGGCCCGAAGTCGAAGGGAGGGAAAGCATTTCCCTGTGGGGTCTGATTGAAAAATCAGGCATAACAAATGTAAAAAGGTGTGTTTCTTGGGGTACTATGCAGCAAAAAAGCGGCCTATCATTTGCCAACCATTCTTAACATACTAATTATCCGATTAGCCTATAGCGTCATCGATAAGTCCCCTTGGCAATCCATCTCTTGCGTCAGAATCAAATTCAGCCACAATGCACTCATGTGGCAAAAAGTCAGGATATCCATTATTTACAACAATGAGTTGAATATCATCTTTCATGGATTCTGCCGTTTCATACAGATACTTTATTATTGCATGGAATATCTTTTCATCCTTAAATTCCTCAGCTTCGTTTTTGGCTGCTTGAGCTCCCAAGTTTTTTCTAGGAGAATCCATTATCAGCAAATTAGGATGGCAAAATTCCGATGATGAGCCAACAAGCATAATAGCTAAATAGTAGGCCATCGTAATTAAAGTAACTCCAGCCAAGCTACCTAAATCATCATATCTCTGTCCGCGCACATAAGGTAGATACCTTTTTTCATCAATATACGCTGTGCTTAATTTTGGATATTCAAACGACTCTAAAATGCCTTCAAATGTTTGAGAAAGTCTATTAATTAAATCTTGCTTGTCGACAGAATTTTCCGATAACGCCTTAATATTAGATTTAATTATTTGGATAGTTGCATCTTTATCCTTAATAAGTTGCTGATACCGCTCGACTTCTTCAAACATTTTCAAGTCTTTTTGGAATTCAAAAATCAGACTATTTTTCTTACCTATTTCGTAGTTGATATATTCTATCTGCTCCATATTAGGATTTATATAATCTTTTGATAAATGTTGTAATTCAAGTTCTTCTTCGTGAAGCTTCGCTTTGAGATTAACTTCTTCCCGAAGCATGCCATCATATTTTCGATCTTCAATTTCTGTGAACTTTAGCAGTTCATTCGATTTTCTTCTAGTAATAGCTATATCCTTTTTTAGCAATACTAGTTCGCCCTTATCGTCGCTTCTTTCACTGCCACACAGGCAACAAACTTCAACACTATCAGGACGGGAGATTGGTTTTAAGCAATTTGGACAAAAAAGAAATTCATATTGGTTGAATGCCATATAGCCTTCAATTGCAAGTTCTTTCTTTTCGATTTCACTAGTATATTGATTATAAAGAAGTCGAAGTTTATTAAGATACTGTTTTTGATCTTCTTTCTCTTCGGCAACTTTTTCAAGGGCATTTTTAATTTGCTCTATTTCTTTTCTTAATGCCATAGAGGCAACAGAATCCACCCCTTTATCTTTCTTAATAGTAGATAATTGCTGCTGTAATGCTACAATTTCTTGATGGAGTTTACTCTCTTTTCGAGTACATTCCTGTAAGTCGGCTATATCTATGGATTGTAAAAAGTCTCGTATTCCAGTTAATTTAATAGTAAGTTCCTTAGCCTCTTCCCTTCTCGCCTCTAAATTGGTTTTAAATTCTTCCAGTGTTTTATCATAAATGTTAAAAATAATTTCAAATGTTGCTTTTCGTTTAAAGTCCTTTTCCCAAGATTTTTCTCCAAGTATGTCTTCGTTATCAATCTCAGTTTGTTTAATATAACAATATTTATATAAATCGCGAAAACTAAAAGTTTGACCCGAAATTGTCATGTTGGCCAGACCCAATTTTTCTATTAAAAATGCAGATAGTGACTTAGGATTGCTAGGAGTATCAATTCCAAAGCGATTATAAAAAAGAAATTTTTGCTTTTCTTCGTTCCAATCATCCACGATAACAGCAGCTTTAAAATCGAATAGTTGACGTCTAATTTTATATTTTTCATCGCCAATATATAATACCAATTCTACTTGGGAACAGGAGTTCCCAATTTCGATGTATGATTTATGTCCCTTTGAGCCAAGAGCATAATCAATCATTTCAAGAATAGATGTTTTTCCCGTTGATGTATGGCCTGAAATATAATTAAACCCATCTCGGAATGGAACAGTATAGTTCTTTCTTGAGCCAATAAGGGTTAAAGAGACCAGCTTCATTTTAACCTTCATACTTAACCCCTCCATTCCTTCGATATATGTTGGATTTTTCACGAATAAGTAGCTCAATCTTAGCTTCCGACAGTTTCACAATTTTAGGAATGAATTCATTTGCTAATTCGATAAGTTTTTGTTTATAGGGATTGTCAATGCGATTTAAAGCTTCTTCCCCTAGTTCTTTTATTTTATAAACAATAGCATTGTCCTCCAAAGTTGTTTCGATGAAACCTTTTGAAATAAGAAAATTTAAGCTCTGTCTATATCTAACTAGATCGGGCTGCCAGTGAAAGAAGGCATAATACTCATCAAAATTCCATTGTGTGCTTAGTTCGTATATATCATCGCTAAGCATTGTACAAGGAAATTTTAAAAAGTAATCATACAATTTGATTTTATTTTCTGTCAATTTTATAGACTTTCGTTCTTTAACAGCATCCAGTAATACCAAAATTCGAACAACATCATTTATATAGTTGGAGAAACTAACCTCCATGTTAATCCCCTCCATTCTTTAGATACTCTTCTAATCTGCTTTTATAATCTTTGAGCCAACCTATACTGCATTCTTCCGCCCATTGATGAAGTATACCTTTCTTCGCCATTAAACTCACTTCTGGTAAGGGAGAGCAACTCAATGTTGTCGTATCGGCGTCTTCAATACGTTCGTACGTCCGGGTTAATAAATCGTTTCCATCTGTGTCATCTTGGTAACGTCTATATTGAGTCTCCCAGAAGGTATACACCTTTCGCTTAAGATTATCAAGTAAGCGTATTCGTTCAGGATCGCCCTTGCTTTTGATAATATATTCTGCAAATTCTGCGTTGAAGAAGTCTCTTTTACACCCATCAATTAACTTAATCCTTGCATTTTCCAACTTTTTCACGAATAGCATATCGTCATAATCGTCTGCATCCACATCTTCCAGAAGTATGATAATTTCATCAGAAATGCGTACTTTCTCGGATTCGATATAAGATAAAATCTCATCAAGTTTTTGCCTTATATCATTATCAAATGCTTCATCGTATATATCATGCTTTTTTAATTGTGAAATTAAATATCCACCATCATACAATGCTATATCAATCTCATAAATCTTGTGCTGCTGTCCGCTCCATTCACTCCACCACTTGAACTCTTTTGCGTTAAGAGTGCAGGGGACGCAAAGAATCCATTTCTTCATTTTGTAGTCGGGTGCTTCAATTGCCCTTTTAAAAGATTCCGTTATCTGGCTTTTTTGAGAACTACCCAAACCGTCAATAAAATATTTACATTGATAATTATCAATAGGTTTTTCAAAATTGCCAACTAATATATCTATGCCCTCATCACCTTGACTAACTCGGATGTTATGGGCATCACTTCCAAAGCAAGCTTGTAACAACTGTGTGCATATCTTTTCAAATATTTCACGAGCACCTGCATCCCCGTGCTGATCTCTCAAATATCTAAAGTCACGTTCCAAGCTTAGCCCTCCATTTCAAGATAGAATGGATCTTTGTATTTGTAACAATTATACATTGTATCATTTCTTTATTCAACGCAATTCGTCAAAAGATATCAATAATTATTGATACTTACACCGCCTTAGTAAGACTACAGGCGGTGTTTTTGTATATAGAAGTCACTTCGGGCCAAGTTGGCCCGAAGTTGGAAGGGGGAATAACACATCTCCACAGGGTCTGATTGAAAAATCAGGCCTTTTTTCATGTCTGAATGAAGGAGGAAACCACATGACATCTGAAAAATTTAACGAAAGCAAAGGTAAGAAGGAGGATAAAAAGCAAAAGCGCAAATGGCCGTACATTCTTGTGATTCTTCTGCTGCTGCTGCTTCTCCTGCTGCTTTTGTTACGAAGCTGCGGGAATCAGCATCCCTATCCCTGCCCGTGTCCGTCACCATCCAGTTCCACCCCCTCATCGTCCGCTCCGTCTCTGGACGATACCGGAAGTGCGGAACCGGGAAGCGGTAGCACTCCTTCGCGGCAGGAAATCCTGTCCCGGCTTCAAAAGCAGGAAGTCACCGTCACCGACAAGGTGAGCGCACAGGCTACCTTTTCCAAAGGGTCAAAGGGCAGCGCGGGTACATGGAAAGTGGAAAATCCGTCCTCCAACAGCGTCATTATGCAGTGTGAAATTGTGTTGGACGGCAAAACCATTGCAAAGTCCGCGCCAATCTATCCGGGGCAGCACATTGACGGCCTTGTTCTTTCCCAGCCGGTTTCATCTGGAAGCTACGGCGTGACCGCAACAATCAAGTATTATAACAAAGCAAGCAAGGCGTATCTCGGCATGGCGGATTACAAAATCCATCTGTCCGTATCGTAATCAACCGCTTCTGCGGCTGAAATAAAAACATGCAGGAGGTTTTCCAATGAAAAACAGGTTCAAAAGGGTTCTCGCGGGCATTGTTACTTTTGCCGTGCTGGGCGTATCGGCGGCAGTCCCGGCGTTCGCCGCCGACAAAACCGACACCGGCACAGGCAGCGTCACAGGCAACGTGACGATCAACGGCTCCATCTCGCCGCTGACCATCTCCGTCACCCACCCGATCAACGTGGCCTATGCCATCAGCCCGGATGCCGAAACCTTTACCTCACCCGACATTAAAGTGACCAACAACACCAAAGTCGCGGTGATCGCCACGGTGGAATCCCTGAAAGCCGCTTCTGGCGGTTCGCTTACCTTTACCGACGTTGATCCGTCCGCAAAAGCGTGGCGTTCTCTCAACCTTGCGGATTCCAAGAAGTACATTGCGCTCGGCATTTCCGCAAAAGGCAATTCCGGCTGGAACAGCGGGTACAGCACATCCACCCATTGGGCGGTCAATGATTCGCCGTTACAGGTCGGAACGCTGAATCCGAACACTTCCGGCGCACTGTCCATGACGGCAGACTACGGTCTCGCGTTTGATGGGGCGTACACGGCCAACCATCAACTTGTTTTCCAGTTTCAGCTTGCATAAAAACATAGGCGCAGGAATTGGCCGGGATTTTCCCGGCCAATCTTCCACGCTGAAAGGGGGATTTTTATTTGAGGCAATCATTCAAGCGGCTTTTTCTCGCGCCTCTGCTTGCCGCCGATATTCTGTTATCCGGCATTTTTCCCTGCGTCACGGCCTCCGCCGCGTCGGTTCTGTCGCTGACCGCGACGCCGAACCCGTCTGGGAACTATGTGGCGCTGAGCTGGACAAACAGCGACAAAAGCCAGCCGTACAGCTATATGCTCTATTCCAAGTCCGCGCATGAATCGACCTTCCAGAGCATCCCCGCCAAAGACAGTGCGAAGGTTTTGAACATCTATCCCGTTGTTGCACCGACCATTTCCTTTACAATATGGAACGGCAAGAGCTACACCCTACCGAAGTCGGCATCCCTTAAAATGTGGATGGAAACACCGAACGGGTATGATTCCAAGGGTTATGGCAAGGGCCTCATTTCCGTAGATACCGTTTCAATCTCCGATTTCAACGCCAACCCGGACGCTTATCTGAAAAACGCGAACGGCAGTTACAAATATGACGTGCTGTATTTCGGCGCGTGGGATGCTTTCGCAAGTCAGGATTTATCCAATTCGGCGGAAACCAAGACCGACGTCTTTATCAAAACAGGGCGCGGCGTTCTGTTCGGGCATGACACGATGGTGGACAATGACCAAATTTCCATGCCGAACTTTTTCAAGCTCGCCCATTACTGCGATATTCAGACTATCCCGCATTACACCGTGCTCGGCAGCTCGCAGATCAAAGTTTCCAAGAAGGGCCTGCTCACTAATTATCCGTGGACTATAGGAGACGTGGGTACGGTTCTGAATGTTCCGCTGTCTCATTCCAATCAGCTTGCTTTCGGGGACGTGTGGATGACTTATCAGCAGCCCTACACATACCCCAACAGCGCAGAAGCAACTGGCTCCAACGGGCAGGGCACCAATACCTTTTATCTGACCAGTTGGTCAAACTGCGCCATGATTCAGACCGGTCACTCCAACGGGGAAGCCACGCCGGACGAGCAGCGCGTCACGGCAAACGCCCTGTTTTACCTAGCGCAGATTACAACCGATACAAGCTGGAACGACCATAAAGGACAGGATTTGGACGCGCCGGACAGACCGACGATTTCCGGCGTTACGCACAATTCTGACCGAACGCAGTATACCGTCAACTATTCTTCGCAGGACAATGCAACCGGCTATCAATATTATGTGGAGGCCACCGGACAGAACGACGGCGCGAAATACGATTCTCCGGTCATTTCCACCTCTTTGAAAACCGGAATGAAAGGCTACTCCATCGTGGTGGACAACAACTCCGATACCGTCCCGGATGGGAGCATTACCACGACATCAAGCAGCTATACTTTTTCCCGCCCGTCCGGCAGCAGCTTTTACATCCATATTGTCGCCGTGGACAATGCCGGAAATATTTCATCCATCGCTCATTATCTCGTGGACGAGTTGGTGTCTGTGACACATCCGGTCAGTATCGGCTACGCCATCGACCCGAACAGCAACACGCCATTCACCGCGCCGGATATTCCGATTACCAACCATTCCACTTTCCCCGTCCGGGTTTCCGTCGCGGGCCTGAAAGCGACTTCCGGCATCGGTGACGCCGCCCCCACGTCCTATTCGGATTGGAACAGCCTGACGGCGGCACAGACCGGAAACGGAATCGCGCTCGGCGTGGAAATCAGGGAAACAGTCGGTTCAGGCTGGACGGCGGTTGACCGGGCAATGCCCGTTTATACAAGCAATCTTGCATCAGAAGTACCTTTGGGGACACTCGGCGCGAACGGGGCGTCGGGGAATCTGGCGCTTACCGCTAAATTCGGTTTGGCATGGGCAACCGCGAAAACTGTTTCCCATGAACTGACGCTGAACTTTACGATTGCGGATTGAACAGGTTATTTTAAAAAATACCAAAACAGGCAGAACGGGCAGAGAATTTTCTCGGCCCTTTTTTACTGCAAAAAATCAGCAAGGAGGTAAACCCGTATGGCAAAAGATAAACCCAACAATCCGGAGGAAATGACAACCGGGCCAGTCAGCGAAACTCCCGCAGAGAAAAAAACTGCTCCCGCTGTCCCGTCGCCGGAAGTCGGCGGTGAGGCCCCGGCCCCTGAACCGACCGTCGAGGAAAAAGCGGTGCTGACTCAAGAGGGCAAAAAACCGATTGAGCCGCCCGCGCCATCAGACATCGGCGGCGAACATGTTCCCAACCCCGGTGACATTGTTGTTCCGCCAGACAAAATCAATGAACTTATGTCGGAAAAGAAACCCTCACACAGAGGCAGGTTGCCAAAAGCGGATAAGGCCGAACAGGCCCCGGCTCCCGAAAAAACAGAAGCGGAAAAATCGAATCAGACCCCCAAAAGGGAGCACAAGCCTCGCGCGGAAAAGCAGAAACCCGCCGCCGCGAAAAAGGCCCCGGTGAAGGAGGAATCCCCGGCCCCGGAGCCGCCGCAGGAACCGAAAGAGGCTCCGCGCAAGGGCGAAACGGAACAGATTGTTTTCCTCAACCTGTCCGAGCTTCACGCTTTCAAAAATCATCCGTTCCAAGTCCGGGACGATGATGAAATGCGGGCGATGGTGGAAAGTGTCAGGGATAAAGGCGTTACACAGCCCGCTATCGTTCGATCCCGTGAGGACGGCGGCTTTGAAATCGTATCCGGCCACCGCCGCCAGAAAGCCAGCGAATTGGCTGGGTATGCGGATATGCCCTGTATCGTCCGCAACCTGACCGACGATGAAGCAATTACGCAGATGGTGGAGGATAACATCAATCAGCGTGAAAACATTCTCCCCAGCGAACGGGCCAAGGCTCTGAAAATGCAGTTGGAGGCCATAAAGCGGCAAGGTGTGCGGGGCGACCTGTCCACTTCGGGCCAACTTGGCCCGAAGTCGGAAAACGGGCAGCGTTCCAACGCGGTTGTGGCCGAGCGCAATAAAATGACAGTCAAGCAGGTACAGCGGTATATCAAGCTGAACGATCTTGTGCCTGATCTGATGAAAATGGTGGATGAAAAGAAAATTTCATTCACTCCCGCCGTTGAAATGTCCTTCATCAAGCCCAAAAATCAGCGGTATATCGCCGTTGCCATCGAGGGCCAGCAGTCAGCCCCATCGCTGTCACAGGCACAGCGAATGCGGGAACTTGACCAGAAAGGGATGCTCAATGGCGACGTAATCGATGGCATTATGCTCGAAGAAAAAAAGGAGGTAGACAAAGTGATCATTTCCAGTCAGGAACTTAGCCAGTATTTCGGGAAGGAAAAGACCCCGCGTGAAATGAAGGATACCATCATCAAGCTGTTGGACGAATGGAAAGGCCAGCAGAAGGATATTGCCAAACCGGAAAAACAGACCGAACAGGAAAAATAACTTCGGGCCAAGTTGACCCGAAGTCCATAAGCGGGGCGCTGCCCCGCGCCCTGATGCTCAAAGGATTTATTCCCCGTCGCCGCAATTTCCGTAGCACAGCCGGATGTTCGCCGTCAAGAGTGGCGCGGCGCGCCACCGCGAAGCGGCCTTGCTCTTGACGGCGGGCTCCGGTTATGCTTTCCTGCGGCCATGCGACGGGGATTATTCCCTTGAACAGCCCCCTTTCCATGAGTGGAAAGGGCGGGGGAAAAGGTTGACACATTTGGCGCGACAGAAACGGAGGTGCTTTTATTTGAAAAGACCATTGGCGTACATCACCGCCGCATGGAGCGGCAATCACGATACAGACGCGAAACAGGCAGCGCGGTATTGCCGGGCGGTATACGAAGCCGGATTTTCCCCGGTCTGCCCCCTGCTTTATCTTCCCCTGATTCTCAACGACGCCATCCCGGAGGAACACAAAAGCGGCATCGACATCGGGCGCGACCTTCTGCACCGTTCCCATGTACTTGTTGTTTGCGGCGACGGTATGAACGAGGACATGAAAAACGACATAGCCACAGCCGGGCGGCTGAATATCACGGCGACCACGCTGGACGGTATTCTGACAGTTAAGGGACAGGGCCGCGGGGAGGCCGAAACCAATGAGCGCGATTGAAGCCTTTGTCACTAATCTTGGGCGCTACAACGAAGGGTATCTGGACGGGGAGTTTTTGAAGCTCCCCGCCACTACCGAGGAAGTTCAGGCCCTTTTCCAGCGTATCCATGTAGACGGAGTACGGTATGAGGAAATTTTCATCACAGACTATGAAACCGATGTTTCCGGCCTGTATGACTGCCTCCCCGAATACGCCGATCTGGATGAGCTGAACTATCTCGCTACTCTACTGGACGATTTGGACGAGGGCGACCGGGAGAAGTTTGAAGCCGCCCTTTCCTGCGGCGACCATACAAGCAGCCTGAAAGAGTTGATCAACCTCGCGCAAAACCTCGACTGCTATGAGTATTATCCCGGAATCTGTGACGAGGACGATTTGGGCCGCTACATGATCGACGAAATGGGCGCGATGGAAGTACCGGAATATCTGGAAAACTACATCGACTACGAGGCATAGATTCATTTGAAATGATACAAGGCACAATGGATGATGTGTTCTTGAAATTGGTTGGTGACAATAAGGAGGATTATACGAAATGAAAGCACTATTGAGCTTGGTTAATCGGAACAACAAAGTTTTCAGGCGTGACAGAGTGCAAATTGTTTTCGCTCTTTTGACGGTCGGAATACTGATAGCACTTTATGCTCTTTTTTTAAGACAAGAGAATTTGTCACAATTAAAAAACATTGTAGGCAACAATATCCCCGCTATGTACTGGCTGGCTGACACTCATATGGTAGCAGGTTTATTGACAATCTGCACCGTAACGACAACGCTTACCGCCTTCGGTGTAATGGTTTGGGATAAAGAAAGGCAAAAAGACATAGATTTTCTGGCAACACCCTTATCAAGAAATAAGATACAGTTGGGCTATCTTATCAATGCCGTGTTGATTGGACTTGTATTTACTGCGATTGCATTTTTTCTGTGTGAATTATTTATAAAAATGGCTGGTGGAGAATTTCTGACATTTTCGGAAACAATGAAAGTGTTCGGCTTGCTTATATTATCCTTGCTTCTTGCAAGCAGTATCAATTTGTTTATTTCATTTTTGGTTAAAACTCAACGTGCCTTTTCAACAATAAATACGATTGTGGGAACCTTAATCGGATTTTTATTGGGGGCATATTTCCCAATGGGTGTATTCCCGCAACCTGTTCAGTTTTTAATCAAGATATTTCCATTAAGCCATATAGCAACATTGTTAAGACAGGTTATGATGGAAAGACCCATGCAATTAGTTTTCAGTAACACGACGGCTTCGATTGATACATACAAACTTCATTATGGGGTTGTTTACAGCGTGAATGGAAATATCGTTTCACCTGTATCAAGTATCATTTTTATCTTAATTTCTACTGTCGTGTTCGCATCACTTTCTATTTATATTTTCAAAAAAATCAATAAGTAGATTAAATGGGGGGTGATTTAGTGGAACCGACCGAATGGCTCTTATGCCCTGTTTGCCAAAGTAAGACACGCATTAAAATACGAGAAGATACAATACTTGAGAACTTCCCGCTCTTTTGTCCGAAATGCAAAAAAGAAACAATCATCAATGTCAAAAAATTGAATATGTCAGTTATCAAAGAGCCAGACGCTAAGACGCAGAGCCGATAACATGTGAGAAAATCACTGTTATCGGCTCATTCTTTATGATAACTTTTTCAGCTATGCGATACTGACATTCTTAACAACGAATATAAAACCGTTGTTTAGCGTGTGTCGCATACATAGAAAAACGGCGGTTTTGAAGAATTTCAAGGCCGCCGTATTCTGTGCCAACATTGAAGAAAGTGCAGTTTTCTTCGACTTAACAGTGATGGCGGCTAAAGCGGAGGAACCATATGAATTTAAAGTCGCTATTGTCTGTAATGGAGGAACCGTTGCTTTGTTGTAACGGTTTGGCTTAGCTGACAGCTTAATCTTTCAAAACTCCAAAAAAACCATAACAAAGTTCATGGGTGAATACTGCGCTCATTTTTCTTTTAACACCTTGCGGGAACTTTCCCGTATAGGTGCTTTTTTGTCTCTTTTTGCGGTATTGCAGGAAAAAACCTGCCACTTCGGGCCAACTTGGCCCGAAGTTCGCGCTGGGCCTAACCGCCATAGTAGTCCCGGTTGCCGTTCCCCGCCGTTCTCCGTTCATCAAGCATCAACTCACAAAATGAACGGAGGTAACATAATGGACAAGCCACTTGTAACGATAACATATAAAACCGCCAGTGGAAGTAAGATTTGTGTTGAGGTTTCAACCCCGGTCAAAGAACTGCTGGAACAGTCCGACCGACAAATTCGCTCCCAAAGGCGGCAAGACAGGCGACATCTCGACTTTACGGTACGCACAGATGAAAATTTGTCCGATTCCCTGTTTCCCGCATGTGAGGATACCGCCGATCTGTTGATAAAAATGGAGCGTGATGCCTGGCTCCATGAGGCCATCGGCAAACTGACCGAGGTACAGAGACGGAGACTGCGCCTATACTACTTTGAAGGATTCAGCTACAGCCGGATCGCCAGACTGGAAGGTGTATCCTGCCAGACTGTTGTCAGTACAATCGAACAGGCGCTTAAACGGTTGCAAAAGCTCTGCCGGAGATAATCACATTCCAAGCAGGACGCCCCGCCTCCGCGCGGGGTTGTCCTTGACTATTCTATAGCTATTCACACGTTCAATTATACATTTGAATATGCGTATTTGCAAGCTGTATTAATCGTATTTTACGCTTCTGCAAATGTGTATGCTATAAATGGACGGAGGCGGTAAAGTGGATATATTGGATAGAATTAAGCAGCTACGGGATGAACGTGGCTGGAGCAATTACAAGTTGGCGAAAGAGGCCCACATATCGGAGGGGTCGCTCAACAATTTGTTTCGATTGAATAATCAGCCGACGATTCCCACTTTGGAAGCGATATGCACGGGCCTCGGCATCAGCCTTTCCCGATTTTTCGCGGAAGGAAACGAGGCCGTTGTCCTTAGTCTGGAACAGCGGGAAATGCTTGATATATGGAGCACTCTCAACAAAGAACAAAAGGCTGCGTTATTGGAACTTCTGAAAAAAATGTAATCAAAGAATACAACGAGAAGAAACCCGGAAGGTGATGAAGCCTGCCGGGTTTCTTCTCGTCATAAAACACATTGAAAGAATTAAATTTTTTTGAAAAGACGCCTTGAAAAACGGCCTTTTTCCGTCCTAATAAGTAGAGGATACTTTTTCCTCGTTTGTACTTTGAAAGCTGAATAAAAAGATACCCGGATACGAAGGGTACGTGTGCCGAGCGACAGGCCCGCAATGACCTCCATTGCCAGAGAATGGAGAGAGCGACAAGGCCCATGCCGCAGGCGGGGCGTGACTTGGCCCCGCCTGATCAAGCACACAAACTCGGATACTTGCGTTCAGTCACAGTCCGAGCGTGAAGCGGCCATTCAGGCCGTGAGCCGTCGCAGGCAATGAGGACGCCTCGCCATCAGAATGGGGAGAGGTGAAATTCCTATGGGGCGGACAAGCCGCCGCCCGTCCGGGTACTCTGTTCGCATTACCGAAAAAGAGGGCCGCGCCGTGTTTGCCTGTCTTATGACGGCCCGAAACTTACGGCGCGGGTTCGCTCACTCTGTTGATGAACGGAGTTTTATAATGGATAAGCAGTTAGAAACATTGCTTGATCAGCAATGGAGCAATAACGCTTGCCGCGGCTATGTCATTTGGGCTATGGAGAACTGCGATTTCAATCCTGATGATATTCAGCGCGTGATTTCGGAACTTCATTACGTTTTCGATATGAAATCCATTGAAGAAGCCGACCGGCATTATTGCGACAGCCCCTATTGACTTCGGGCCAAGTTGGCCCGAAGTGTGGAGCAAGATTAGAGGGCAGCACCATGCCGGTGCCGCCCTTTGGTGTTTCCCCACAGGACACGGGGAGGCTCAAACAATTTACATAATTCTGGGGAGGAGACAGTATGCCGGAAGGAACAGAAGCAGAACAATATACTTATCAGGTCAATAAAATCAACTTTGTTGTGACGCCGGTATATAAAGACCGGGGCGAAACAATCGCGGCAATTCTGTTAAAGCTCATGAAATCCGATACGGAACGGGTCTGTGCGGCGGCGACATCCTTAACACGGGCGGGCGGAAGCGGTATACTATAAGTGTAAATACTGCTTGTTTGACTGCCGGAAAGGAGGCTGTCTTGAAACAGTCAAACAATAAAAAACACAATATGGATACCGCCGCTCTGTACTGCCGTTTGAGCCGCGACGATAATCTTGATTGCGAATCCAACAGCATTACGAACCAGAAAGCCATTCTGAAAAAAGTGGCAAAGGAAAAAGGGTACGAGGATATTCAGTTTTTCGTTGATGATGGAATAAGCGGAACGACCCTTGACCGCCCCGGATTCCAGCAAATGATAAAAGCGATTGAAGCGGGCTATCTCTCGGCTGTCCTTGTGAAAGACCTTTCCCGTCTCGGACGCGATTATCTAAAAGTCGGCTATTATACCGAAGAATTTTTTCCCGCCCACGATGTACGGCTGATTGCCGTTTCGGACGGTGTGGACAGCGACGTGGGCGACAATGAATTTACCCCGTTCCGCAATATCATGAATGAATGGTACGCGAAGGATATTTCCAAAAAGCGCCGCATCGTCAATAAACTCAAGGGCAATTCCGGCGTTCCGCTTTCGCCCCCGCCCTATGGGTATATGAAAGACCCGGACAATGTGAAACGCTGGATTGTGGACGAGGAAGCAGCCGTTGTCGTTCGCCGTATCTATCAGATGGCGCTTGACGGATACGGCCTTTCCGAAACCGCCGCCACGCTGGCACAGGACGGCGTTCTCAATCCCACGTCCTATTGGCAAAGCAAAGGAATCAATCGTGGCGGGACAAAAAGCTCTGTTTTGCCCACGCAATGGGGGCATACCACCATCAGAAAAATTCTGACCTTGCAGGAGTATTGCGGTGACGTGATTAACTTTAAGACATATTCCAAGTCGTACAAGATGAAAAAGCGTATTGCCAACGACGAGGAAAACCGCGTTGCGTTCCTCAACGCCAACGAAGCCGTCATTGACCGCGAAACGTGGGAGAAAGTTCAAAATATGCGCTGTGGCACCCGCCGAAAAAAGCCGACGGTCAGCGGCGAACGGAGTATCTTCTCGGGATTGCTAAAATGCCCTGAATGCGGCGGTAATCTCAACTATCATTTCAATCAGGGGAACCATGACATCAAATTTTTTAGCTGTTGCAACCATAACACCGGATACAGAAAATGCACATCCACCCATTACATTCGTCTGGAATTCTTGGAACAGGTAGTATTGCAGGAAATACGCCGTCTCACACAGTTTGCAAACGAGTATGAAGATGATTTTGTTAAGGAGATCATCGGCCACTCGGCAAAAACGGCGGCGTTTGAACGGTCACTGAGGCAAAAGGAGCTTGACAGTCTGCTGGCGCGGGATAAGGAACTGGACACGCTTTTTGAACGGTTATATGAGGACAACGTATCCGGGAAGATCAACGACGAGCGGTTTGCCAAAATGTCTAAAAAGTACGAACAGGAGCAGGGCGAAAGCGTTGCCAAAGTCAAGGCGCTCAAATCGGAGTTGCGGAAAGCGGGCGGGCAGCTCATGACCGCCGACAATTTCTTGGAAACCATTCGCCGGTACACAGAAACTCGGGAGCTTTCACAGCGGATGGTGACAGAGTTGATCGACCACATCGACGTGTATCACGCCGAAAAGGTCGGAGGACAGACCATTCAGCGGATTACCATTTTTTACAACTGCATCGGAGCCTTTACCGTGCCGGAGCGCGAGAGCATCCCGGAAGCGGATGTACGCTTAAAAACGAGAAAAGGAGTAGCACTAAGCTACTCCCAAGCAAAAGCCGGATAAAAAAGCGGAGTGTCCTTAATAAGATACTCAGATCCTATAAGGACACTCCGCATGGTCCGAGTGGCGAGACTTGAACTCACGGCCTCTTGACCCCCAGTCAAGCGCGCTACCAACTGCGCTACACCCGGAAACAACAAAAATTATTTTAGCACATGCGTGAATAAAATGCAAGGGCATATGTGGTAAAACACTGTCAACATATTCAAATTTCTTGATAATATCTAGTGTTTCGTCAAGTACACTAAATTCATCATGTTCATTTAGTGTACTTGACTCATATTTTATTTGAGTATATCACAACAATCTAGTTGAGTCGATTCTTTCCCTCTGGTATGTGGTGGTATATTAAAGTTGTGTCAACAACGCGACTTAAATTCAAAAAAAGATTGTCCGCATATGAAAACCCCCGGCTACGCCGGGGGTTTGTTTTTATAATTACTCGGCAGGACGAACGTTTTTATCTTCATCCTGAATCTTAATCTCACCCAACTGACCATTGAAGATCTCAAGCTTGCCCTGCAGCTTCGCGCCGTTGTTCACGGTAACCGTGGCCGCTTTCAAATCGCCGATAACAATTGCATTGCTCTGGCAGGTTATGCTGTTTTTCGCTTGGATATTTCCCTGTAGCCTTCCGTTAATCATCAGATTCTTAGTCCTAATATCGCCGATAATAACAGAATCGCTGTCAATATTCATATCCTCAGTTGCAGTTATATTTCCGCGAACCGTACAGGAAGAAAGAGTGATGCTTGAGCCCTGAATGTCACCTATCTGCTTCCCGTTGATTTTAATATTGCCGGTCGCCATAATACCGCCCGTTACCGCTCCGTACACCTCAAGATTCCCTTCGGATTTTATATCACCGGTAATAACGGTACCTTTCGATATCACTGTGGTCTGCTTAGTAGAATTGAAGTCATTGGCGGTAGGAAGCTCAATCGGCTTTTGAGACTGAAAATCGGGTTTAATCGGCTGAAATTCAGGCCTGCCTGCTTCAATGGGTTTAGGCGCGGCGAATTGCGGTTCGATCGGCTCGTCGTCTTTTACCTCAAGTTTAAACTCCGCAACATTCTTGATAGGGCCGTACTCCATGATTGGTGCCTTACTGAACTGTATGCTGGAAACATCTTCCACCGCATCATAATCCGGGCCGTCCCAGATTCTTCTCAAAATGCTTAAAAACCTACTATTATCATTTTTTCTAACTGCTTCCATCATCCTGCCTCCACAAACATAGTTTTATAATGATATAAAAAACACAATTTATTACTTTTCTTAATCATAATCTATTTTTTTAAATTTTTCCAGTATTATTTGCAAATTTTCAAATTTTTTTGTAATAATGTGTAGAATTTAAACATTTATTGATTATTTGCAGGAGATTAACAGAAGAATTTCATCGAGTTAATTCCATAATTAAGGTGATAAACAGGAACAAAAAGCAGAATATTGTTTACATTAATATATAAAATTTACACTTTCGCAAATTCGAATATTCATCGATCGTCCCTGCAAGCTAATAAAGTCCAAATAATACTGTCGAAAATGCCAGATTATTTAATGCAAAATTCATTTTGCTTGAATTTTGCATATTAGCATGATATAATCATAAAAAGTTTATGCAGCGTTAATCGGCGGCCCGGCCAGGCCGCAAAAAATAAACTGAAATTACTTGAGGAGGAAACTTAGCATGAAAAAGATTGCAGCACTGTTACTGGCATTGGTAATGACGGCGACAGCATTTTCAGGATGCAAAAAAGTTGATACTGCATCCGGCACTGCACAGACCAGCAGCGACACCATCAAAATCGGTGTGTTTGAACCATTAACGGGCGCAAACGCTGCCGGCGGAGAAGCAGAAGTGGAAGGCATTAAAATTGCCAATAAACTTTATCCTGAGGTTCTGGGCAAAAAGGTCGAAGTCGTTATCGCAGACAACAAATCAGACAAAGCACAGGCCACGACGGCTGTTGCACGTTTGATTGAAAAAGACAAGGTCTCCGCTATTATCGGTTCCTGGGGTTCCAGCTTTTCAATGGCTGCCGGTGAGCTTGTGAAAAAGAACAAGGTTCCCGCGGTCGGCGCCTCCTGTACAAATCCGTTGGTAACAAAGGGAAACGATTATTATTTCAGAGTCTGTTACCTTGATCCGTTCTAGGGAACCGTCATGGCAAACTACGCGTTCAAGAGCGGCGCGAAAAAGGCAGCAATCATTCAGGAAGTTTCAAACGATTACGCTGTCGGTCTTGCTACATATTTTAAAGAAGCTTTTGTTAAGCTGACCGGCGACCCGAATTCCATAGTGACAACCGTAAACTACAACACAAACGACCAGGAATTCGGCGCACAGCTCTCTACTGTTAAAGCTGCAAATCCGGACGTAATCTTTGCCCCCGGCAACTTTACGGAATCTGCCCTTGTCATGAAACAGGCACGTCAGCTTGGCATTACCGCTCCGTTCCTTGGCGGCGATACATGGGATATCGATGAATTTACCTCTGTCGGCGGCAAAGACGTAGAAGGTGCCACCATCTCCACTTTCTTTGACGATTCCGCCCCTGTAACAGAAGAAGGCAAGAAATTTGTCAAAGCATATAAGGAGGAATATCCGGACAAAAACATGGCTGCAGTAAGTGCGCTGGGCTATGATGCGTATCTTGTGATCATCAAAGCAATTGAGGCTGCCAATTCTTCCGAACCCACCGCAATCCGCGACGCTTTGGCAAAAACGAAGGATATTGAAGGCGCAACGGGTAACCTGTCCTTTACCGCCGACGGCGATGCCGACAAGAATTCCGCAATTATCAAAGAAGTTAAAAATGGAAAGTTCACCTATAAAGACACTGTTACTGTTGCAAAATAACGAATAATTTGATATAGGGATGTTGTGCTATGACGCTTGAACTGTTTTTACAAAATCTGGCAAACGGGATCGCGGTGGGAAGCCTCTACGCATTGATCGCAATCGGCTATACAATGGTTTACGGTATTCTCCGTCTCATCAACTTTGCCCATGGCGATATTTTCATGATGGCAGCCTACTTTACTTTTTTCGGTGTTGCGGTCTTTCACCTGCCGTGGTATTTCGCGTGTATTTTTGTTATTGTGCTGACCGCAGGGTTAGGCATGCTGATTGAAAGGGTGGCCTATCGCCCCTTACGTGACGCGCCGAAGGATTCCATCCTGGTTTCCGCAATCGGCGTTTCCTTCCTGCTGGAGAATCTTGCCACTTATCTGTTCAGCGGCAAGCCAAAGGCTTTCCCTGATTTTTTAGGTTTGATGACAACCGTGACCTTTGGTACGGTTTCCATTCAAAAGGTGGCACTTGTCGTACCTTTTGTTCTGATTGTCTGTATCACGATCCTGTTATTTGTCATCAATAAGACAAAATTCGGGATGGCGATGCGCGCCGTATCAAAGGACTACGAAATCGCCCGTGTAATGGGCATCAACATCAATCTGGTCATTGCCGCCACTTTTGGAATCGGCTCCAGTCTGGCAGCTGTCGGCGTGATTCTGTGGGGAATGAAATACCCTCAGGTTTCTCCGCTGATGGGCGTCATGCCCGGACTGAAATGCTTTATTGCCGCAGTCATCGGCGGTATCGGAAATATTAAGGGTGCTGTTCTGGGCGGTTTTATTCTGGGCCTGATTGAGGTTATGCTGGTCGCGTTCTTCCAGCCGCTGACTGGCTACCGTGACGCTTTCGCCTTTATCCTCTTGATTTTGATTCTGTTGGTTAAACCCACCGGTTTAATCGGAGAAAAAACAACGGAGAAGGTGTAACATGATGAATAAAACTAAAAAGCGCAACATCATCTGCACCGCAATTCTGGCGGTCATTGTAATCGCACTGATTAATTTTGCAAACAATAATTTAGATGCTTACGTAGTAAGAATTTTAAATCTGTGTGCAATCTACACCATCATTGGTCTTTCAATGAACCTGATCAACGGCTTTACCGGCCTGTTCTCACTTGGCCAGGCCGGCTTTATGGCCATCGGCGCATACACGGTGGCAATCTTTACGCTGCCGCTGGATATGCGATCCACTGTTTACTATATGGAACCGATGAACGGAGCAATTGCGAATATTCACCTTGAATTCGTTCCCGCACTTCTTTTGGGCGGTGTATTTGCGGCAGTCGCGGCCTTCTTAATCGGAGCGCCGGTTCTGCGGCTTCGGGGTGACTATTTGGCAATCGCTACGCTCGGTTTCTCCGAGATTATCCGGATTCTGCTCACGAACTGGCAAAGCGTAACAAATGGAGCGCTCGGAATTAATAAAATACCGGACAATGCAAACAGCATGTGGTGGTCGTTCGGCGTTTCTATTATCGTTTTGATTTTAACGGCGCTTCTTATCAGTTCCAGTTACGGACGGGCGTTTAAAGCCATCCGTGAGGATGATATTGCGGCTGAAGCAATGGGTATCAGTCTGTTCAAGCATAAGGTCATGTCCTTTGTTGTCGGCGGTTTCTTTGCCGGCGTCGGCGGGGGCCTGTACGCTTCCCTGCTTGGCACAGTTGACCCCAAGCAGTTCTATTTCACACTCACTTACAATTTCCTGCTGATTATCGTTTTGGGCGGCATGGGCAGCATCAGCGGCACTGTCATCGCTTCCTTTATTGTGACGTGCGGCCTGGAGCTTCTCCGCTCTTTTGATGAGCCGCTGACCATTGCGGGCTATGAAATGTCGCTGTTCCGTCCCGGCTTCAGCATGGTGATTTTCTCTGTACTTCTAATGGTGATCGTACTGTTCTACAGTAAAGGTCTGATGGGCAGAACCGAGCTGACCTGGGACAGATTATTCAGCTTTATTGCTAAAATCAAGGCAAAGCTATCCCCGAAAAGCACAGAGGGGGGCAGCACGAAATGACCGTAGAAAACATCAACGAAACAATTGATAAAAACGTCGTACTGAGAACCGAAAATATGACAATGCAGTTCGGAGGCGTCGTCGCTGTTGACAATTTGCATCTGACCATCCGTGAACATCAGATTGTCGCATTGATTGGTCCGAACGGCGCGGGCAAGACGACAGCATTCAATATGATTACCGGTGTATACACCCCTTCAAGCGGCAAGATATTTTTACGCGGCGAAGATATCACAGGCGTGAGCCCGGACAAAATTACCCGCAAAGGAGTGGCGCGTACCTTCCAGAACATACGCCTCTTTAAGGACTTATCTGTATTCGATAATATCATTATTGCAAAGCACTTTTCCATGAAGAGTAACATTTTCAGCGCCACACTTCGTCTACCGGGCGCAGTGCGGGCCGAAAAAAGGATGCGTGAGGAAAGCGAGGAGCTCCTTGAAAGAATGGGTCTGGCGGATGTTAAAAACGCCGTTGCGAGCTCTCTTCCCTACGGACAGCAGCGCCGACTTGAAATTGCGCGCGCACTTGCGACAAAACCGGAGCTTCTTCTTCTTGATGAACCTGCCGCAGGCATGAATCCGCAGGAAACAGAAGATTTAACCGCTTCCATTAAACAAATTCAGCAGGATTTTGACTTGACGGTTTTCCTGATTGAACACCATATGGATCTTGTAATGGAAATATCCGACCGGATTTATGTACTGGACTTCGGTCAGACAATCGGCAAGGGCTCACCCGCCGAAATACAAAATAACAAGCGTGTGGTAGAGGCTTATCTGGGGGTGGAAGACGATGCTGAAAATTGAGAATTTATTTGTATCCTACGGCGGTATTGAAGCCGTAAAAGGAATATCTTTTGAGGTACCGGATAAAAGTATTGTTACGCTGATCGGCGCGAACGGCGCGGGCAAAAGCACTACTCTGCGCGCCGTGGTCGGTCTTGTCAAACCCCAGAGCGGTAAAATTGTTTATAATGATAATGACATTACCGGAAAGCCGTCTGAGGAAATCGTAAAACATAGGATTACGCTTGTTCCGGAAGGCCGCCGTATTTTCCCAAATCTAACCGTGTATGAGAACTTAAAAATAGGCGCCTACATGAGAAAAGACGATTATTCCGAGGATGTTAAATGGGTTTACGACCTTTTCCCCCGCCTAAAAGAGCGTTCCTGGCAGCTTTCCGGAACATTGTCCGGCGGTGAACAGCAGATGCTCGCTGTGGGACGCGCTTTGATGAGCAAGCCTGAACTGATTATGATGGATGAGCCGTCACTTGGCCTCGCCCCTCTTGTAGTAAAGGGTATTTTTGAAATTATTAAAGAGATCAATAAATTGGGTGTTACAATTTTGCTCATTGAGCAGAACGCTAATCTTGCGCTGCGTGTTGCGGATCAGGGGCATGTCCTTGAGACGGGACGCATTAAGCTTTCCGGCAAAGGGCATGAACTTCTTGAAAATGCTGAAGTGAAAGCCGCCTATCTGGGCAACAAAAAACGTGAGGTACCGGCTCAATAAAAACTTATGTTGGTGTAAAACAGGACCAATGGCGGCTGCCATTGGTCCTGTTTCGTATATCAGAGCATGTTGATTCAAACTTTTCGTACTTTATTGATGGGGTTTTTCCCGACAATGTTTTGCGGTACCGAAATGCTTTTCTCTTTTACATAAACCAGCCTGTTGTATCCGTCGCTGTTCCTTTCAGATAAAATATCGAACACTTTCAACGACTGAATCAGCGGAGTCAGCTTTTTAAAGCCATAGTTTCTGACATCAAAATCGGGATAACGCCGAACCAGCATATTGCCGATCTCACCGACGAACGCCCTGCCGTCATCATCGGATATCTCCTGAACAATCGTCTGCACAGCGCTTTTAATCGTTTCAAGCGGAGTCATTTCGGGCGCGACAATTTCCGTTTCCCCCTCCGGCGGTAAATTATTCGGCACTGCATCCTGTGCCAAAACCTCTAAATAACGAAACTTATTACATGCTGAAATAAACGGGGGCGGCGTCTTTTTTTCACCCATGCCAACCACATTCATTCCGGATTCGCGCAGACGCACAGCCAGGCGCGTGAAGTCGCTGTCACTGGACACGATACAAAATCCCTCTACATTGCCGGAATACAGGATGTCCATCGCATCAATAATCATCGCAGAATCCGTAGCATTTTTTCCTGTAGTGTAGCCGTATTGCTGGATGGGCGTAATGGAGAACTCCAGCAGGACATTCTTCCATGTGCCAAGCGCAGGTTTCGTCCAGTCGCCGTAAATTCGTTTGTAAGTTGCCACACCGTCATTGGAAACTTCATCCAAAATGTATTTAATATATTTTTCGGATACATTATCCGCATCGATTAATACTGCAAGTCGGTTATCTTTCGGCATAAAAATACCTCACTTTTCTTTTTTGTTCAAATTTTAATACGCTCTTCCTCATTGTTTACATTTTACATTATTAGTATAATTCATATGGAAGAAATTATCAATCAGATTATATAAGTGACACAAAGTTTGCAGTATCAATCTAAACGGAAGCGCTTGTCTGCGAGAAACAGTTACCCCCAGTCAAGCATGCTGCCACCTGCGTTACATCCGGAAATTAGAGAAATACAGGAAAACATCAAAACAAATCTCTCGAAATTCTTACAATCTGCTATAAACTATTTCGTGACAAAAGGGCTTCTTCGTAATTGAAGAAGCCCTTTTATGTGATTTACATTGATCTTATTCATTGTTATTCATGCCAGGAGCAAAATTCAGCCTAAACTGTAGCTTCATTACAGCGGCCGGCAAAACAAAAATCAAACTGGAATGTTAAGCATCCATCGCCTCGCTGAAGAACTTGTTATGCACCGCCGTGACAGCCTTGTCGGCGTCGGAACGGTCAATTAAAACTGAAATCTTAATCTCACTGGTAGCAATCATCTGAATGTTGACATTTGCTTCAAACAGAGCTTCAAACATTTGCGCAGCCGTACCGGGATGAGTTTCCATTCCAGCGCCCACAATGGAGACTTTGGCAACATTCTCATCGTATACCACACTTGTCGCACCGATCAGTTCCACGTAAGGATTCAAAATGTCAATGGTTTCTTTCAGATGCGCCTGACTGACTGTAAAGCTGATATCCTTCGTTCCGTTTCTTCCCACAGACTGAAGGATGATATCAACATTAATATTTTTTGCGGAAAGCTTTGAGAAGATTTTAAAAGCAAGGCCCGGTCTGTCGGGCACGCCGATAATCGAAATGCGGGCGACATCCTCGTCTTTTGCAATACCGCTGATAAGCATTTTTTCCACTTTTGTTGCCTCCTTAACAATTGTGCCCGGTTTTCTTGTCATGCTGGAAAGGACTTCAAGCTGAATACCATACTTTTTTGCCATTTCAACAGAACGGTTATTGAGTACCTGCGCGCCCAACGTCGCGAGTTCAAGCATTTCATCATAGGAAATGTAGGCCAGCTTTCTTGCATTTTTTACTTTACGCGGATCGGCTGTAAAAACACCTTCCACATCCGTAAAAATCTGACACAAGTCTGCGTTCATCACCGCCGCGATGGCCACCGCGCTGGTGTCTGAACCGCCCCGGCCCAGCGTCGTCATATCGTTGTAACGGTTAATTCCCTGAAATCCAGTAACAATAACAATATTTCTTTTATCAAGTTCTTTCTTAATACGATCCGGCACAATACGCTTAATTCGGGCGCTGCCATAGGCCGAGCTGGTATAAAATCCAGCCTGCCAGCCCAGAAGGGAAACCACCGGATAACCAAGTTTTTCAATCGCCATAGCCAAAAGAGAGGCGGAAATCTGTTCACCGGAAGTAAGAAGCATATCCATTTCTCTTTTTGAGGCACACTGATTAATTTCTTTTGCCTTTGCGATTAAGTCGTCTGTCGTATCACCCTGTGCGGACACAACAACAACAATATCATTACCCTGAGAATAGGTTTTTGTGACAATATCAGCGACATTATAAACGCGTTCGGCATTGGCTACGGAACTGCCGCCGAACTTCTGGACTATAAGACTCATTAGGTTCCATCCCCCATATTAAAGTAAAAAAGTATTATTCAATTGATATCTGCGCTCCGTCTGAATCAGTGTTTAAAACTTTTATCTGCCAGCCGGTAATACCCTTTTCTTCCAGATGATTTGCTGCATATTTAGCAAAAATATCCGTATCGGCTGCATCAATCATGGAAATAATGGTCGGTCCGGCTCCGCTAACATAGGTTCCGAGCGAACCGAGTTCATAACTGAGACGGAACACGTCATCCAAATGCTCAATCAGGCTTGCCCTGTAAGGCTGATGAATTTTATCCTGTACCGCTACGCGCAGGTTCTCAAGTTTTCCTGAAAAAAGCGAAGCAGCCATCAGCGCCGATCTTGAAAGATTGTAAACGGCGTCGCTTCTAGAATATTCCTTTGGAAGCACGGAACGTGCTTTTTCGGTTTTCAGTTCAAAAGGCGGAACAAACAGGGCAAAACGTATTTTTTCGGAAACGGGAACACTGACACTGTAAACTCTGCCCGCCTCCATCGCGGAAGCGGCAAGTCCTCCTTCAATGGCAGGCGTGGTGTTGTCCGGATGCCCTTCAATTTCAGCGGCGAGGTTAATCAATTCCTGAGCGGATAGCGGGCCGCCCAAAAGGCGGTTTGCGCCCAAAATTCCGGCAACAATACAGGCTGAGCTGCTTCCCAAACCGCGTGCCATTGGTATATTGTTCAGCTGAACAATTTTTAATCCGGGCAGTTTGCGGCCGCATTTTTCGTAGACCTGCTTTGCAGCCCAAAAAATCAAATTACTGTCATCGGTCGGCACCTGAATATCGTCCTTACAGGAAATATCAATGGTATCGGATTCTTCCATCCACACCTGATTATACAGATTCAACGCGATTCCGAGTGAGTCAAAGCCGGAACCGAGGTTCGCACTGGTCGCCGGCACTTGAATTCTTATCATATCATATCAACATCCTAAAAATGAATTTACAGGTCTCCTATGCGGATTGTATTCTTCACATCCACACCAAGTGTATCCAGCTCAGCCAGTTTTGCGGCAATTGCTTTTTCCTGCATGACATCGGTTACAAAAGCAATTTCACCGCTACCGGCTTTTTTGCGTGAAAGCCGGCTCACGCCGCCGAAGATTTGATTAATGTTTTTAAATGCAAGATCTTCATTGTCCGTTTTTGCGCGAACAAACATGGCCACATCATTCAGAAGATAGTCCTCTACGTAATCTTTTGATCCATCTTCCCAATAAAGATATTTCCTTGCTTTAAAATGCTTGACACAGTCAATAACATCAGCGACAACCGCGCTTGCGGTCGGAAGCTTTCCCGCACCTTTTCCGTAAAAAACCACATCGCCTGTCGAATCTCCGCGCACCATAATGCCATTAAATACATCGTCAACATTGGCAAGCTGACTGTCGCGCGAAATAAACATTGGGCACACAATAATCTGAAGCTTTTCGTCCCCCATCATTTTCACCTGACCAATCAGCTTCACAACACCGCCCCACGCGGTCGCATATTCCACATCTGCCAGAGTTATTTTGGTAATTCCCTCGGTGTGCACCTGTTCCGGATAAACATGTTTGCCGTATGCCAGAGAGGCTAGAATACATATTTTTCGGCATGCGTCAAAGCCTTCAACATCCGCGGCGGGATTCCGTTCCGCATAACCCAGCTTTTGCGCAAGCGCCAGAGTATCATCAAAAGTCATTTGTTCGCGAATCATCTTCGTCAAAATAAAGTTGGTCGTACCATTTAAAATTCCTGCAATTTCAACCACATCATTCGCCGCAAGGCATTGGCTGATTGGGCGGATAATTGGGATTCCTCCGCCGACACTCGCTTCAAACAAAAAATTCAGATTATTTTTTTGCGCGATTTTCAACAGCTCGGCACCCTTCGTAGCAACCAGTTCTTTATTGGAGGTAACCACACTTTTGCCAGCTTCGAGGCAGCGTTTTACATACTCAAAGGCCGGTTTTAAACCGCCCATCACTTCCACCACAATTTTAATCTCGGGGTCGTTCAGTATTTTATCAAATGAATTTGTGAATTTACTTTCAAACGGGCTACCGGGGAATTCACGCAAATCTAGTATATATTTAATATTAATTTGCTCTTTCGCACGTTTAGCAATATTTTCTGCATGGTTGGTCAAAACCTCCACCACGCCGGAGCCGACTACGCCATATCCCATTACAGCTATTTCTACCATATGTAGCACCTCCTATTTTTTCTACAAATCTCTAAAATAATGATTATAGACACTTTAACAGTTTAACACGTTTCATCGTAACATTCAATTTGCAAATTAAACGAAATGCAGATGCCCCGAAACAGGCATCCGCATAAAAATGACATAACTTCAACCGACAGGAACCACCGAATGCGTTGTAGAATGACTCGACGGCTGTGGTTTTTCAGCGCGAGAGCTTACTGGGGATGACGGCTGCGACTCTGCAGTTGAGGAAGAAACGTGCGGTTGCGATGAGGCTGCGGAGCTTTCCGCTGACTCATCGCCGCTCGAAACGTTGCTTTCACCGCTTTCCGAACTTGATTCGATAATGCGTGACGCAGCAGCAGAAACTGAACCCGCGTGAACCCCGTCACAAATCGCCGGCATCTTGTTTTTGTCGTACCAGCCAATCTGCGTATCCTTATCCGTTTCAGGATTAGCAAGCAACCCTGTCACTGTGCAAAAACTGGCTGAAACAACGTTGGGGTCATAAGTAAATTTCAGCTTTTCTTTGTTTTTCAAATACGCCGCCATAATGGTCTTCCATGTAGTAGCCGCAAAAGTTGTGTTGGTTAAATGCGCCGGTTTCAAATAGCCAGTCCAGATACCGGCGACCGCATATGGCGTTCCACCCACAAACCAGCTATCTTTTTCATCGTTGGTAGTACCCGTCTTACCAAAGACCTCCCAGCCGCTGATAGCGGCACCCCGGCCGGTTCCATGAGCACCTGTCACAACATTGTTCATAAGATGGTGCATAACAGAAGATGTGGTGGAACTGATTGCCTGCGTCGCTATTTCATTTCGATTGTCCAAAATTGCATTTCCGTCGTGATCGTCCACATGGTAGAAGGTGTAGGGTTTATAATATTTACCGCCGTTTGCAAACATCTGGAAACCCGCCGTCATTTCACGTACGGTCACGCCCTCGCTCAGACCGCCGATTGCCATAGGCGCACGGTTATTATCTGCGGACAGCAAGCTTGTAAAACCAAGTTTATCCTTGAGAAAATTAAAGCTCACGTTCGGCGTAATCGCTGTTCCAATTTGTGCCGCACTGGCATTGAGGGAACGTTCCAGTGCCCATTCAAGAGGGATGGGACCCCAATACTTTCCGCTTGTGTTCCCCGGGCCCCAGTTTTTGGGTCCCGAACTGCCGTCACTAAACCAGTTAGGCAGAGGACTATCATTTACAAGAGAAGAATAGTTAAATTTGCCCAACTCAATCGCCGGACCGTAAACAGCCAGCGGCTTAATCGAAGAACCGGGCTGCCTTTTGGAATCCGTAGCCAAACTGAAAAGGCGGTTACTCTTTTTTTCGCCCCTAGAACCGACCGTTGCAAGCACGCGGCCCGAATAGTCCATTGCCAGATATCCCGCCTGCAGTTTTGTGTTGCTGCCGAAAACCTTGTCCGATTTTAAAGTGTTTTCTGCAATGGTCTGCATATCGGTATCCATTGCAGCGTAAATTTTCAATCCGTCATGATAAATCATATCGACGGCTTTATCACTGGAGCAGCTATAATGCTCCATCAAGCCATTCTTTACATCTTCAAACAACGTGTCCACATACCAGTTCCAGATGGGTACATCATCAACTACATTTTCGACCTTTTTGCCTATAAATTTCATGTTTTCCGACTTTGCCATTGCAGTATTATACTCTGCGTCGGTAATCTGACCCTGATCGTGCATCGCCGTCAGCACCGTCTGCTGGCGTTCTTTATTCTGGTCAGGATGAACCAACGGAGAATATTTCGTAGGGTTTTGCGTGATGCCTGCGATCGCGGCACATTCCGCAATATCACAGTCCTGAATATCTTTACCAAAATAAAGGTTTGCCGCAGCCTGAACACCGTTGCTGCCGCTGCCGAAGGGAACAACATTGAGGTAGGCCGCTAATATTTCTTCTTTTGAATATTTCTGTTCCAAATTCAGCGCACGAAAAATTTCTTTTACCTTTCTAGTAAGGCTAACATCTTTATCTCCCGTTACGTTTTTAATAAGCTGCTGCGTAATAGTCGACCCGCCGTAACTGCTTCCTTTGGAAAACAGCGTGGTCACCGCGCCAAGCGTTCTCCTCCAGTCAACGCCCTTGTGCTCCCAGTAGCGCTTGTCCTCGATGGCAACAATAGCGTCCTTCATCGCTTTTGGTATTTTATCATAATCCACCCATACCCGATTTTCACTGCTGTATAAACTTTGATACTGAACCGGATTGCTGCTGTCATCATTGGGACCATTGACATAAATAAAACTTGTATAGTTAAGCTGTAGCTTATGCAGATCATAATCAATTGATTCATCTTTCAAGCTGAGAACAAAAGAAACCAGCGAGATCGAAACAATAATACCTGTAATGAATATTATAGTGAAAACAGTAGTAAGACTTTTCCAAAAAATTCTGCCAACGGATTTGACCGCGCCGTCTTTCTCCCCGCTTCGTGAGCCGACATATTTGTTTATATCGGTTTTTCTCATCGGAAACCACCTCCTTTGTGAAAATTTAGTATAATAACAAAAAAATGAATATTTTTCCAATATTTTCAAATAATACCATAGAGGTGATACAATTTGAAAAAGAGCTGGATTGTGCTGCTGTGTACGACTGCAATAATAATTGGAATGTTGGCCTGGGGTTTTTCGCAGACGAGGATGAATGAAACTCCTGAACTTATAAGCTCAAATATATTAAATAATTCTACCTCAAATGAGCCTTCAAGTCAAGAAAACAGCGAAATTACAACGATGGCAAGCAGAAGCAGCACCATTAACACCTATACGGTTAAGGAATATGAGGGTCACATCGGGGTCTTTTACAATAATGAAAATACCCCTTATCAGGAAATAGACGTCGAAGTTGCATCGCTTCCTAAAGCGGATCAAACGCTATTAAAAAACGGAATCAAAGTAACGGATGTTGATCGTCTGAACAGCATTATTGAAGATTATGAAAGCTGAAACAATTCAAAACAGTGGAATTTTAGCACGGACAAGATTCTTTAGTTAGCCTGCCAAATGCTAAAAGCCTTTAGTCATTGCAGAAATAAATAATACGGGAATGATTTGTACGGTTTTTTGTGCTATAATTTAAATTTGTAATATAATAATTTTAATTATGCATACAGGAGGCTGTTATGGACTGTTCCCCTTTTGTAATCGGTGTAGCCGGCGGCACCGGTTCAGGTAAGACAACGCTCTCAACGAAATTGAAACAGGCAATCGCCGATGACGCCATCATTTTATCGCATGACTTTTACTACCGTGCAAATTCTGAAATTCCGTTTGAACAGCGTGTCAAAATGAATTATGACCACCCGAACGCATTTGATACCGATTTACTGGTTGAAGATGTCAAAAAGCTGAAAAGCGGTCATGCAATTAATCATCCGGTATATTCTTTTGTCACCTACACAAGAACCGAAGAAACCGTACACGTGGAACCGACGCATGTCATTATCGTCGAAGGGATTCTTATATTTGACAATAAAGATCTTTTGGATTTAATGGACATTAAGCTGTTTGTCGATACTGACGCGGACATTCGGCTGATTCGCCGTCTGACCCGCGATGTGAAGGAACGCGGCCGCAGTCTGGATTCTTTTATTTCCCAGTACATAAATACGGTGAAGCCCATGCACGAGCAGTTTGTGGAACCCAGCAAAAAGAACGCCGACATCATTATTCCGCAGGGGGGAGAAAATCCGGTTGCCCTGCATATGCTGATTGACCATATCAACGCGTTGATCCATCAAACAGACGAAAACCAAACCAGTTAATACAGAACGCTCCTCGGGGAACCCCGCGGAGCGTTCTGTTATTCTTTTATATTGAAGATCAATCAGATATCGGTTGTAACAAAGCCGATAATACTTCCGCCGGCAGCACCCAAGCGATGAAAAGAATCTTTGAATTCATGATAAGGTGTAGAACCGTATTTTGCAACCATGATGACGGATCCGACAAGCTTTGCAATATTATCGGCATCCGGGTATTTTACTTCAGACGGAGTATGGATAATCAGATAATCATATTGATTGGAAAGCTCCTTCACCAGAGCGCTGAATTTATCGGAAAACAGCACATCCGCCGGGTTTGAAGTGACATTCGAACCGGAAACAAGGCTTAATCCTTTGACAGAGGTCTGGGTAACCACCTGTTCATTCTTACAGGAGCCGCTTATGGCATCCATCATGTCATGCTGCGGTTTTGCATCGAGCATTTTAGCAATCCCGTTTGTACGAAGGTCCGCGTCAATTAAAAGCGTGGTTTTTCCTGATAAAGCCAGCGCACTCGCCAGACCAACCGTTACGGTGGAAGCGCCGTTGCGCTCGCAGACATCGGTCACAAGAAAGCTGTTTTTATTTGAAGCGCAGTTAACTGCCGCAGCGCGCAGCTTTCGGAAGCTGTCTTCCTTCTTTTCGCTGTCGCCCTTCAGAGGCACTGTCCCGAGCAGAGTTGTTTTCAGCGTCTCGCTGACGTAGCGGCTGTTGCGGATTGTTTTGTCTGTCAATACGACAATGATCCCAAAACAGACACAAATAATAAAACCAATAATTAAGCCCAATATACCGGCCTTAAGCATGACTGATTTATTGGACTGCGGCTCAGCCGGAATTGCTGTATCACTGATTACCGCGGTCAACTTTGGTGATGGAAAAGCATCGGTAAGCTTATCCGCGAGAACCTGAGCCGCCGTATTGGCGATTTGGTCCGCCATTTCCGCATTCGGGCTGTTTGCGGTCAGCTTGACGACCGGGGAAGTATTCACCTGAACCGCAGCGATTGAAGTAATCTCACTCTTATCAATGCCAAGTTTTTCGGCAGTCTGCGTAATCATATCTTTGCCCGTAGAAATGGCAATGGCGGTTTGCACCCTGCTGTTTAAAATGCTTGTGTACTGCAGCCTGTAGTCTGTCTGCGCGTCCTCGGGAACTTCACAAGATACGATAACCGTTGTGTCACATGAATATTCATGGTGGACAAACTTCAGCGGCATTAAGCCGAATACAATTCCAAACACAGCCAAGACAATAATAAACTTCAGGATATTCCTCTTAAAATATTCTATTATTTCTGAAAAGCTTACAAAAAGTTCCATGGTTAACCTCCAAATAATTTATCAGTCTATTTTTTTGAAGCCTCGGCAAAATCAAGAACCTGCTTCATAATTGTTTTCCAGTCGTAATTTTTCTCTGCAAATTCGCGTTCCTTCTGTGCAATTCCGGGATCTTTGCGGCATTGCTGAACAAATTTGGTCACTGCGTTCATGTCAACGGGCGTTTCATCATTGGGCAGTCGAAATGCAAACGGAGTATCACGGTTGATTTTCGCGTCATCATAAGCATACAGAAAAGGAAGCGCCGCGGCGCAGTATTCACGTGCCTTTAAAGATGAGCAGGCGGTCAGTCCTCTTCGGTAACAGCCCAGTGTGGAAACACCGACATCAACTGTTTTGTAAATATCCGAAAGCTCCTTGCCCTTCTTAAAACCACAAAAGGTCACATCTTCAGACAGGCCAAGTCTGTCCACCAGTGAACGGAATTCGGGCATTTCCGTAGTGTCACCGCCAACCAGAACAAATTTCAGTGCCGGCCCGCCGGCCGAACTGCTTTTTTTATAATTGCTCATTCCCTGCAAAATCCTGTCATAGCCCTGCCACCAAAGAGTGCCTGCCACACCAAGAATCGCAATGTCTTTTTTTGTATCTGCACAGTGCGGAACTGGCGATATTTTGTCAATATTGATGCCGTTGTCGCCGTTCATGGCTTTGACTCCAAAAAATGAATCCGTTCGATTACCGTATAAAACCACTGCATCAACATATTGTTTCAGCCTCATGCCTGACAGGCGGTCGTCAGCGGCCGTTACCGCTACCTTCGCGGCAGTCACCGCACGGGTTTTTAAGGTTTTAGCATATTGAATATTGCGCATATAATCGGCCAGGTAAGGATAGTTTGGAATTTCAACCACAATGGTTTTCACTTGATTTTTCCGGGCGGTTTTACAGATTCGAATCATATCGGAGCTGATACGGTCAAGACGCATATACAGAATATCAAATTGATGTTTTCGAAGATATTCGTCGGCAATTTGCGTCAGCTGTTTCATGATTCCTTTGGAATGATCAACCTGTTTTGTCAATTGATCGGCTCCCCAGAAACGGAAGCTGCTGCCCTGCCACATTGAACAGGTTACCTGATAACCCAGTTTTTCAAATGCGCTGACTTGGCCCTCGATTTTATTTTTTACGCCCAAATACAGCGGTGCGTCCTCCTGAAAAGTAAGATACATCAGTTTCATTGACTGATCTCCTTATAAAAGTTCTGATAATTCTTCTGCGCATTGAACTTTTCAATCCAAATTTTGCGTGCGTTCAGGCACAACCAGTCGTATTCTTCGTCGGAAAGGTCTTTTAATTCGGAAAACTTATTCAAAAGCTCATCCGGTGAAAAATCCGCCGGAAGCAAATATCCGTTTTCGCCGTTGATGACAGCTTCCCGGGTACCGCCGACATCAGTGGCAATCACAGGCACGCCGAAAGAACTGATCTCCATAATGGAAACAGGAATTCCTTCGCTCGAGCTTACATTGACAAAAGCGGAAATATCATTTGATTGATAATAATCCATAATTTCTGCGTTGTCCATTTGCCCTTTCCATTCCGTACGGACACAGGCAGGCAGCTTCGCCGCCATACCCTCAATCTCCTCCCTGAGCGGCCCTGAGCCGATATGCGTCCACAGAATGGGAAAATCGGCCTTTTCAAGTGCCTGTACAATTAAGTACAAACGCTTGACCGGCGCCATAAAAGAGCACGAAACAATGTGCAACCCGTTTTTCCTGCTGCCGTGTTTTTCACCGTGATCGGTTGTCCCCAGAAAAGCGGGATTGATTTTACCGGCATACTTCGGAAACAGGTTTTTGATGTAATCCGCACCGGAAGCGGAACAAGGCAGCACCTTATCGATCCGGCTTAGCAGGAATTCCCTCATCGGAAGATAATTGTATTTTGCAAACTCATTGTAGATGTCAAAGCGATGCGCTCTTGACACTTGAATTACTTTTTTTCCGCGCCGTTTCAAATCATCCGCCAGCAGAACACCCGCGGCGGCGGCATCAAAAAGCCAGTAGCTGTAAATCGTGACCTCGTCGGCTGAATAAAGCGCAGATATTTGAGTCAGGGCAGCATAAATTTCATATGCACGCTTCATAAAGAAAAGCATCTCATGCGCTCTTGCTGATGTAAATAACCCAGATTTCATCATATTGGATAGTTCGCCGCGCACAGAGGGCTTGAAAAGCAGTCCGACATAGGCAGATTTCCCGGCTGAAACCGTCCTCAGCGGAATACAGGATACAAAATCAGGCAATTTCTTTGTAACAACAGAATTCGCCTTTAAATTACAGGGACAAATCAGCACTTTATCGTATCCGCTGATATGGTTGACTTCGTTGATCAAAAACTCCTCCCCGTTGTCATACGGGAAAGATGTTGTGAGTAAAAGCAGTAATTTCATGGCTGTTCCCTCCAGTTAAACTGCTCTGCCTGAGCGCTGTCAAGCGCGCGGGCATGGGTGCCTTTTGCAATCAGCAGCGCGGCAACATAAACAGCAACGAAGAAACAGATATATGTGATGTTAAAGACCTCCGTAACCCACAAAAAAGTAAAGTTGCGCGGAATATATACAAAGTTTTTAATGGCAATCAGCCCGAAAGCGATCACCACCCACGAATGGGTCAGCAGAGAAGAGAAAAAGCGAAAAATCAAGCCAACCATCACGCTGATAAGGATTACTCCCAAAATGCCGTAGGCAACATAGGCCTCTGCAACATAAGAAGTGCCAAAGCCGCCGCCGCTTAAATAGCGGGCCGGGTCAACCATATACGTTAATGCATGTCCGAAATTGTGAGTGGTTCGAACAAACTCGGTGTTTTGAACTTCAATGATCGGCGACAAGCCAAATATCGTTTTTGTAACGACATTGTTGTGGACAAACATTTCAAACGGATAAAACAAATATAAATACGATGTGGCAGGATTAAACAGGTCAATATGGTTTACCGTCTCAACAATTACACGGAAACTTGCGCCCTGCGAGTCAATAAAACTGACAAGCATTTCCCCCAGTCCCCTGTTTGTTTCAAGCCCAGCGCGGATCAGCGCCTGAAGATTGAGCAGATACATGGCGATAATTCCGAATCCGCCTGCATAGACAACCGTTCTTTTTTTCAGAACCCTTTTCTCTTTTTCCAATAGGGAATCCCTCATGACAAAATAAGCGGCCAGCATGAGTGCTTCCGTAACAATCGTATTTCTTCGCCCGGTCAAAAGTGACGCAAGCATATAAACCCCGTAAACGGCAAGCGGCAATTTTATCTGTTTTTTATTTGGTAAGGTGGCAAGAAAAACAGCAAACGTGGGTACAAAGAACATAGAAAGCCGACTGATGACCGACGGTACGCTTGATGCATTGGTAAATGAGTTGAGATATCCATTTCTTAAAACAGCCAAAGCCGAATTGAAAAGAATATAAAAAAACGGAATGGAACTTACATAAAGCACAATCACACTGAGCTGCCGGATAATGGGGTTCAGCTGATTCCGGCTGGCAGTATTGATTCTTTTTTCTTTTAAGGTCGTTTCACGACTGTAAAAAAACGGCCCTGCGGCGCGATAAGCCGCATAAACGAACAGCAGCGATAGGGCAACAATCTGAAGAGCCTGGAAAAGCTTTGGAAAATCGTCAGCTTCCAAAAGCAGGAGCAGTTTATGGTGATATCCAAACCAGGAAGTATACACACGCCCCAGAAGCAGAACGTTGTAGGATATTACAAAAATCAAAAGCGCAAAATCACGTCTGATATGAAAAATCAAACTGGAGAATATAGCAATATTGAGCGTGATAATCGCAAAAAAGAGCACATCAACGGCTGTTTCCCAAAAACTTCCGCCGAACACGGTCAGTAGATTCGCAGTGAACATCAGCAGTATTGCAATTCCAAAAAAAATTGTATCTCTAATAAAATCAGTTGTTTTTATTTTCAGCATTGGCACACTTCCCAATTATATTATTGGCTATTATAACATAAATCATATTTTTTTACCAATTTAAATTGATTTTCGGCTTTCGGTAAATGCCGCATCCGGGGTAACATAAACAGTTTTGTTATTTACATAAATCACCATACCGGGCTTGGCACCCTGCGGCTTGCTGACATTTCGTACTTCGGTGAAATCGACGGGAACTTTGGAGGAATCTCTTCCGCGGCTGTGAAAAGCCGCCAGCATAGCCGCTTCATAAATCGCGGTTTCGGTCGGCGCGCGTCCCTGTGTCAAAATAATGGTGTGCGATCCGGGAATATTTTTCGTATGGAGCCAAATGTCGTTATTGTTGGCCTGTTTCATTGTAAGTTGGTCGTTCTGCCGGTTGTTTCGGCCCACAAGAATTTGGAAGCCGTCTGTGGAAACAAACTCCAGAGGGCCCATGGATGCAGGCTGCTTCTGCCGGCCTTTTGGGGCGCGGATATAGCCCTGATCGACCAGCTCAGCGCGTATTTCCGAAAGATCACGTTCCGTTACAGCCCGACTAAGTTCCTCAAACACAGTGTCAATATAGCTGAGTTCCTGCTGGGCCTGCTGAATCTGAACGGTCAGCATCTCCTCTGCGGTACGGGCCTTACGGTATTCCTTATAATATTTCTGCGCATTCTGCGAAGCGGAGAACGCGGGATTTAATTTTACTTTGATGAGCGACAACGCTTCATCGTAAAAATTTTGCAGTTCGGCGGATGAAGCTCCCTTCTGGATATTGTACAGGTTTGCGTTGATTAAATCGCCGCAGATACGCATGGAATCACGTTCCGCACAGTGCACAAGTTCCGCCCGCTGAAGATTCACTTTGCGGCTGAGACGGTCAGAAGTAGTAGACAATATGCGAAGCAAATCCTGTGAACGCACCCGCATGCGGTCAATCCGGTCGCGTTCGTCGTAAAACGCGTCCAACAGGCCGGAAAAATCATCGTACGACTTTATCACTGCGGTGAAACCATACTGTTCAATATTGACAAAGGTAAAATCCATCGGCTTTTGCGTGGGGCTGACAACCACAAATGGCTTTCCCTCTATATTTTTAACGGTGTCAGTCATTCTGTTAAGGAAGAAATGAAGCCGTTCCGATTGCTGAGCGGTCATCGTTTGAATCGTGACATCGCTTCCGTGACCGGTCAGATGTTCAAGTTCGCGGCAGACAATCGGGGATACGCCCTGCAGAGTGTTCAAAAGCGCTTTCGAAAGTTCCATGTCTGAAGGAATCAACCGTATTTTTTCCGCTATATCCTGCACGGAATCCGTCAAAAGACAAAGCTTGTTCTGCGGCGGCGGAAGCTGGTAGGTCAGTCCCGGCAGCACAAGGCGTTGCGAGGACATCTCCGCGTCCACACGTTTTAACGCATCAATAATTTTGCCTTCCTCATCGACAAAAATAATGTTGCTGTACCGCCCCATGATTTCCATAACAAGTGTTAAACGGATCTCATCACCCAGTTCGTTGACCGCGTCAAAATCAAGGCAAAGCATCCGCTCAAGTCCGGGCTGACGAACCGCAACAAGGCGCGCGCCCGCAAGTTTTTTGCGCAAAAGCATACAGAGCATCGGCGGCGCCTTGGGATTCTCAGGCACGATATTGGTAAAATGAATCCTCGCGCTGTTGGCTCTCGCCGACATCAACAGCTTCAACGTTTCCCTGTGCGTGCGCAGTGAAAGAACCATTTCTTCCCTATTCGGCTGATAAACTTTATCAACCTTAGCGCCGATTGCGCTATCTTCTATTTCTCTTTTTATATGACGTAAAAACGCTCCGTCAAGAGCCATTGATATTCCTCCTGTGAATGCACATTACAGATATTTCGCCGGGCTGTGCATCTGCTTTGATTTTGTAAAGCTTACATTTGAAAATTGCTCTTTCAGCCTGTCCATAAGCGGCTGAATCACAATATCCTCTGTATAAAAATGCCCGGCGTCAACAAGTGTCATTCCCATATTTTCGGCATCGAGCAGAATATTATGCTTACTTTCACCGGTTACAAAAGCCTGACAGCCATATTCCGCTGCGGCATACACCAAATCCGCTCCTCCGCCGCTGCAAAGGCCCACCCGTGTGATTGCACGGGCTCCATCCGTGTAACGCAGCCCGTCACAGCCCAGAACCTCTTTTACAAATCCGGCAAATGCGGCCGGAGCATATTCACCGGCGGTTTCCCCCACCAACGCCTCCGGCAAACCGGAGGTTTCGTATTCGCTGAGCATCCGCACATTTTGAAGCTGCAAATGCGTGGCTAAACAGGCGTTTACCCCGCCCGCCGCCATGTCGAGATTTGTGTGGGCGCAGATCGCCGTGACGCCGTACTTTGCAAGCAAATACGGAGCGGAACCAGTGTCAATTTTTTTCAATGGATTAAAAATAACCGGGTGGTGGCTGATAATGAGCTGCGCCCCCAACTGACTGGCTTCAAGCACAACGGGTGGCGTGATATCAAGCGACAAGACCACGGATGTTACAGACATTTCCCTGTCCCCAACCAGCAGCCCGGGATTATCAAAGCTCATTGCGGACCGAAACGGTGCAAAGCTGTCAATGTAATCATAAAGATCACCGGCACAAACCATTTTGCTACCCCTTTTCTATTTTCGCCTTTATGTTCTCAATTGTATTGAAAAGTGCGGCGGCCTCTTCCTTTTTACCGGAGATGGTTAATCCATTTGCCTTTTTTTCAAGATTCACCGTCACCCTGCGCATATAGTCGCGGTTGTCTTCCGTTTTCGCGTCCAGTTTTCCAATATAGGGATACAGGTCGTCTGTAACTGCTTTCTCAGGAACATACTGTACCTGCATGACCGAATAGGCATGGTTGTCTTCCACAACTGCCTGCTCGCGCAGGACTGCAAAGCTTTGCTCCGAAAGAAATACACGGAGCGGGGGCACGGACGTCATCGGCTGTATAATCAGCCTTTTCCGTTCATCCTTAAGCCACGGCGCACCCGCGATAATTTTGATAATCATTTCGCCGCCCATTCCGGCGATTACAATATCATCCGCTTCAACGGAAAAGATTGTTTCCAAACCGTTCGAAAGACGTGTGAAAACTGTCTCCTGCACGCGGTAGCGGCTGATGTTCTGCTGCGCCGACCGTAGCGGCCCTAAGCGAATGTCGGCTGCAATGGCGTGGGACACTAGCCCCTGTTTTGCAAGCCAGATCGGCAGATACGCATGGTCCGTGCCGATGTCCGCCAAAGTCGTATGGGGCCGGACCATAGAGGCACACAGCTGAAGCCTTCCCCCAAGTGAAAATAAAGGATGCAGTCCCACTCTATACACGCTCCTTTGCAGAAATTTCACTCACCAGCTTCATAGCCTGCCTGCACGCGGCAATTGTCCCAATCTGCGTTAAAGTGAGGATTACAAGAGAAACAGACAGCCAAACCAAACTGCTTGCACTGAGCCGGTCTATGAGCATAATAATAAAAATTCCAACGCATCTTCCGGTGGCAAGAAAAAGTTCTTTCTGTGCAAAGAGTTCAGGGCGCAGACTATCCGCTCCAGGCAAGATTTGCACTGCATCAAGAAACGCCCCAAATGAAGAATTGACAATAAACCCGGAAAAGAAAGAATTAATCACCGTGTATACAATCAGAATCATCGGATTCATGATAAGAACGCTGATGATACCGAAAATGAGCAATCCAATAACAGCAATTGTCATGTAACGGATTCTGTTTGTGCCCTTTATTCTTCTGCTGATAATGATAAAAGAGATCACAGCCATCAGAGACGACAAAAAGGTATTGAAGCCCACCAGCACTTCGCTGTGGATCATCCGAAAAAGCAGGATGCTTAAAATAAAACCGAAAGCGCCTTCCCGAATCCCTTTGCACCCTTCGCTCAGTAACCCAAAAAGCAGTGCCTTGTTCTGAAACATAAACCGAACCGCCTCTTTATGCTGCACCTGTTTGGTTTTATTTTTGGGTTTCGGCAGACGCATGGCACCGATCGCTGTAACCATTGCAATAGCAAAAGCAAGCCCGAATACCGTATTGTATCCAGTGATACCCCCAAGGCCGGAAATCATGGCGCCCGCCAGAAGGGGAACAACGGAGTTTACTATCGATGTTATGATACTGATAATAGCCATACCGCTGTCACGGTTGTCCAAATCTGTGAACTCCGTGAAAAGCTGGCTGTAGCTGATCCAGTAAAATGCATTGGCAAGGCCGCTTGTAACACCCAGAAGTACAACATAATCCGCCGCATGGGTATTGAGCATAATCAACTGCAGATACAGTATATTAAATCCAAGTATTCCAAGAACGGACACAACGCCGGAATTAAACCGATGCACCACCGCCGCCGAAAAAAACATTCCTATGGCCGTACCAAAAAAGTTCAGGCAGTTGTAAATCAGCACAATGTCCATATTCCCCGTCTGACTCATCAAAAAGGTATTAATGAAAACATTCGGCAAACCGGTAAAAATGATAAATCCGGTATGGACAAACAGAAATTGATAATATGCTGTTCCAAGTGCTTCGCCGCTCACGGCCCTGCGAAGATGACCGATAAAAGTTATGTTCGGCATAGTTCCCCTATACTTAACAGCCGCCCGGCAACTTGATTGTCGGGCGGCCTCATTTCAATGCATAATCGTTATTTTAGTCGACATTTTTCGCAGCGCATATAATGCTTTGCTTACTTCGCTGCAATATGATCATTTAATTTTTTCACCATATCATCTGCATCAACGCCATGTACCATGCACGCCTGCTCAAGAGTTTCGCCCCGGGACGAAGGGCAGCCCAGACAATGCATGCCCATTTCCATAAAAAAAGGTGCCGTCGTTTTATCAATATCTAGAATATCACCGATAATCGTATCTTTTGTTATAACAGCCATTATTTGAATCCTCCAGAATTTTATAAATTTCATCTATATTATAATACCCGTACGCAAGCTTTGCAATACATTTCTATTTTTGGGTAAAATAAAATACCCCGGAAATAAATCCGGGGTACCTGGTCACGAATAAGAAATATATGCTTATTCTTCCCTCATCTTTGCAAAGCACTCGCTGCAATACACAGGGCGGTCTTCACGTGGCTTAAAGGGGACCTTTGCTTCTTTGCCGCAGCTTGCGCAGATCGCGGTATACATCTCGCGCTCTGGTTTAGCAGCATTTTTACGAGCATCACGGCAGGCTTTGCATCTTTGTGGTTCATTTACGAAACCCTTGGAAGCATAAAATTCCTGCTCGCCGGCGGTGAATACAAATTCAGCGCCACATTCTTTGCAGATGAGAGTTTTGTCTTCGTACATTTAATTTACCTCGCTTTTGGATTAAAGATATTTGCCCATAGACGGATTTGCACCGACGCCTTTGATTACCAACGCTCTACTTAAGCTACCTGGGCATATTAAATTACTATACTATAACTAAAGCAATTGTTTTAGTTTCAGCCGAACGCGCTGTAGAGCATTGTCAACTACTTTTGAGGTGACATTGAGTTTTTCCGCAATATCGTGATAACTGCAGCCACCCAAATAAAGCATCAGCACCTGCTGTTCCAGTTTCGAAAGCAATTCCTTCATGCGCAACTGCATGGTTTTATAACTTTCACTGTCCATCAGCAAAATTTCAGGGTCAGAAGTACAATCTGTCATATCCATTTGTGCACCGCTGTCACTGAGAGAAACAAAATTATTAAGCGGAAGATTTTTACGGCTCGCCGCCGTGCGGTACGCCATAATAATCCGATTATTAATACAAACACCGGCATACGTTTTAAATCCGGCCTTGCCGTCTGAGTCATAAGTACGTGCTGCACTCAAAAGGCCCAAAAGACCTTCCTGACATAAATCATCAGCTTCCAACATTGTGCAACGAAACGGTGCCGCCTTTACTCTGATCAGCGACATATAACGCCCAGTAAGTTCTACAAAAGCATCTGAATTCCCGCTGCTCACAAGGCAGGCAAGCTGACTATCGGTATAATCTGCCATTTTATTAAAATGGTTGTTATCAACCAAGCCCAACACCTCATGGCTTACATTAAATTGAAGACTGAATATATCATACCTCATTGTGTCTATTAAGTCAACAAATATTTTGCTTTTGAAGCTAAATATTTGTTTTATTTAGTTAAATTTTTATAAAAATACTATTTTTATCTAGTAATGTTAAATTTGCTTATTACTAATGAACAGAATCCTTCATAAAAAGGTTTCTGTTCATTAACGAGTAATTATTATAAAGACAATTATTGGTTTTAACCCGCCACAGACAGATGAAAATCTCAAAAAATTATTTTAATGTGTTTTCTTCTTTTTTCCGCACCGCAGGAAGCGGAAGCGGCTGCATGAACACAGCGCGTTTAACAGAAGATTTCCCGTATTTATCCCGCACATGTTCCATCCGGCTTTCAAGCTGCTCCATTTTTTCATCACGCAGAACACTGTGGAAGAAAGAAGTCTGCTGCATCTCGGATTCCGGCAGAAGCGCAAATCCGCTGATACCGAGTGCCCGTACCGGGCAGGACCAATCATAGCCTTTCAAAAACATTTCTTTCGCTGCGCAGGCCAAATCCATGGTCAGCCGCGTCGGGACTTCAAGATGCATCTGATGCTGCGACGAATGCAGACGGTTGTCTTTGACGGAAAGCTGAATGCCCGAAGCGATCAGTCCTGCATCCCGCATGCGAAAAGAAATTTTTTCGGCAAGATACAAAAGCACCGGCCAAACCTCATCAATATTGAATAGGTCATGTACGCAGGTAATGCTGTTACCAATACTTTTGGGAGCGGTATGGACATCGTCGCACATTACCTCGGAATAATCAAGACCATTTGCGTTGATCCACATGTCGTGTCCAGCTTTTCCAAATGAAGAAATGATATATTTTGAATCCGTGCGCGCAAGATCACCGATTGTTTTGATCCCCATCGTACTCAGATGTTTGCCCGTCGTCCTGCCCACGCCAAGCAGCGCGTCCACCGGCAGCGACCATACTTTTTCCTTGTAATTTTCCCAGGTGATAACGGTCATGGCATCCGGCTTTTTCATATCGCTGCCAAGCTTTGCAAAGATCTTATTAAAGCTGACTCCGACCGAAACGGTCAGACCAATCTCCGATTTGATTCGCGCACGTATTTGTTCCGCTATGTCCGGCCCGTTTCCGAAAAGCCGAATGCTCCCTGTAACATCCAGCCAGCATTCATCGATGCCAAAAGGCTCCACTTGATTGGTATAACTGAGATAAATCTCTTTCACCAGATTGGAGAAATAGATGTATCTGTCAAAATGAGGGGGAACAATGAGTAAATCCGGACATTTCTTCTTTGCCTGCCAAACTGCCTCTGCCGTTTTTACTCCAAAACTTTTCGCCCGTTCGTTTTTTGCCAAAACAATACCATGGCGGTCTTCAACGCTCCCGCAGACAGCAACGGGGCGACTGCTTAGTTCGGGATGATCCCGGCATTCCACAGAGGCGAAAAAGTTATTGAGATCACAGTGTAAGATGCTCCGCTCCATTTTCACAAATCCTCCCCAAAGATATTTCAGCAGCCTTTTAGAACAAATGTTCATATCTATTATACACTAGAACATGAGTTTGTAAAGGAGTTATTTATATTTCCTTAAAAGGTAAGAATTGCCAACACAATTCGACAGGAGTATAATGATTCTATCAAATTAAGGGAGGGATGGGGATGGTATCACGTTCATACAGCATGGGGCTGTATGGTTTGGAGGCTTTCGTTGTGGCCGTTGAAGCCGACATCAGTGTCGGTCTGCCCGGTTTTGACGTGGTCGGCCTTCCGGACGCAGCGGTGAGAGAATCACGTGACAGGGTGCGTTCCGCCATGAAAAACTGCGGTTTTCAATTTCCTGTACATAAAATAACGGTTAATCTCGGCCCGGCTGACAAGCGCAAAGAGGGGCCCATCTATGACTTGCCGCTTTGGGTGGCGCTGATGAAAGCAAGCGGTCAGCTTAACGCTGAACTGGAAGACAGTGTGTTCATTGGCGAACTGTCACTCACCGGGGAAACAAGGCCCGTAAAGGGCGTGCTTCCAATGGCGATCAAAGCAAAAGAAGCAGGATTTCAAAAGCTCTTTGTACCGGAAGCAAATTCTGCTGAAGGTGTGGTCGTGGAAGGGATTGCCGTTTATCCTGTTAAGGATCTGCAAATGCTGGTAAAGCATTTGACCGGCCTTGAAGAAATCCGTCCCGCCGAAGCAATACAGGCTATGCAGCAAAATCATGTTCCACTGCCTGATTTTTCAGAAGTGCGGGGACAGAATGAAGCAAAACGCGCACTTGAGATTGCTGCGGCAGGCGGACATAACGTGCTGCTGATCGGCCCGCCGGGTGCCGGAAAAAGCATGCTCGCAAAACGAATTCCCTCCATTCTTCCCGATATGACCTTCGAAGAAACCATCGAAACAACAAAAATACATTCGATTGCCGGAACAATGCCGAACGGTGCTTCTTTAGTCACATTTCGTCCGTTTCGCTCTCCCCATCATACTGTTTCGCCCGCAGGCTTATCCGGCGGCGGAAACATTCCGCGCCCGGGGGAGATTTCACTCGCGCATAACGGGGTGTTGTTTTTGGATGAACTGCCTGAATTTTCCCGTAGCGCGATGGAGGTTCTGCGTCAGCCGATAGAAGACGGAAAAGTGACGATTTCTCGCGTCAACGGCACTATTTCCTATCCCTGCGCCGTCATGCTGGTCGCTGCGATGAATCCATGCCCGTGCGGGTATTTCGGACATCCGACCAAGCCGTGTACCTGTTCTTCCAATGCTGTTTCCCGCTATCTTTCCAGGGTGTCCGGCCCGCTTTTGGACAGGCTTGATCTGCACATTGAGGTACCGCCTGTTGAGTTTGATGAAATCAGCTCACAGGAAAAAGCGGAAAGCTCGTCCTCCATAAAAGAACGCGTAAATGCCGCCAGAATGCTGCAGAATGAACGTTTTAAGGGCACTTCCGTTGTCTGCAATGCAAGGATTACACCGGATATGCTTCATGAAGTATGCCGGCTGAGTGATCCAGGGCGTGAGCTTTTGAAAAAGGCGTTTGAAAAGCTCGGTCTTTCAGCAAGAGCATATGACAGAATCTTGAAGGTTTCACGAACCATAGCCGATTTGGATAAAAGTGAGGAAATTGAACCGCGTCATGTAGCCGAAGCGGTGCAGTACCGCAGCCTTGACCGTAAATACTGGACAAAAGAGCTCTGATAAAATAAACTCCCTGCAGCTAGGCTGAACTGGCTGCAGGGAGTTTTTATCTTACACTAAAATTAATATTTACTGCTGCGACTGCCCTCTGGGGAGGATTCAGAATCCGTTTCAGAGGTTGCATTCTCCGCGTCAGCATCTTTCATAGGACTTCCGACTGTGTCTTTTAATTTCAGAAATACCAGCGAATCTTTCAGCATCTTTGCCTGTCCGCTCAGCTCCTCACTGGTCGCCGCAGTCTCTTCGGCAGTTGCGGAGTTTGTCTGTACTACTGCGGAAATTTGATCGACGCCCAACGTGACCTGATTGATGGAGGATGCCTGATCATCCGACGATTTTGAAATTCCCCCGATTAAGTCGGTGGTCTTTCTCACGCCATCAATAATGTTGTTCAGTGATTTGGCGGTTTCGTCCGCAATCTTTGTGCCGTTTTCCACCGCCCTGATGGAGCTTTCAATCAATTCTGTGGTATTTTTCGCAGCTTCCGCACTTTTGCTTGCAAGATTGCGCACCTCATCTGCGACAACTGCAAATCCTTTGCCCGCCGAACCCGCGCGAGCCGCTTCAACCGCGGCGTTGAGTGCAAGGATATTTGTTTGGAATGCGATGTCTTCAATCGTTTTAATAATCTTCCCGATTTTCTGCGAAGTCTCACGAATTTGCGCCATAGCTCCCACCATCTGCTGCATATGCTCGTTTCCGGCTTCCACTTCGGAGGAAGCGTCCAGAGAAAGCTGACTGGCCAAACGGGAATTGCTGGCGTTTTTATTGACTTCATTCGCTATTTCCGTAATGGAGGCCGATAACTGCTGAATAGAACTCGCTTGTTCCGTAGCGCCCTGTGAAAGCGCCTGCGCGGCCGAAGAAACCTGGCCGGCACCGTTAGAAACCTGATCTGCCGAACGGTTAAAACCCGAGTAGACGTTGTTCATGTTATCAATGATGGCGTTAAGAGAATTTTTGATGGAAATAAAGTCACCTTTATAATCCTCCTGCACTTCAATGGTGCAGTCGCCCATGGCAAGACTGTCTAAAACAACAGCAATTTCTCCTATGTAGCCGGTCAGCGTATCAATCGTTTTGGAAAATGTTTCCGCAAGAGTCCCTATTTCATTTTTGCTGCGTATGACAGGCACTTCCGAATGCAGATCCCCTTCCGACAATTTCTCAATCCTCTGTACAAGGCCTTCAACCGGCTTTGCAATCGGGCTGGCAATTCTGAACGCAAAAAAGATTGACAAAAGAATGAACAGGAGCATTAAACCAAAGGTAATGTAAACCGCTGTATAAAACCCGCTCATCATCTCGCCCTCATTTGCACTGACACCAAACGACCATCCGTCCGTGTTCGGGATCGGGGCGTATCCAATATGCTGTTTTACACCGTTGATTACAACATCTTCGCTTCCTGTTTTGCCCGCCATCATATTTTTTACGAGGGACGCGGCGCCCGTATAAGAACCATCCTCTTTGGACTTGTCAATATAATTAACAAAATTTGTTACATTGTTTCTGTCCTTATGGGCAATGATTTTCCCTGTTTTATCAACAATAAAACCATATCCTGATTTACCGATCGTCACGTCGTCTAACATTTGGCTGAAAACATCACTTGCCAAAGTCGCATACACAATGCCATTGTAATTTGTTCTGTTATTCACTTTAGTTGCAACAATCAGAACTGCTTTAGAGTCTGTTTTACTTATTTCAGTACTCGAAACGTAAGTCACTCCGTTTATCGCCGTCTTGAAATAGTCTGTGTCGCTGATGTCATTACCGTCCACTGTCTTGCCACTTGAATCAGCAACATTGATATCTTCAAAACCATATTGTTGGCCGAGTGATGATAAGATTTCTTTTTGAGAAGACGGAGAGATCTTATCATTTGTTATGATGGTATTTTGAGAAATGGCTTCCACTTTTACTTTATAAGCCTCGATTGCCTTTTGTACAAAATGATTATACGAAACCGAATTTGTATTCAACATAGTATTCATGTTGCTGCTGGAATTTGTGTAAAGCAGAAAACCATTTGCCACACCACAAACAACACTGATCGTTACCGCCAAGCCCACCATCCCAAATAGAAGAGTCCCTTTCAGACTTTTCTTCTTCCCTGTCTTCTTCATTACTTTATTCCTTGCTTTTTTCACTAATTACCACATACCCTTCTGAAGTGTTTTAACAGCCAAAACAAGAAAAATAACGTGTTTATTACTCGCAGCTGCAATAAACGAATGCTTTTCTTCTTTATGTATATCGACAATATTTTACAAAATTTAATAAATATTATATAGTTTTTTAAGTTTTAGTAATTATTTGTTCAATTTTTGTATAATAAGCCTGGCAATGGACTGACAGGGCGCCTGTTTTTCAACTGCGCCAATATCAAACGCCACCATCGGCATACCATATACAACGCAGGATTGTTTGTCCTGTCCAATTGTAAAGGAACCTTTTTTTCTCATCTCAAGCAACCCGTTTGCACCGTCTTTTCCCATACCGGTCAGAATAACGCCCATTGCATCTTTGCCGGCCGTTTTGGCAACCGAATTAAACAAAACATCCACCGAAGGACAATGTCCGCTGACTTTTTCCCCTGCAGCACATTTCACATAATATCCCTTGAAATCCTTTTCAAGCGTCATATGTTTGTCTCCGGCTGCGATCAGCGCCTGTCCCTGTTTCACGCGGTCTCCGTTTTGTGCTTCGAGCACCGCAAATTTGCAAATCTTATTTAAACGGTCGGCATACATTTTTGTAAAACCCGCAGGCATGTGCTGGACAACCAGAATTCCCGGTATATCGGCCGGAAGCTGCTGCAGTATTTCAGCAGTAGCTTCGGTGCCGCCTGTGGAAGCACCAATGGCGATGATATGTTCCCCTGTACTGTTGTTTGACAAAACAGGCAAAGGGAGAGAAGCAACCGGTGAGTTGTTTTTTTTCACCTTCGCGGAAGATGCGATTTTGATTTTAACACATAATTCCTGACAAAAAATCGAAAAATCATTACTGTTGCGTAAATTCGGTTTCAGCACAAAGTCTACCGCTCCCGCGCTTAAGGCTTCAAATATTCCAATGTCGAGCGAACTGACCAGTACTACCGGCAGCGGATTGACAGGAATTAATTTTTTTATAAAATCCGTTCCCTTCATATCCGGCATTTCGACATCCATGGTAACGACATCCGGGGATAATTCTTTTATTTTTTTCTCCGCATCAAATACATTGGCGGCACTTCCGACTATTTCAATATTCGCGTCGCTCAGAAGCGCTTTCTGCAGTGCTGTTCTGAAGAAGAGAGAATCATCAACAATTAGAACCCTGACTCTTTTACTGATCGGCATAATCTATATTGATCCTTTCTGATAGATTGACGGTTCAACATATAGGAACTTCGAGGTATCTCTCTGCACCGTTTCTGAATGCCCGATAAAAAGATAGCCACCCGGTTTTAGCACATCGTAGAACTTGTTAATCAATGCATTTTTAGTTGGCTGATCAAAATAAATCATAACATTTCGGCAAAAAATTAAATCAAACTGCTGTTTGAATGAAAACGGCTCCATGAGGTTCAGACGCTTGAAAAAAACTTGGTTTTTTACTTCTTCCTTTAATTCGAAAAGATTTTCACCCTGACTGACAAAATATCTTTGTTCCCACACTTTAGGAATATCCTTCAGAGACTCCACGCCGTATAATCCGCTTTTTGCAGCCTCCATGGCTTTTAGGGAAATATCCGTCGCAAGAATTCTAAAATCCCAGCTTGTCCTTTTTAATCCGAAATAGTCCATCATGGTCATGATCGTGGTATATGCTTCTTCCCCCGATGAACATCCGGCGCTCCAAATGCGGATGTCCCTTTTGCTGTTTGTTTTCTCGTGCAGTGGCAGAATGGTGTTCCTCAAAAACTCGAAATGAGCGGGTTCCCTGTAAAAATAGGTGTGATTCGTTGTAAGCTTATTCAGCATCGCTGTGATTTCATCCGACTTATTCTGCTTCACCAAATCAAAATAATCTGTGAAGCTGGTAAATCCCCTTGCTGTTAAAACTGATTGCATCCTTGATTCAATCAGTTGTCTTTTATTGGCCAAATTGATTCCATAATTTCCTTTTATGTACGTTACAATATCATTAAATTCCTTATCGGTCAAACGTATCATCGTTTTCCTCCGCGAATTTCATCTGCGCTGTGAAACGTCAGTTATTATTATATAGGTTGAGAATATCCAGAATCAGGCTGATGCTACCGTCCCCGAGAATGGCGCAGCCGGTAATGCCGATTTCCTTCACATCGTATTGGTTGAGATAAAACGGCAGTGATTTTACAACGACCTGCTGTTCCCCCAGCAGCGTATCCGCAAAAATACAATATGCTTTTTCGTGGGTCTCCACTAAAATCACAATTCCGCTGCTGATATCTGTGATTTCGGTTTCAATGCCGAAAATCTTATGCAGTCTGATCACAGGATAATACTGATTGCGGACCATGATAATTTCATGCATGTCGGTGTCAAAATGGACGTTGGACTGATCTATTTTAAAGGACTGCCTGATATTGTTAATCGGAATCGTAAACACTGTGTTGCCAACGGAAATTTTCATTCCGTTTACAATAGCCAGCGTAAGCGGGATTTTAAAGAGTATCTTGGTTCCCTTTCCAAATTCGCTGACCAGAGAAACGTCGCCGCCGACTTTTTCCACATTCTTTTTGACAACGTCCATGCCAACGCCTCTGCCGGAAAATTCGGTTACGACTTCGTTCGTAGAAAATCCGGGCATAAGTAGAAAATTATAGATTTCTCTTGTTGAATATTCACTTTCAGGTTTTTTCAGCATGCCCTGTTTTTTTGCTTTTTGAAGAACACTTTTCTTGTCAATTCCCTTGCCGTCATCCTGCACGGTAATCAGGATTTCTCCTCCCGTATTCTGAGCAGACAGTGTAATGGTGCCTCTGGCAGACTTGTTTGTCAGTGCACGTTCTTCTTTTGTTTCAATCCCATGATCCATCGCGTTGCGAACCAGGTGCATGATTGGATCGCCGATGTTGTCGATGATGGTTTTATCCACTTCGGTGTCTTCGCCGATCATGACCAGTTGTACATCCTTGTCAAGCTTTTTGCTCATATCACGCACGATGCGGTTCATTTTCTGAAATACACCCGATATCGGAACCATTCGAATGGACATAACGATTTCCTGCAGCTCGTCTGTGAGCTTGCGCAGCTGCCTCGACGCCTTGGTAAAGTTATTGTCCACTCCCGCACCGCTCTGAGTGGAAGGTACCGATGTCACCATGGATTCGGTAATGACAATTTCCCCCATCAAGTCCATTAGGCTGTCAAGCTTTGAAAGGTTAACATTTATCAGGTTCTGTTTAACAGCGGAATGGGCTGCACCCGGCACTTCCTGACCGCTATGCTCACTCTCGACAGTAACGGTTTTTTCAGCAGATGCTTCAATAGAAGCATTATCCGCCTTGTCCAAAACAGTATAATTTTTTGTATAGACAAAATTTTCAATAATCTTTAGTACACTTTTCATACCCTGCTGGTCTTTAAAGGAAATGAGAAAGCCGTTTTTAATAATTTCGTCGGCGCTGCCGGGGTTCGTTTCGATGTCCTGAGGCTGATATGTGATATCCTGGTAAATGTCTCTGACCGCATTAATCAGCATGACGGCACGAAGATTTTCCATTTCTGTTTCTTCATCAAAAAATACTCTGACCGAATAAGGATACTCGGGGTTCGCTTCGTCGGGACTGGCCAAATGCTGCACCTGTTTAGAGAATTCTTCCGCCGGAATGGACTTGGACTGAACCGGGGACTGAATCTGGAGCTGGACTTCGGTGGGTTCTGGTTCATTTTGAGAAATCTTTTTTAGAAAATCATTAATTTCCTTCTCAAAAGTGCCGATATCTGTGGTAAGAGTCTCATTGTTTTCGACCTTTGATATTTCAGCCTTAATGAAGTCGCTCGAACGAAACATCAGTTCAAAAAGTTCCGCATTGTACTTTTCATCAATGCCATTTTCACGCACAAAATAGAATAAATCCTCGGCTTTGTGCGAAATGGTCATTAAGCTGTTGAACTGCATCATTGCAGAAGATCCTTTAATTGTATGCATAATCCTGAAAATCTCATTAATGCTGTCGGTATCAAAAGCATTCGCTTTTTCGCAGTTAATTAAAATTTCATCAAGATGCTCGAGCAGATCATTTGCTTCAAATAAATAAACTTCCAGCATAGATTCCATATTGTTGTCCATTAATATTTCACCGCCTAATAATACTTTATATTTATATATCGTAACAAATTTTATAAAATTAACGTTAAATAATATTTTCGAGGTGATTTTATGCCTGATAACTTGAGAATTACCACCCCTGTTACAACGAATGACAACATTAATAAAATTCCTTCGGCAAAACAGCCGGATTCAATGGTTCCAATTGATCCTTCCAAGGTGGTTCAGCCAAACACAGACAAACAGGCCGGCCAAAACAACAGCTTTGATTTTTTGCTCAACCGCAATTCCGTTTTCAGCAAATTCTTGGAACAGCTTAGCGAAACACCGGAGCTTTCACAGACATTGCAAAAAATTGTATTTGAAACGTTTAACCGCTCCGAAAATGTTCGTGACAACAGGCCTGTCACTTTGCTGATGAAACAGCTTTCCTCCGCAATGAAAATGGAACCGGCCGATATCTTAAAAAACCTCATGTTTCAAGGCAGCAATCACACTAAATTTTCAGGACCCGTATTTGATGTTCTTCGGAACCTGATAAGCGAATATCCGGACAAGGATTTGGAGCAGCCATTGGGTGATTTTCTGAAAGCATTCGACGGATATTTTTCAACTTCAGAAACCACGTCGGCCATCATAAAGAATCTTGACACTCTCGTTCATCAAATACCGGCTTCTTACGGCAAGCAGCTTCAGGAATTGACGGATCAGCTGATGACGGACCAGCCTTTCAACAGCCTTGATATGAATCTTACGCTTCTAAAAGAGAAAATCATTCCCCTGCTGAGCAAATATGTCGCTTCCACAAATGATTTCGGCACTGCAAGAAACAGCATTACTCTCCTTGTACATAACATAGCCAGATTAAACACCAGCTCTCATCAGGAAGTCGTGGAAAAATTTTCATCGCTTCTCGACTACTGCAAATACGAATTGAATCTGCCCGATGACAAAATGAATCAAATTAAATCCATGTTTCTGAAAAGCGTCACAGTTGCCACACAAAATCCAGAGAACCAGCTGTATGATTCCCTGATTAAGGTTCTTTCCGAAAATCTGCGCCAAAGTTCCTCCGGCGTAAGCCAGTCTCTTTATAAGGACACGGTTTTATCTCTACTGCTGGACAACAGTGTCTATATGCCCTTCACCCATCTTTTATTGCCTGTAAATTATAACGGCCAGTTTATGTTTTCGGAAATATGGATTGAAAAAGACGACGACGGCGGAAAACCTTCTTCAAAAAAGGACGGAACCAGCGGTTCTAAACCAATCAGGCTCTTTTTATCTTTCGAAATTAAGACACTGGGGTATTTTGAAGTTTCCATTGTCGTTTCACAGGGCAAAGCGGATATTCAGATGAGCTGCCCTCCTGCCTTAACCAAAAACAGCCGTGAAATAAGCGGCAGGATTTCTGAAATCTTTGCACAAAACGGCCTGTCCGCGCAAAACATAGAGTTTCTTCAGGACAACAGCCCAAGCGCAGCAAAACGGGTTCTGAATAAAGTCTACGAAAGGAAGAATGTAATTGATGTCACAGTATGATCGGCCAAATCATGCCGCCGCTTTACGATATTCGCAGGACTCTGCCCACAGTGCGCCGGTTGTTGTCGCTTCCGGTTCCGGCTATGTGGCGCAGAAAATCATAGAGGTTGCACAGGATAATAATGTGCCTGTTTTTCACGACGATTCCCTTGCCTCCCTCCTTTCGCAGCTTCAAGCAGGAACCGAAATTCCTCCGGAACTATATCAGACCATTGTAGACATTTATGTATATTTTTTAAACTATTCAACTGACAAATTCGAAAAAACAAGCGGCCCTGCGCAGAACCGCCCTGAACCAGCTTTGCAGGAAAGCGCAGAAAAAGATATATTTTCTAACTTATGATACTAATTATTTGAAAATTAGGCCGATATATATTTATAGAACTTTTTTATGTGACATGGTTATTCTGTGTTGCCAAAATAATGCCGGGATTGACAGCATGAAAATATCTTACCGAAACGGCAGCGGTAGAAACGGTGAATAATATGGCAGAAGAACTGAAAGTAAAAAACAATACCTCGGCTAATGAGAATATTTCGACCGAAAAATACCTTACCTTTTTTATTGAGGGACAGCTGTTTGCAATTCCCAGCAGCCAGGTGGTTGAGATTATTCGCATGCAGCCCATCACCTTCATCCCTAATTTGCCGCCTTTTATTATCGGTGTTATTAATTTGAGGGGGAAAATTGTTCCTTTGGTTGACGTAAGGATAAAATTCAACAAGACTAAGCAGGATTACGACGACCACACAAGTATTATTGTGGCCGAAACCGGTGATCTGAGCGTCGGATTTATTGTTGACAATGTAAATGATGTCACAAACATTTCAAAAAATCAAATCAGTGACACTCCAAGATTTGCAAAGGACACAACAAACAATTATGTGAAGGGAATCGCCACGCTGAACGAGAATGCCGTAATGCTTTTGGATATTGACAAAATACTTTCAGACAGAGATGAGATTCAACTTCCCATTAAGTAAAACCGGCAGCATAATAAACTGCTGAATATTTGTTTTTTGGAGGTGCTTTCCAATGTATCCAATTTCTGAACAGTATCTGCATTCCCCGTGCGAAATCAAAACACTTTCCAATGAATTGCTTACCACAGGAATAATAGGCGACATTTTGAACGGATCCGTACAAATTTCAAATAACTTTGATATAATGCCGATCCTTCACTGCAACATGCAGGTAAAAATCAATATTTACAATCATTCTTTAGGATTCAAAGTGTTAATCGGAAAGGTTTTTCTATCTACTACGGAAATGATGCAAATTACGGACATACAAAGCCTGGCCGACTTTGAACGAAGAAGCTTTTTCCGTCTTAAGATCAATATACCAACACAGGCTACTTTTCTTCAGGACGATTCGTCGTCTGACGAAGAATCGAAAGTGTTTGATCTTACCGTGACGGATTTAAGTTTGAGCGGTTTGTTCATCACTACCAGAGAATATCTTGATATCGGCCAGTCTTTTATTCTATCGCTTAAGCTTTATGAAATGGATATTTCATTTTGCTGTCAGGTTCAGCGAATTAATCCGGTCGATTTTTCCCTGAACGGTTACGGCTGTTCGTTTCTTGATAATTCAACCCGCCAGTTTGATCTTCTGTGTAAATTTATTTTTGAAAAACAACGGGAGCAAATTAAGATCTTACGTGAAGAAAAGCCTTGACCGCGAAAAAACAATAATCTTTTAAATTTGATGATTGGGTGATAAAAATGGAAAACGAAAAAGACTTAGTTTCAACTGAAGAAGAACTTGACACAAATGAAATGAAGGGTAAATATCTTACTTTTTGGACCGATAAGCAATTATTTGGCGTTCCGATAGCGGATGTGGTTCAAATTATAGGGAAACAGGAAATTACGCCTATTCCCGACTCCCCCGGCTACGCGAAAGGTGTTATCAACCTGCGGGGTGATATTATCCCCGTCATCGACGTACGGCTCAGATTCAAAAAAGAAGAAGTTGAATATGACGAACACACCTGTATTATCGTGACCAAAATCGAAGAAAATCATATCGGTTTTATTGTGGACTCTGTTGATGAAGTTACAACCATCAGTGATGAAAATATTTCACCCGCTCCCAGGATGTCCAAAGATCAAACAAACGCATATTTGACCGGTATCGGCAAAGTCGAAAGCAAGGTTGTGATGCTTTTAGATACCAGTAAAATTCTAAATGAAAAAGAAATTGAAATTGTCAGCAATGCTGCAAAAATTCAATAAATACATATAAGGGGAACTGTAAAGAATGCAAAGGGATAATGTAAAACTTCCGGGAAAATTGATGCTTTCATTCATTGGAATCTCGATTCTATCTATCATATGCAGCGGGGCCGCGGTTTATCTGTACCTCAAATTCAGTATTTTCGCCCCGTTTGCTATTATACTAATCTTGGCAGCATGTGCCATTTCATTGATTGTCGCGAGGTTAACTTCGGTTAAAATTTACCGTCCAATTCAAGAAATAGCAAAAGCAGCCGAACAAATGGCGCTGGGAAATTTGGAAGTATCAGTTGAGTATGAGTCAAAAAGCGAAATCGGGCAGCTGGCGAAAGCATTTTCCAGTACGATTACCAGACTGAAAGAATACATGAATGAGATTACAAGTGTGTTAAGTTCGATGGCAGACGGTAATTTTAATATTGAAATCACACAAAATTACCAAGGTAATTTTGTGGCAATCAAAACGGCGCTTGAAAATATTTCGTCCAAGCTGAATTCATATTTGACTCAGATTGATCGTTCCACCGACCAAGTGGCAGTCGGTTCGACTCAGGTTGCAAGTGCAGCCCAGGCTTTGGCACAGGGGGCAACCGAACAGGCAAGCTCTATTCAAGAGCTGTCCGCTTCCATTACTGAGATTTCAGAGCAGGTAAATAGCAACGCAACGAATTCCGCCGAAGCGAACAGAGCATCTACCGATGCAGAGAATAAAATTCAAAGCGTCTCCGATGAAATGAATAGAATGCTGCAGGCGATGAGCGAAATCAGCGAGTCATCCACAAAAATCAGTAACATTATTAAAACAATTGATGATATTGCGCGTCAGACAAATATTCTGGCGTTGAACGCAGCAGTGGAAGCTGCGAGAGCCGGAGCCGCCGGAAAAGGCTTTGCGGTGGTAGCAGACGAAGTAAGGAATCTGGCAAGTAAAAGTGCGGAAGCCGCCAAAGACACCACTGCATTGATTGAAAATTCCCTTCTGGCCGTGGAAAAAGGCAAAAAAATTACAGATGCCACTGCTGTAACACTGAATGATGTCATTAAGGCAACATTAAAATCAGCCAACCTGATCACCAGCATTTCAGAGGCTTCCAACGCGCAGGCAACCGCCATCAGTCAGGTCACATTAGGCGTGGAGCAGATTTCGGCTGTCGTTCAGACCAATTCCGCAACCGCAGAACAAAGCGCTGCCTCGAGTCAGGAAATGTCAAATCACGCACAGGCGCTGAAATCGCTTCTCAGCAATTTTAATATAAAGTCCGACATTGAAAGCGATGTTTCAAGATATTCAGACACAAGTTTTGCTGCACCAGATATTGCTGTCGGGCAAAACTTTTCTTCATCTAAATATTAATTTTAAACTTACAGGGATGGAATAAGACCTCGGTCTTATTCCATCCCTGTTTTTTCGTTTCAATGATAATCAGTCGTCGTTTGTCGTAACACTGCAAATATCTTCTATTACGATATTTTGCACGTCGCGCTGCATACACAAATCAAGCAGGACCTCCGGCTTGTTGAAAAGGCGAATGATCGGGCGGGAAGGATTATAATCATTTTGCTTTACGATAATCGCCATTTCGCCATTGCTGAGCTTGACACAGGAACCAATCGGATAGGGAGCGACCTTGTTTAAAAACGCTCTCACAATCGCGAGATCAAACGCTATGCCGCTTGAGCCCATAATATATTCAATCGCTTCCGACGGAGCCGACGGTTTTCTGTACGGCCTGATTGAAGTCAAAGCATCGTAAACGTCAGCAACTGAAATAATTCTTCCAAATAAAGGAATATCATCACCGGAAAGCCCGCTGGGGTAGCCTGTCCCATCGTACTTTTCATGGTGTGTAAGGACACCGGCGCATATCGTATCATTCGCCAGATGATGCTTAATAAAAAATTCCGCCCCCTTCGCAGGGTGCTGTTTTACAATATTGAATTCTTCTTCCGTCAGCTTGGACGGTTTTGCAATGATGGATATGGGAACCGACATTTTACCGATATCATGCAGAAGAGCACATAATCCAAGGTCATACAAATCCTGTGTTTTTAATCCAAGTTCCAACCCAATCGCGATTGAAAGAATGGAAACTCCCAAAGAATGATTGTATGTATAGTCATCATAGAGTTTCAGATTTGCAATACTGATCTTCGCTTCCACATTACATTTTAATGAGTTGACAAGTTTTTTTGAAATGTTCATCGTCTGGTTGATACTGCTTACATTAATTTTTTGAGCTACCTGATTAAACATGTCATACACCTGGTGGATATTTGTAATAGCTTCCTGCCTCAATTCTCTTTTAACCGGCTGTCGGACATGCGTCTTAATTACAATTCTTTCTTTATCCTGTTTGGTTTGAATATAGGCGCCAAGGATGTCGAACTCATGAAGCTTTTCAATATATGCCTGTGTTAAAATCTGCCCGCATCTCAACATAATGATTTTTGATGTGATGCTGTTAAACAGATAAATATCTCTGTCTAATATCATTCCCGCTTTTAATTTATCGATTGGAACAAAAGTCATATCTCATACCATCCCCTTTTATTCAAACTTAAATTCGTATCAATATTTTATATCATAACATATTACAATATATATCGTCAAAATAAATTGCATCATTATAGATAATTTTATGATTTTAATCCCTTTCACTAAATTTTTTGTGTTCGCCGTACGATATATAAAGCAAATAGATTTATTCGGAAGACATTTTATCTGTCAGGAGGTAAGTCATGATTAGTACAACATCATCCAGTATTGCATCTTCTTTAAATGCAACTTCAACTTCATCGAAACGCCTGAGCGGTTTGGTTTCCGGGTTGGACACGGATACCCTCGTGAAACAGCTGACTATGGGGACTCAGAATAAAATTGACAAGCAGTCGCAGAATAAGCAGATCGCCTTATGGAGGCAGCAGTCCTACAGAGAGGTCACAACGGCGCTGCAGGAATTTCAAACGAAATATTTTTCATCCTCCACAAGCAGCTCCAGTATTCTGAATGCAAGCTTTTTTAATTCAACGTCCATTAAAAATACTTCTTCCTTTCTGAATGTCAGCGGAAGCGCAAGCACCGCTAAAAATATGGTTGTGACCGGTATTTCGCAGCTCGCGAAGCAGGCCGGTTTTTCTTCCAAATATAGAGTGTCCAATGATATGATTTCCGGTGTCGTCAAAGATATTTGGTCACCAAGCAACGTGGCAGGAAGCAAAATTACGGTCAATTATGACGGCAAGGACTATGAAGTTGACCTTGCCGGCGATTTTACTTTCAACAAAGGCGACGACATCAGCAAAATCACGGATGCCCTGAACGAAAAAATAGAAACAACCACGGGTCTTGCCGGAAATGTTAAATTTGGTTATTCTGACGGAAAAGTCACATTAACAAAAACAGGCACTTCGACTGCCGATATTAAAATTACAAGCGGAAGCACAAAGCTGCTTTCCGGGTTAGGGCTGTCTACCGTAACGCCAAACGGAAATATCTTGGAGGGCGGCGCGACAAATACAGACGACTTATTTAAAAACACACTGACCGCCGATTCTACATTGGACGTTAAAATCAATGGCAGCACCTATACGCTCAGCATTCCCGCCAACACAGAAATTTCTGCCGACACTACGCTGGGCACTAAAAGTGTGCAGGCAGTGCTGGATGAAGCGATCCGTTCCAACACTGATTTAAGCGGCAAACTGAAGGTAACAGTCGGCGCTGACGGCGCCGTATCCTTTACCAAGGCGGACGGCACCACGGATGGCTTAAGCATCACCGGAGGAAGCCAGAACCTGCTTCAGGGTCTTGGACTGAAGCAAACGGACGGCTCCATTACCACTTCCGGCACGTATAACCGTGAAAAGCTGGTAAGCAGCTATCTGGGGGATTCTCTTGCCGGTTCCACCCTGACAGTCAGTCTTGACGGAGTCGATAAATATATTACCTTTAAAGAAAGTGACAAGAATACAGCAGATGGTTATTCCACGCCCGAAAAATTAGCTGCCTACATACAGAAAGGCCTTACGGCAGCGTACGGCAAAGTTGTTTCCGGCAAAGACGCTTCCGGTAATGACATCTCCGGCCAAGACAAAGTTAAGGTTGAGTTTACAAACGGCATGCTATCCTTCACATCGCCAGTCGCTGCTTCCGTTATTTCGATTGAATCCAGCGATGCATCCGGAGTTCTAGGAAAGAACGGGGCGTTGGGTATTTACGCAGGGGAAACAAACCGCATTAATACCAGTAAGGACCTTAAGGATATTCAGGAGAATCTGAGCAGCGCAAATACGCTTACGGAATCCTCCTCTGACGGTACATACGGTATTACCATCAATGATAAAACCTTCACCTTTAAAAAAACGGATACGATTGATACCATTATGAAAACAATCAATAATGACTCACAAGCCAACGTAACCGTCGCATATTCAACCATCAACAATACATTCAGCGTAACCGCCAAGAACGGCGGCAGCGGCAGCCGGGTGGACATTGCAAACGTCGGCACCGGAAATCTTGCCACTGTCCTGTTTGGAACCGTACCGACCAAAGACGCCAGCGGCAACTACATAGAAAATGCAGATGCATACAGTCTGCAAAAGCCGCAGGATGCAAAGATGACGGTAAGCTTCGACGGCAATGCGGCAAACGCGATTGAAATTGTCAGAACTGAAAACAAGTTCACGCTTGACGGCGTTGATTTCGAGCTTCTGTCCCAAACGGACGGCACGGTCTCAAGCAGCACCCCAATTAAATTTTCAGTAGATAACAAAACGGATGACCTGTACACGAAAATCAAGGACTTTGTTGACGATTACAACGCGATTATTAAGCTGACAAACGATAAAGTAAGCGAGCGCAAAGACACAGATGCGACTTATGCCCCTCTGACGGACTCACAGAAAGCAGATATGAGCGAAACCGAAATTACAAACTGGGAAGCAAAGGCAAAGAAGGGCCTTCTGCAGGGGGATTCTATTCTGAACACCCTGAGCCTTGATCTGCGCAAATCCATGACGGATCAGGTTGCCTCCATGAAGACCGCCCTTTACCAGATCGGCATCGCTACCAAGGCAAACGATTATTCCGCCAACGGTCAGCTTACTATTGATGAGGATAAACTGAAAGATGCCTTGACCAACGATCCGGACAAAGTTGCCTCGCTGTTCACCAGTGAAGACGGAATTGCAAGCCGGATGCAGGACGTCATCAATAAAAACATCAAGACCTATGGCGGCGACGGAATTTTGATTGAAAAGGCCGGTATTGCCAACAGCACTACCGTTGACGACAGTGCTCTGACAAAAACCGTTACGGACTGTAATACAAAGATCAAGGAATTAAAAGCATTGCTTGAAACGCAGCAAGAGCAATATTATGCTAAATTCACTAAGTTGGAACAGTATTTAAGCACTATGAATTCACAATCCTCCCTGTTTACAACAACTGCTTCAAGCTGATAACCTATAAATTTAATCATGCGGGAGGTTTTGAATTATGCCGGTAGATCCGATTATGCAATATAAGCAACAATCCATTAACACAATGTCAAGGGGTGAACAATTAATCACTCTCCTTAACGAAGCATTAAAGAATCTTCATTACGGCGCGCTCATGCTGAAAGATAAGAATTATGCCACAGCTGAAAAGTGCACGGACAAAAGCAAAAAGATTTTCAGTTATCTTTCTTCTGTTTTAGACTGGAATTATGATATCACAAATGATTTATACCAATTATACTATTTCTTTAACCAGCAGATTATTAAAGCAGAAGTAAAACGTGATGCGGCTATTTTGGACGAACTGGTACCGCTGGTGGAAAACATGAGAGACACGTGGGAAGAAGCTGAAAAGCTGAGCCATATGAACAAATAGAAGATAGGGCGTTAAAAATGCCCTGCCTTTGCGGAGGATTTATGTCAGCAGAAAATATGATTGCCTGTCTTGACCAAAAAGTCATTCTACTCACCCAAATATGGGATTTAACCAAACAAATCGAAATCCGGTGCACTCAGGTCGATATACAATTGGATAACTTCCTTGAACAGCGTGGCGCCCTCATTAAGCGTGTTAATAAATGCAGCAATCTGATTGCTCATCTGACCAACGATCTCCCCATGGAACAGAAGGAGCGTATGACACAGCTCCTTCAGATGAATGTTGCCGAAGAGGGCTGCAACAGCGAAGATGAACTGCTGATACTAAAACTTTCAAAAGATTGTAAGACCATATTGCAAAAAGCAGGTGTACTTGATCAATCCGCCCGCAATAAAATACAAGAGCAATGTGAAGTATTAAGAGTAAAAATTAATCAGGAACGCAAGACCGAAGGCAATCAAAACATGTACCGAAATATTTAACCTATGATTATCATTTACAAGTAAAGGCTTTCTTTCAACATCGTTGAAAGAAAGCCTTTACTTGTAATCAATTCCTGATTAATACGTTTTAATGCCATTGGAAAAGGATTTAACCACCATTCTGCCGTCATCCGTATAAAAATAAACCGTTCTGCCATAATTTAGCCCCGTATCTTCTGCGTATATCCTAATTTGCAATTTGCTTAAGGTGTTTTTTACTTCGGCAACATTACGCTGACCAATATTGCCGAAGCTTGAATCATCTGCTACTTCAAACATTTTCGCTCCTCCCGCAATTTTTGCTACAATTCTCCTTCGGCTGCAACCCAATTTTTCCATTTGAAGTATCATTTCCGGAATGCAGGTATCGGCGAATCTGAAGGGATTCTCTTTTGGATTGTTAACGGGGAAGGTCGGTAGCATGATATGCCCCAACCCGCCCACTTTTATCACCGAATCATATAAACAAATGCCAACGCAGGAGCCCAGCGCATAGGTTACAAGCGAATCCGCACATCTGACGACCTTCATATCCGATATCCCGATTGTAAACACATCACTCATAGTTCAATACCCAATTTCTCCATTAATCTGTTCAGGGAATCGATGGAAGGCACCAGCAGCATATTTGCCGTGACATCTTTATTTCCACTTAAAAAATCGTCCTCTATGAAGATGATTTTATCCGAAACGGAACCCATTTCAATAGCCGGTACACTTAGTAATGCCCCCACCATATCCACTGTGATCGCAGGCACAGTAGTTTTCAGATTCATTGCGGAGAGTGTGCCGATAGACCCGGTATAGGCGGATATCATAATATTCCCAAGCTCGGATATGGCCGAAAGTTCCATCTCGGATAATCTATCGCAGCTGACATCTTTCGCACCAAGCAGGGATGTCAGCACGGATTTTGCAAAATCCTGCTCAATGATAAACATCATGATCCCTTCGATGTCGCCCCCCAGCTTTGACAAAATACCAATTACAACATTTTCCGGGCCGCCCAGCAAATTTGCAGCATCGGTGATATTCAGAATTTTAACAATCGGCGTCGTCATATCCACTTCCGCGTCCAGCATTTTTGACAGCGAAGTAGCAGCATTTCCGGCACCGATGTTACCAATTTCTTTCAGTACATCAATATGCATTTCATTCAGTTGTTCAAGATTTTGGATGGACATCATAAACTCCATACCGCCGCACTTCGGCTGTAAAAAGGGATAAGCATCCAGTTATGCGGTTTTATTTGGAGGTTTATAAAAAACAATCATTTAAAAATCAGGGCAAGTCGGAAGGTAAAACCGGAGCAAAAACAATACCGTCCGGACCTGCATAAAATTTTGTATTGCTATAGTCATTATTAATATTGATGTTAAATGGCCCAATTGTCATTTTCGTCCCCGTATAGACGATACTTGATCCAACAATTTTATAATCGGAAAGGTCATTTTTGATATCTTTCAGCTTTTGAATCTTTTCATCTATGGACTTCACTGCTTCGGTTAGTTGAGCTTTTTTCACAATCGCGGCTTTGATAATCAAGCTTTGTTTCCCCGTGTCTTTTTGACCATTCAAGAAGGACTGTGAAGTTAAATTCGCAAATTTATTCGTGAAATCCTCCAATTCATTTTGAGCCTGCAAACGCTTTTGTTCCAACTGTTCAACACTGTTTTCCTCTTTGCCAATGGTAAGCTTGTCATCAAGCTGTTTTGATTGAATCTTAACTGACGTGGTAGTATAGGAAGATGTACCAATACACTTTACAACTATTTTTTGCCCAGCCTGATAATTGCCACCGATCAAAGAAGCCTTATGTCCTTTTAAAATGATAGAGCCCTGCGCAGTCACTTTACAGTTCATGAGAATATCAGCATAAATATCGTTTTCTGAAATTAAAATGGCATTCTCAAAATATTTTCCAACAATATTTCCGCCCGCTTTTAAAGTGCCCTTCCCCATCCCATTCATTCCGTTGGAAATGGAAATGGTCCCCGCTGCTTCTATCATAGCTCCCTCAGCCATTCCGCGGATGGAAATGTCTTTCCCTGCCTTAACCGAAAAACCTTCTCTGACGTCTCCCTGAACGACGACAGAGCCAATCGTATTAATATTTCCGGATGCGCCGTCAACATCACCGCGGACATAGAACACATCACTGACATTGATAACCGATTTTTTATAGTCAATACAACCGTCGACTCCGGCTATCAGACTGAGGCGATCCTCTGAAACAACAGTATTGGTTCCTGCCGGAAGTACCGGAAAACGTCCCTGCACAAAGGGAACCACCCGGTTGAAAACATCTGTGCCTTCTGTGCCTGCTTCAGGAGGTGTAATCCTGCAAAGGACTTCATCTTTTTTAATATTCTTAACAATTTCCAAATCACGAAAGTCAATTGTTCCATCTTCTCTTTCTTTTGGGTTATACTCTGTACTGGTGTTGAACATGTATTCGATAAATCCATCTTTTCCATCGACAGGGCGCGTTCCTTTTGCACAGAGCACTTCGGAATAAAATTTCCCTTCCTGACAAAAAAGGCGGATTTCGTTCTCACAAACGCCATAGGTGATTCCCTTTTGCACCAAAAAAGCGCTGACATCATCAAAAGAAACCGCCTGTCCTGAGTAAGCCGGCTTGATTCTCAGGTAAGCCGCCATACTGTCAGTGGATACTCTGGCATCGAATTGAGGCGGCTGTTCCTCCTCTTTTGCTGCGCTTTCTCCATTTACATTTTCAGTAATTTCATTCATTCGGTCAAGTTCCGACTCCGTACTCATTTCAATCATTTCTCCCCTAACATTTTTCCTGAATAATTTTATCTTAAAGAATTCACGGTCTGCATGATTTCATCGGAAAGCTGAACTATTTTCGAGTTGAATTGAAAGGCCCTCTGGAGTTCAATTACGGACGACATCTGATCCGCAAGATCCACTCCGGAATCCTCCAAATAGCCTTTCTTTATCTCGGGATCAGTCACTGCGGTCGCCGCTCCGGAAAGGGTATTAATGCTGAAAGAGGTATTTCCTTCCCGGACAAGTCCGTCTTCATTCTTAATGGAATAGACCCCTATGGCCGGACTGTCATCTTCACTTTTTATCGTAATCGCCTTGCCGCCGGCATCCAGAACATAACCGCCGTCTGAAGCGACCAAAAAGTTATTACCGTTTTCAACAGAAAGGTGAAAATTTCCGTTGCGCGTATAGTTTACTTCGCCATTTTTCTTTACTGCGAAAAAATTATTGGAATTGACCAGCGCATAATCCAGGGCACCGCCGGTTTCTCTCAACCCCCCCTCAGTGAATAAGGTGTCGGTCTTTTGAAGCTTTGTTCCATGGCCGCTTTTCAATGTGCTGTCGGCCCCCTGAGCCGCATTGATATTCGTGTAAATCAAGTCCGAAAATGAGGCGTTGGATGTCTTGTAACCAACGGTGGAGACATTTGCGATATTATTCGCCGTAACATCAAAACCCGACTGAAGGTTAATCGCACCGGTAGACGAAGTGTAAAAAGAACTGATCATCGTAAATCAACCTTTCCTGAAAAAATTATATTTTTCCAATATTGGTAACAGCATCCGACAAGACCTGATCATACATTTTAAGTGCCTGGGAACAGGTCTGCAAGTTGCGCTGAACCGAAAGCGCGCTTGTCATTTCTTCCGCAGCGTTCACATTGGAGCCTTCAATTGTTTTCCACATAACACTTGGATTCTGAACGAGTGTCGGAGCGGTGCCGGCTGATGTATACATTCCTTCGCCGGCAATCTGCAGGTTGTTGTAATCGTCGAAATTATAAACCGCAATTTTATCGACATTTTTTCCATCAACAGACAAATTCCCCTGTGCATCGGCGGAAAATTGATCGGTATTGACCTGAATGGGACCATTTTGACCCATTACCCGGCCAACATTATCGAGAGCAAGATATCCGTCTTGGTCAACATTAAAACTGCCGTTGCGTGTGTAGACAGTACCGTTTGTTCCCTGAACCGCAAAAAAGCCTTCGCCCTGAATCGCAAAATCAAGTGACCGTTCTGTATTTTTTAGAGTACCCTCGGAATGAATGGTGTTTGTTTTGTCTGCTACCGTAATCAGACTCATACTGCCGATCGGAGTTTTTTGCGAGTCGACACGGTTGATAACCATATTGCCGAACGTGGTGGCTGTCACTACTTTCTTTTTATATCCCGTAGTTTCCACATTTGCAAGATTATTGCTGATACCGGTCAGTATTCTGCTCTGAGTCAGCATTCCGGAACCAAGCGCGTAAAATCCTCTGACCATGGTTTTTTCCTCCTTACAATCTATTGATTCAAGTATTCCGCCAGATATTTTTTTAGCTTTCTTAATGCACTGGAATGAATTTGTGATACTCTGGAATCACTGATACCCATCACATTCGATATTTCTTTAATTTTTAGCTGTTCTTTATAATACAGTGAAATAACAATCTGCTCTTTTTCATTCAAAAGTTCAATATCCTTTGCAAGCACAGTTTGCAGCTCTTTTTCCGCTACAACCTGTTCCGGCCCATGGATGGTGTCACCGGCCTGAGTAATCTGAATATTTTCAACGCCTTTTTCATAAACCATCTCTTCAAAGGACAGCATGTTCAATACGCAGGTTTCCGCCTGCATCTTTTCATACTCCGGCAGACTGATTTCCAAATAATCTGCAATCTCCTTATCGGTCGGACTGCGGCTAAGTTGATGGCTGAGAAGACTTTCGGCCTCACTGATATTTTTTGCGATACGCTTGAGTCTTCGGGGAAAACAGTCCTGCTTTCTTATATAGTCGATCATAGCGCCCCGTACCTTAATGGAAGCATAGGTTTCGAATTTTACTTTTTTTTCAATATCGAATTTTTCAACGGCATCCAAAAGAGCGATCAAGCCCTCATTGATGATATCATCCATATAGTTGAAATACTGGTAGCGACCGACTGTTTTAATCGCTATGCATTTTACAATGTAGCTGTATTGAATGACGAGCAAATTTCGAAGATCAGCATTTCTCGTCTGCTGATACTTTATCCACAAATCCACTGTCGCCATCTGTTCTGTTTCCGTATACTTCATGACAGTCGCCCCTTCCTTTTAAGTTTAATATTTAACGGTTATGTTAGAGCATTTATTCCAGTGTAACGTTGGCAACTGCCTGAATCTGGACATTTGAGTTCAATTCGTTAAACGAAAGAACCACCGCATTGGGATAAAACTGTTCCAGCATCTTGCTGAAATAAATTCTAACCAATGGAGACGTTAAGATAATCGGAACATTAATAGCATCCTTTACTTTCGTGATGCATTCCATCAGCTTCGACACAATTTTCTGTGTTGACTGTGGGTCAAGCGAAAGATAAGTCCCCTGATCATTTTTGCTGATTGAATTAATAATGAGTCTTTCTACCTCACTGTCAAGCGTAATAACCCTTATCTGGCCCCCATCGGACCATTTACGGGTAATCGTCCGCTTTAACGACTGCCGTACATATTCGGTCAAAACCTCCAAATCGCGAACCGTAGAAGCATAATCTGAGATGGTTTCCAGAATCGTTTCCATATCCCTGATGGGAACCCCTTCTTTTAACAGGTTACATAATACTTTTTGCAGTCCGCCAAAAGAAATCGAGCTTGGAATCACGTCGTCCACAATCGTTGAACCGGTTTTTTTGATGGTTTCAAGCAACTGGTTCAAATCCTGCCTTGACAACAGTTCATGTGCATATTTCTTAACAGTTTCAGAGAGATGGGTCACAACGACGGACAGCGGATCAATAACAGTATAGCCATAGATTTCAGCCATCTCCTTCTTGTCCTTGGTGATCCATTTGCTCGGGATTCCATAGGCCGGCTCAATTGTCTCAATGCCGTCAATTGTACCGGTGCGGTTTCCCGGATCCAAAGCCAGATAATAGTCGACTAAAATTTCGCCGCGGCTGACTTCCTCTCCTTTAACCTTGATGACATACTGATTTGGATTCAGCATACCGTTATCCCGTAAACGCACGGCCGGAATGACGATGCCCATTTCCATTGCAAACTGCTTTCGAAAGGTAATCAGCCTTTCAATAAAGCTGCTGCCGCTGTTTTCATCGACAAGGGGAATCAGGCTGTAGCCAAATTCCATTTCAATGACGTCAATTTTCAGCAAATCATAGATATTGTCAATATTCTTGAAGTAATTCGTATCATCAGCCTGTTCATCCGCCGTATGAGCCGACTCGGCCTTTTCAGCAACAGCAGCCACAATCTCGTTCTTTTTTCTGATATTGAATCCGGCAAACAACAACCCCACAGCTACCAGTAAAATCTGCGGAACCGGCATGCCGGGAATAAAGCAAAGACCAAGCAGAGTAAATCCACTGATAATCATTACGATGGGCTGAGAAAAAAACTGTCTTGAAACATCCATGCTCAGGCTGGAATCAGACGCGGCGCGCGTTACTATCATGCCGGTCGCGGTTGAAATCATCAAAGCCGGAAGCTGTGACACAAGGCCATCGCCGACCGTCGCAATGGAATAGATGTTCAGAACATCCTGAAAAGAGCCGCCCCCCTGAACCATGCCAATCACGGTACCAGCGAGAAAATTAATAAAGGTAATGATGATGGAGGCAATCGCATCGCCTTTTACAAATTTAGTGGCACCATCCATGGCGCCGTAAAACTCTGCCTCGCGCTGAATATCAACTCTGCGTTGACGGGCTGTCATTTCATTAATCAGGCCGGAACTAAGATCTGCATCAATGGCCATTTGTTTACCTGGCATTGCGTCCAATTTAAATCTCGCCGACACCTCGGAAACCCGTTCGGCGCCTTTTGTAATTACCAGAAAGTTTACAATGACAATAATGAGAAAGATAATGAAACCGACAACAACATTTCCCTTCAAAACAAAACTGCCGAAGGTTTCAATGACCTGTCCTGCTTTCCCGGACTGGGTAAGAATAAGCCGGGTAGACGAAATATTAAGCGCCAGACGAAACAGTGTAGTAATCAACAGCATTGACGGAAAGATGGAAAACTGAAGCGCATCTTTCACGTACATGGTCATCAGCAGAATCATAATCGCTATTGTAATATTTATGATAAACATCATATCCAGCAAAAAAGAAGGCAATGGAATGATGATAAATCCGACAATGAGAATGACAAAGATTGCTACAATGTTATTGAGGATCTTCAATATCACCTCATCTCCTTTTTCAACGAATATACCCATGCCATAATTTCGGCGAGCACCAAATAATATTCCTCCGGAATTTCCCGGTTAACATCAACCGACTTATATAAAGCCCTTGCAAGCTGCACATTTTCAGTCATTGGGATCTTGTTCTGCTCAGCTATCTCTATAATTTTCAGCGCCATGTAGTCCTGTCCTTTGGCAACAACAATCGGGGCGCCGTTTTTTTCTATGTCGTATTTAAGCGCAACCGCGAAATGAGTCGGGTTTCTTACAATTACGTCCGCGGTGGGTACCTGCTGCATCATCCTCTGCATGGAAATCTTACGCTGCCGTTCCTTGATCTTTGCTTTGATCTGCGGATCGCCTTCCATTTGTTTGTATTCTTCTTTAATTTCCTGTTTGGACATTTTTATATTTCTCTCATATTCCCACCACTGATACAAGTAGTCAAAAGCAGCAATTAAAATAAACACAAGAGAAAGCTGTATAACAATATCCATAATGGAATTCAGAATGAACACCACAGCTCCAAAAACGTCTTCAAACATCAGCTTTGTAAAATACTTTGCGATGTTCATAAAGGAAGAATAAAGGATGTAGAAAATAACTGAAATCTTTAGCATCGCCTTGATCAGTTCCGTAATGGAACGGAGAGAGAAGAGCCGTTTCATTCCCTGAAAAGGACTTATCCTTGAGAATTTTATTTTTAAGTTTTCTTTAGATATCTTAAATTTGGTCTGTACGCCGGTTGCTATAATACCGACTGCTATGGAAGTAAGCATCACCGGACCCGCTAATAAAAACAGCGCAATAATCGCATCTTTTGTCACATCCATCGCAAATTCGGCAGTCAGCGCCTGAACGGTCTTCATGTACGCAATGTATTTGGAAAGAAAGCTTGAAAGGTAATGATACATAAAAGGGATCGCCATTTTCAAGATGATAAAAAGCGACAAGATGGATAGTGCGCTGATTACATCGCTGCTTTGAAAAATATTGCCTTTTTTGCGCTCATCTTCCCTTTTTTTGGGAGTAGCTTGTTCTGTTTTGCTGCTGTCGGCTGCCATATCATCCCCCCTAAAAACAGATTTGTCCTAAATCACAAATTACAATAATGTTTGAAATATTTGATTGATATTGTCAAACATCAGAAGAATCAGTTTTTCTAGAAAAGAAGCAAGCGGCGGCACCATAATGATCAGGATAATGAAACCGAGGATCACTTTAAGCTGTATATTGATCACGAAAATATCAATTTGCGGAACGGCCCGCATCACCAAACCTACGGCAATTTCTGCAATGAGTTCTACCGCAAGGACGGGCAGCGACATTTTAACCGCATACACCAGAATCAGTGAGAACATGCTGACAAGCTGCTGGTACATCGCCGGTTCAAACTGGAGGCTGCCATAGGGAACCATTACGCACAGCTTAATGAAAATCTGAATCAGCGTCAAATGGCCGTTTACAGCAAAAAAAATCAAAATATACATGGTGTTGATAAAGGACGCGGACATGGGCATGGATACATTGCTTTGCGGATCATAAATCTTTGACATGGAAATACCTATCTGCATGTCCATGTTTTCCCCGCTGATTTGGATAATGGATAAAAACAGCTGGATAACATATCCCACCATATAACCGATCAGCAGTTCTTTCAGCAAACTGATAAAAAGGATAATAAAAGAAGACGATTCAATGGTTTGCGCCGGTACCAGATGATAAGAAAAAACGGACAGCATCAAGGTGAGTCCCACTTTAACAATAACCGGTACATTTTTTCTGCCCAAAATAGGGTTAAACATAATGCAGCCGGACATTCTCATGAAAATGAAAAGCAGAAGAGTAAAATCATAATTCAATTCCATATCCCGTTTATGACCACACCTTCCCGCCGTTCTGGAAAAAAAGAGGTTGCAATTAATTTAATTTCGCTATCATTTCAAATATGTATAACGTGAAATCATTCATCGTTTCCATCATCCATGGGCCTAAAATTACCAAAATCAATGCAATAGCCACTAATTTTGGAACAAAGGTAAGGGTCTGTTCATGTATTTGCGTAGCTGCCTGAAAAATAGACACGACCAGTCCCAGCAAAACACTGATAATCAGGATGGGTGCCGATAATTTAAGTGCCGCAACCATTGCGGCCTGTAAAACTTCCGTAACTTCCGACGTCGTCATGGTCGCACCTTCCATCAATTTTTATGAACAGCAAACTACATATTGAAACTTGCAGCCAATGTTTTAAACAAAAGTCCCCATCCGTCCACAAGTACAAAAAGCAACAGCTTAAACGGCAGTGAAATCATTGCCGGCGGAAGCATAATCATCCCCATCGACATGAGCGTACTTGCAACAATCATATCAATAATTAAAAAGGGAATAAAAATCAAAAAGCCGATTGTAAAGGCTCTTTTTAATTCACTCGTCATAAACGCGGGAATCACTACAGTGATTGACAATTCATCAACCGACTTGACCGCCTTTGCTTTGGAGAGATTGATAAATAAGTTCAAATCATCTTTTTTTGTCTGCTTTAGCATAAATTTCTTCATTGGCACGGCGGCTTTATGCAGAAACTGTTCCTGTGTAATTTTTTGTTCTTTATAAGGCTGATATGCCTGTGTGTTTACTTCGTTAACAACCGGAGACATGATAAAAAGTGACAGAAACAGCGCGATACCAATCAGCACCTGATTTGGGGGCGTTTGCTGCAGGCCCATCGCATTGCGCAAAAAAGACAAAACAATAATAATTCTGGTAAAGCAGGTAGTCATAATCAGAATGGACGGTGCAAGCGCAAGGATGGTAAACATTTCAATAATTTCAAGTGTGTCTACCCCTTTGCCGTTCACATCCACATTGACAGACGCAGCGGATGCGTTGAGCGGAAGCAGAAAAATCAGTACAAGAGAGATTGTAATCAGAATCAGAGTCCTTTTACTGACTTTATTTTTTTTCTTTTTTATCTTCGGCATCGTCAGTTTTACCGGATCTTCTGAAAAATGCATCACCAATCTTCACATCCCATCTGCTTTTTAGCGTCGAATTTAATACTTCAAGAAAATTATCTTTTTGAAATGGCTTGGGAATGTTCAATTCTGCTTCATCCAACTCTTTAAGAATCTCAATATTGTTGTTCGCAAATCCAACCAAGTAGTACTTTCCGCAAACTTCAATGATAACAAGTCCCTTGTCCTGCGTTAAGGCCACCCGCTCTACAATCCTGATATTGTTGGATTTCGAAACATTGTTTACCTTGTTTGCAATTAATTTGCTGAATACAAAGCAAAGATACAGCACAAAAACAATCGCAATCAGTGAGAAAAACAATGGTAAAATATCAGAAACAAAACTGAGCAGCGGTAAAACACCCGAAGCAAAATTCAACACAGTTCCTCCCTATCCTAAAATCCCGTTAACGGTTTTCATAATGCGGTCCGGCTTGAAAGGCTTTACAATAAAGTCCTTTGCTCCCAATTTTAGTGCCTCAACGACCATTGCTTCCTGTCCCATGGCAGAACACATAACAACTTTAATGTTTCCGTCCATATCTCTTAAATGTTTTAATGCTTCAAGACCATCCATAACGGGCATTGTTATATCCATGAGAATCAGATCCGGCTTCTCTGCTGTATAAAGGCTGATGGCCTTCTCACCATTTTCAGCTTCGACAATTTCTGTGTAGCCATTTTGCTGCAGGGTGTTTTTAATCATCATTCTCATAAAGGCTGCATCATCGACCAACATAATTTTCTTACTCATTTCTGTTCCTCCTAAAATACACCTAACGGCGTTTTAAATTAATTTCATGATTTCATTATTGCTCAATACTTCTGTAATTCGCACGCCATAAAAATCGTCTACCACGACAACATCCCCTTTAGCAATCCTTTTGCCATTAACGAAAACATCGACCTGTGAACCGGCCTGCTTATCCAACTCCACAATTGTTCCCGAATTAAAATCCAGGATCTCTTTAATTGGTTTTTTTACGCGGCCTATTTCAACAGTAATTTGAAGAGGGACGGACATAATCATATTTAGGTTATTGTTTTGATCACTGGTAAGTACGGGATCTTCATTGTCAAAACTTTGGTAAGAAATTTTCCGACATTATAATTCTGCTGTGGCTCCTGCCGGGCAACCGGCTCAGTCACTACCGGAGTCGGTTCCGGCCTTCTCGCCGCAGGCTGAGATGCCCTGGTCGGTTCGGGCTGCTGCTGTAAAGGAGGAAGCGACTGTTTGATTGGCTCCGCATGCTTTTTCTCAGGGGCCGCCGTACCAAAGCTGAACGATGAAATCAATTCTTTCGCGAGACTTACCGTCAACAGGCTGATAAATTCACTGTTGACCAAATCTCCGATCATCAAATTGAACTTAACGGTGACAACCTCTTCTTCACTCTTAAAATACTTGCTTTTAAAATGCTCGGAATTATCTATTTGAAAGGAATTGGGCGGTGAAATATTGATCGCCATATTGAGGAATTGCGAAAGCGCAGTAGCGGATGCACCCATCATCAGATTCATTACTTCGCAAATGGCGCCTATGCTCATCTCATCCATTACGAACTCCTGCTCGGAATAATCGGTATGAAGGAGAAGACCCACAATAACTTTTACATCGGATTCTTTCAGAATCAAGATGTTTTTTCCGCTCAGGCCGCTGACATAATTAATTTCGACTGCAACGGCAGGTTCCATTGATTCAAAATGGACTTGACTGGAAGGTACTACTTCAACATGAGGCGTTGTTATATTTACCCTTTGCTCTAACATTTCTGAAACAGAAGTCGCGGATGAACCCAAACTAATATTCAGTATTTCTCCTATGGCATCAATGTCCATAGCAGAAAAAGTTTCCTCTTTATTCGGCTCCATAGAAATCACCTTTCATCATTTATTGAAGAGATTTGTCAATTTTAACTGCGTATTTTTTCTTTTTTGTTCCTATTAAGCCTGTAAACCATGGCAAATTCTCCACTTCCAGGACAATAGAGTCTTTATTTACCTGCGTGCTGAGAGGAATAATATCTCCTGCCTGCAGGCTAAGCAATTCTTTCAGGCTGATTTCTGTTTTGCCTAATATTGCGCAAATCGTAAGGGGAGAGCATTTCAGCCCATGCATGATATCCTCTTTACGCTGCTGCTCCACCACCGGGTCATCTTTTTTTGGCATTTTGACATATTTGGAATTGAAAATACGAAATACTTCCTCCAGCGAGGAGGCAGGCAAACATATATTCATATTTCCTTTCAAATCTTCAATCGTTATTTCAATTGCTATAATTGCAACAGCTTCATCCGGCTGTATCAGCTGAATTAATCTGGAATTGGTTTCAATCATATCCAATGTGTGATTAATTTCCATATAATTGCTCCACGCATTATTCAAAAGAGGGGAAACCTGTTTAAAAAGATATTCAAGCAGGGAAAGCTCAATATCAGTATAATCTCTATCAATATCAAAGCCCATTCCATTGCCGCCCAGCATGCGGTCCATAATTGAAAAAGATATGGGGCGGGATAGTTCAATTAATATCTGCTTGTCGTCTATTTTGTTTTCCAGATTGTGCATCCCGAAGATCGCCACTAATATGGAATCGCCCAAAGCGTTATTAAACTCGCGGTACTCTTCTTCTTCAACCTGCAGGATTTCCATTTGGCAGGAAGATCGGAGCATTCCGCCAAGCTGAAGGCTGAACATCCTCGAAAAATTATCGAAAACATTATCTAAAAGCTTCAGCTGTTCCCTTGTAAATTTTTTAGGCGACATAAAGTCGTATTCTTTTATTTTGGAAGCCGTCGACTGCTCTTCTATTTCATTAAAATCGACATGACCGTTTTGCAAATTGCCCAACAATTCGTCAATTTGCTTCTGAGACATTACTTCTGCCATAAAACCTCCCATTCCCCGCATTACTGTAAAGCATTTCTATTCTATACGGAAAATTTATTGATGCAAAAACCAATCATTTGCTGCTCGCAGTGCTTTTACTGTTAGCCGAATTAATATCTTTATAAACCTGATCTAAAACTGAACTTACCTTACCCGCCTTGGAAATGTAGATTTCAACTCTTCTGTTTTTCGACCTTGTAGCCTCAGTACCATCATGCGGTACAATCGGCCGGTATTCTCCATAGCCTTCTGAAACCATTTTTGCCGGGTTAATAATATTTTTCATCTGGATATAAAGCAAAACATTTTTTGCTCTGTCGGAGGACAAGCTACGATCGAAAGCCTGTGCGGAAACAGTTGTTGAATTGTCAGCGCGGGCCGTGTGCCCGAAAAATCGTATTTCACCTATTTGATCTGGAATATTTTTAATTCCGTTGCCAAGAAAGTCTAATATTTTTTTACCGTCACCGCGCAATTCAGAACTGTCCCCATTAAAGAATATGCTATTCTGAAAAGTCAGGAAAGTATAATTATCCCCTTTATGAACCTGCACGGAATCCTGCAGCCCATTCTTGTTGACATAGTCATTCAGATATTTATACAAACTATCAAAATCAGTTACCTTGGTAACATTTCCCGAAGCCCCTTCACTTTGAGCCGCACTTTGTGCCGAACTTTGAGCCGCACTTGAACTGGTTTTATTGTCACCGGCATCAAATTGTTTCCCGCTGTTCGGATTTGACGGGTTCGTCTGCACCGCTTGTTCTATGCTTGCCGTTACCTGCTTGTTGGAAGAAAACGCTTTAACGAGAGTCTGCCATTTGCTGGCATCAACTGTCGACATGGCAAACAACATCACAAAGAAGGTCAGCAGCAGTGTTACCATATCCGCATAGGTATCCAGCCAGTTTGGGCCGCCTCCGCCGGGATCCGCTTTTTTTCGCGCCATTTTCTCACCCCACTTTATCAGTTATCAGAGCGTATATGCTCTGAATTTTTTTCCAAATTCATTATTTCCTCTTTTTTTTCTGCTTTTTATCAGTGGGCGCCTCTTGCGCTTTTCCTCCGGATTGGCCTCGCTTCTTTTCACAGATGTATGTATTTAATCTTTCTTCAATATGCTTTGGATTGTCCCCCGCCTGAATTGCCATAACGCCTTCCATAACAATTTCCTTGCATACCATCTCCTCATCATGACGCATATGCAGTTTGTGAGCCAGAGGGGTTAATATGAGATTGGAAAGCATGGAGCCGTAGAAGGTGGTAATCAAAGCGACAGACATACCCTGCGCCATTTTAGTCGCACCGCCTTCAGCATTCATATCCATATTTGCAAGCATATTAATTAAACCGATCAAAGTACCGATCATACCGAATGCAGGACCAAATGTTGAAAACTTTTCGTAAAACTGCCACCCGTGCGAGTGACGGTCTTCCAGCCCATTCAATTCATCCTCAAGGATTTCTTTCACTTTAGCCGGATCAATAGCATCTACAATCAACATAATGCTGTTTCTGAGAAACGGATCTTTTTCCTGATTAGCTTTGTCTTCAAGGGAAAGAAGGCCCTTTCTTCTTGCTTCCTGCGCGAAATCCACTATTGTATTGATGTACTGCTGAGGATCATATTTGTTCCGCTGAACAATAATTTTCATGTGCTTTGGCATTTCTTTAAAATACTTAATTGGAAATGCAATCAGCGTTGCTGCAATTGCGCCGCCAAAGGTAATAGCCATACTGGGATAATTAATGAAGTTTAATATTGTAGAAAAGACAATTCCCTTGGATGAATCAAATACAATACCAAAAATAATAAGTCCCAGTCCAACTATCAGCCCCACAATACTGGTAAAATCCACACAAACACTTCCTTGCGTTAAAAAATTACAGATACAAAAACATATCGTAAAGCTAATCCGTTAGCTTAATTGTATTCTGATATATCTTACGATTAAATTGAATGATTTCCTTGATGATTTCCTGTCTTGTCTCTGCAACAAGGAAATATTTCCCGGTAGTTAAAGTGATTTTAGTTTCCGGAATACCTTCAATTGTTTCAATCAGATTCGGGTTAAGGGCAAAAGAAACGCCATTTAAATTAGTAAGGTTTATCATCTTACAATTCCCCTTTTTTAACTAACTGACCGTTCCCGAAACCACGAACGGCTTTGGGAACGGCAGTTTATGAAATTATCTCTTTAGGTTAACAAGGCTCTCAAGCATTTCATCACTCACCGTAATAATTTTAGAGTTTGCCTGAAATCCCCTTTCGGTGATAATCATCTGAGAAAACTCGTTTGCCAGATCCACATTGGAGGACTCCAGCGCACTGGTAACCAAAGCGCCCGTACCGCTGCTGCCCGCAGCATAATATGTAATTGGATTTGTACTACTTTCAACGTTGCTGACAGCCTTATAATAGGAACCGCCCTGCTGTGTGAGGCCGGCCGGGTTCGGAATATTGGCAAGCGCTATTGTACCAAGCTTTACAACACTTCCAGCTAATTCCCCGGATATAGTACCATCACTGCCAATGGTAATATTGCTATAAGAACCAGCGTTAGTGACTGTGATTGCTTCCGGTGCCGTTTTACTGACACCAGCTTCCAGATTTGCTCCGCAGACAAGCTTTTTGTTGCCGTCGACCAAATTTCCGTCTCCGTCAAAGCTCATTTCTCCCACACGGGAATAGAGATAATCGTCACCGTCCTTAACAACAAAATAGCCCTCACCATTAATATAACAATCCCCTGGGTTTCCTGTTGTCGCCATACCGGAACGGGAGGTGTTCACATTCACCGAAGCGGCGGTAGATCCATAACCGATTTGAGTAGGATTCCCTCCTCCGACGCTGTTTGCAGTGTTTGCCTTGGATGATCCCGCAATTGTCTGATAGTAAACATCACGGTAAATCGTACTGGAGGATTTAAAACCGTATGTGTTGACGTTTGCGATATTGTTGCCGATCACGTCCATACCGGTCTGGTGCGCTTTTAATCCGGCCACGCCGGAAAACATTGCTCTCATCATAAGTTTGATCTCTCTCTTTCTTTTTTGAAACCGTATGAGCTTCTCTGTCAGTCAAAGCCCAATAACTTCCTCAAGAGGTCCGGTTATAAAATTACGGCTCCGTCAATATTTGTAAATACGTTGTCGGTCATTTCCTGACCGCTCATCGTTGTAACAACCGTGCTGCTGGGAACATTCACAATAAATGCAGTCTGTCCGTTTAAAATCAAAGCGTCCTTAATTCCTTTTGATTTGGCTTTTTCTACGGCGCCGTTGATTTGGGAAACAAGCTGCTGGGAAACCGGAATGTTTCTGGAATCCATACGCTGCAGCGCGTGCTTGGAAAACGTTAGCTGTTGCTGCTGTTCTACAGTTTTGCGAAAAAGCTGGCCAAATTCACTGTTACTCTGATCGGTTTCACTCGTCTTCTGTGAATTTGTGTTTGCAGGAGTAACCGTATAATTCGGGTTAATTAGCGTGGAATAGTTCTTTTTAAACTGAATATCGTCCATGACTGTGCTCCTAACTGTTTATGCCTGAGAAAAACACGGCTTAGACTGTTTCTCCACTTGATCCAGACGTGTCATCGGGAGTTGTCTCGTCAGGCGTACCAGACTTATTATCGGGAGTCGTCGCCGCGGTTGGATTCACAACCTCCATAACGGAAGAAAGATTGTACGCTTTCCCATTCACAACCACAACACTTGGGTCTGAGGCAAAGTTGATACTGTCGACCACACCCGTGTCTTCCACATATTTCCCGGCGCTGTTATAGCTGGCAACCACAACCTTTTTGCCAACAAGAGATGCGCCATACTGTGTGCTTGTAACCTGTGAGACATCCTGCATCGCCTGTAAAGCAGCGAACTGAGCCATTTGGGAAACGTACTCGGTACTGTCCGACGGGTTCATCACATCCTGATTGGTAAACTGCGCCGCAAGCAATTGCATAAAATCATTCATGTCGAGCGACGATCCCTTGCTGACCGTTGGGGTTGACGTACCGTCGGAAGTTGCGTTTGTCTTTTGGTTTAACGTGTTGGATGCAGAACTAAATGCGTAGGAATTAATTTGATTGGTAATCAATTGCATTCCCCTTTCCATTGATTTTACATCGAATAGACCTGCTGCCTGAGCTGCTGCATGACGGAAAGAAAATCACTGGTGCTGACGTCGCCGTCCAGCGAGCTGACAGTATGATTATTATTTTGGCTTTGCCGCTGCTCTTCCTGCTGCTGTGCCTGATTTTGCTGGTTCTGCTGATCCTGCTGATACCATGCCTTTTCCTGAGCCGGTTCTAAAATCTGCACAGGCTGGCTGACGGTTGTCTGTAGAATGGACCTGATGTCGGAACTGTTCTCCATCAGCATGCTTTGCGTTTTAGGGTTTGACGCCTGAATCGCAACAGAAAGCACACCGTTTTGCATTGCGAGTTTAACGGACACTTTTCCTAAGTCCTGCGGATAAAGATCCATTTGAAACTGCGTGTTCCCCGCTTTATAGTTAAGCAGAATTTTGTCGGCTACCTGGTTACAGGTTGTTTTGGCGGCATTTGATGAGGCGTCGGAAATTTTAATAACTACGTTCCCTGTCTGATACAAGTCTGAAAAACGTGCCGTATCCTGGCTTTGGCTCGAGTTCATCGGAATAACGGTTTTTTCATCAGAAAGAGAAGCATCCTTCGGTAAAATTTCAAGCACAGCAGCCGAAGAGGATTCACTGATACTGTGCTTCGTTTGTACAGTCGCAGGAGCAGCTTCAGGTTCGACAGACTGCGCTGTAACTTCCTGTATCTGCACCGCGGGCTGGTCGGTGTTGCTTTTCACATCCGGAATTTTAAATTGTCCGGTATTGTTAGCATCTGAATTTACATTCGCTGTTGCAGTGGCAGAAACAGCGGCATCAGTAAGAACCGGAGCTTTCTGTAATCCATCGGTTTGAGCGGCGGTTCCCTGCACATTTGCCGCACTTACAGACGAGGCCGCATCTGCCATAGTCTGAATAAACGCAGAATCTGTTGCAGGAACGTCAACTGCCGGCTGCTGCGCTGTGCCTACAGTCAAAAGTTGATCTGTCATATTTGTTTGCGGTTGAATTGTTTGAATGGACGCAGAACCGGTTACCGGAGTGCCGACTGTCAGCTGCTGGGCTGTGTCTGTCGTCAAAAGCGGATCTGCCGTGAATGTTTGCGGCTGAATTTGCAGGGTCTTAACAAATTCGGGCTGAGACTGCCCGGTTTGGAGCAATTGAGCCAGAAGAGATACATCAACCGCATTGAAAAGCTGCTGATCTCCGGCGGAACCGTCTGCGCCATCACTGTCTTTTTTCTCTTCATCTTTTGATGAGACGCTTGTATCCGGCTGCACTGCGCTTTTTGAATCCTTCCCCTGGACTGCCGATTTCATTAAAGATTCAAAGCCGCCCGTACAGTCTTTCGTTTGAGACACACTGGTATTTCGCGGTGCTGTGGTTCGTAAAATTTGCTCTATCATAATTATCACCTCCTTCCAAGAATATTTTATAAATAAATTTATAATCAATTAAACAATCGCACTGCGCGTTTGGCAAACATATTCATCCATTGCAAGTTCATCGCTTTTCTGCACATTTTTCTGGTACTCTGCCAACTGCTTGTCCCGCAGTTTTTCCAGCCCCGAAATTTCGCTGTTTATTGAAACAATATCATTTTTTTTCTGCGCAATGGTTTCCAGAAGTTGTTGTTTTTGCTCAATTAATTTCAGAATTTTTTGATTGAGTGTATTAAAATATGTTTTATAAATGACAATGTCGCTTGCGTTCAATCCTTTTTGCAGTTCTTCAACCATTTTGCGGTTGGTAGCGGTAAATTGATTGTTAAGAGCATCAATTTCCTTTTCAAAATTAATCAACTTCATTTGCAGCAAGGCAAGTTCATTTTTTTTGATATCAAGTGTCTGCTGTTTAAAGCTAAGGACTTTATCAAGTGAAAATGTAAACTTTTTCATAAAACTTACAACTCTTTCATCATATTCAGGGTTTCTTCAAATGAAAAGCTTTCATCGGTCTTCTGGCACAAAAAAGCATCGATTGCGTCAATTTTTTTTACCGCTTCATCCAATTTGTGGTTCATGCCGGGCTTATATGCGCCAATGGAGATTAGATCGTAATTCTGATAATAGACCGAAAGCAGATTTCTGATTTTTGCGGCAACCTGTTTATGCTCTTCGGTAACAATATCATTCATCAATCTGGAAATGCTTGCATTCACGTCAATCGCGGGATAATGATTTTTATGTGCAAGCGACCGGGTTAAAACAATATGTCCGTCGATAATCCCTCTGACCGTGTCGGAAATCGGTTCGTTGGTATCGTCTCCCTCCACCAGCACTGTATAAATGCCGGTAATGGAGCCTTCTTTAAAGTTTCCGCTCCGCTCGAGGAGTTTGGGCAGTTCGGAATAAATGGAAGGCGTGTATCCTCTTGCAATCGGAGGCTCCCCGGCAGCCAGACCAATTTCCCTCTGCGCCATTGCAAATCTGGTCAGGGAGTCCATCATGAGCAGGACATCCTTGCCCTGGTCCTTAAAATACTCGGCAATCGCAGTGGCAACCGTCGCACATTTTACACGGTACATGGCAGGCTGATCCGAGGTAGCGACTACCAAAACAGAACGTGCCAGTCCTTCCTTCCCTAAATCCTTTTCAATAAATTCAGTAACTTCCCGGCCTCTTTCTCCGACGAGCGCGATTACATTGACATCTGTTTTGACATTTTTCGCAATCATCCCCATCAAAGTGCTCTTGCCGACGCCGCTTCCGGCGAAAATTCCCATTCTCTGCCCCTTGCCAATGGTCAGCACGCCATCAATCGTTTTAATGCCAAAACTCAGGCGTGTGTTGATTCTTGGCCTTTCAAGAGGATTTGTGTAAGTGGAATCGACATTGTAATACTGTTTAATATTAAATTTGCCCAAACCATCAATAGGCTGTCCGGTAGCGTCAATCGTCCGGCCGACTAAAAAATCCCCCACCGGCACACGCAGTTTGCTTTCGGTGGAACGAACCAGGCTGCCCGGGCCAATTCCTTTTATATCGCCGTAGGCCATCAGCAAAATATTGCTGTTTTTAAACCCGACCACCTCAGCCATAACAGATTTATCATCATTGGAATTGCGAATGACACAGATATCGCCGACTTTTGCTTTCAGACCGGTTGTCTCAATCATCATGCCGACTATATTTTTCACTTTACCCATATAACAGAGCGGGTTTAACTTCCCCAGAATTTCGTAGGCATCTTGAAAATTCAAATTTCTCGCTCCATTTTTTAAGATTTGAAAATATCACATATCAAGTACGTGTTTTATTTTATCTATTTGCGTGTTCACGCCGGCATCGATCATCTGATCGGGCATTTCTATCGTACAGTCGCCGTCATCCATATCGGGAGAAACCTCAATTTTAATATTGTCAGAAACATCACTGAGTGCCTGAACGATGGACTTATCCACGCTTTGAAGCAGAGTCTTTGTGTTTTTTGAAACAAGAATCCTGATCCATTCCTGATTTCTGTAAGAATCAACTGCATTTGTAATAATGGACTGCATAGCTTTTTCGTCAATGCTTAATTCTCTTTTGATTACCTTTTCAGCTATGGCAACAGCCAATTTCTTAATGTCTTCTTCGTATTTTCTCAAAATCTCGCACTTCATGGTTTCAACCGTTTCAAGCATTCCGGAAAGTTCGGCGGCCACCGCCTGATTCTCTTCTTCAGCATTTTTCAGGCCATCTTTGTAGCCGAGCTCGCGGCCATCTTTTTCGCCTTCCAAAAGACCTCTTCTGTAACCGTCCTCACGGCTCTGCACCAGCACCTGCGCGGCTTCCTGATTCATTTGCTGCGTTGATTCCTTCACCTTGTTCATACTGTAATTCTGAGCCGCTTCCATGATTTGCTGCGCTTTCTGAAAAGCCTCGTTTACAATTTTTCTATGCTGATCCTGCGCGCCCTGTGAGGATTCATAGGATGAATCTTGTAAATTCACATTGTTTGAAGGAAAGGCACTTCCGTTTTTAACAGATACATATTCGGAAGCTTTGATAACATTATGCAATAACCTCATCCTTTCCGCCCTTGCTGATGACTAACTCACCTTCGCCCTCAAGACGCCGGATGACGCCAACAATACGCTGCTGCGCTTCTTCGACATCTCTGAGCCTGACATTGTGCGTGAATTCCAGATCGGATTTGATGGTTTCAGTCGTACGATTAGACATATTTTTGAAGATGACATCGGAGACTTCCTGATTGGCTCCTTTGAGTGCGAATACCAGATCTTTGGAATCCACTTCACGCAGAAAGCGCTGTATGGACATATCGTCCAGAACGGTAATGTCTTCAAAGACAAACATCCTCTTCTTAATCTCATCGCAAAGCTGCGCGTCCTTCCGTGCCAATTCATCAAAAATATACTTCTCATTGGCACGATCCATATTGTTCATAATGTCTGCGATATAATTTACGCCGCCGAATTCCATGAAATCCAAAGACATAAGAGAGGAGAATTTCTTTTCAAGATTGTTTTCAACAATTTTTATAATTTCAGGAGATGTGCGGTCCATTGTGGCAATCCTTTCCACAACTTCAAGTCTTTTGTCTTTTGGCAATTCTGCAATGATCATGGCCGCCTGATCCGCTCTTGCGTAGGAAAGGATCAGTGCGATGGTCTGAGGATGTTCATTTTGGATCATTGCCATTAAATTTTTATAATCGGTCTTCCTAATGAATTCAAACGCCTTGGTTCTAAGCGACTTGGTAACACGTTCCAAAAGGGAAGCCGCCATCTGCGCGCCATATGTCTTTTCAAGTACATTTCTTGCGTATTCCATTCCGCCTTCGGTAATTACCTTTTGCGTCATGCAAACCTGATAAAAATTCTCAAGGATTTCTTCCACTTGCTCGGAAGTCATGTGGGACATTCTTGCAATTTCGTATGTAAGCTGCTCTACTTCGTCTTCTTTCAAATACTTATAGATTTTAGAAGCATTTTCAGCTCCCAGTGAGATAATGACAGCGGCAGCCTTTTGCTGCCCATTCATCGGATGATTAGCCATCGCCGTCGTCTCCTCTCAGCCAGGATCGAATAAGTTGGGCCGCGATTTCAGGATTTTGTGATGAAAAATCCTGAATTTCCTTCGTCAGGGCCTCTTCCTTGGACGCCTTTTCAGCACGCGCATTTTCAATTGCCTTCAGATCAATAGACTTTTTATCATCCTGTTCTTTGGGGCCGTTCTGGGTAAGACGGGATTTAAGCGAAGCTTCCTCCGGATTTTCCAGCCCTTCCAATTCTGCAAGCTGAAGCAATTTCTTCTTTCTGCGCCTGCGTGAAACAATGACCGCTATGGTGATAACAATCAGTAGTGTAAGTAATGCGGCTCCGCCAAGCACAAGAATGGTTTTCAACGGAGGCAGTGCAGACGGCGGAGCGATTGTCGGCTGATTAGCATCTGGAAAAACACTGTTGTAAACGGCTACCTTTTCCGGTTGAATGGCTGATGCATACGCGGCAAGCTTTGCGATATCCTGTTTCTGTGTTGCATCCATCAGTTCTTTGTTTACAACGATGGAGACGGTCATGTCTTGGACGCTTGCAGCGTCGCTCTGAATTTGTTCTTTCACCTGACTGACGAGATATTTGTAGGTCTCATTGTCTTTTGTGTAAATTGTGTTACCGCTTACGGTAACGCCCGGATAAGTCGTAGCTTCCGTATTCGAATTGGTTCCCGCAGTCCCGCCGGTCTGTTGCCCGCCCGTTTCCTGCTCTTTTTGCACATCCGACTCGTTAATGACACCTTTGTTGTCGTCTGTTGACGGCTTATAAGTGATAATTTCCTGTACCTTTTTGTCGACATCCATAATACTCTTGGCAGTAACCTTCACATTGTTTTCACCAAAAACCGGTGTGAGAACTTTAAGAATACTTTTTTCAATATCATTTTCATATTCATTTTCAATTGTCATCTTAAACTGTGAAATATCAATTTGATTTCCGCCGGTCGCCGCATTCAATTCATTGCCGGTCGCCGTATCAATGACGGCCACATCATCTGTTTTTAAACTGGGTACGCTTTTTGCAACCAGCTGCTTGATGCCGTTCACCTGAGAAGACTCCAGTGTCTTGCCCGATGCAAGCGTTACTGTTACGGAAGCGGTAGTCGCCTCAGCGTTTTCATCCCACGCATAGCCGCTGCTGTCAGGAACGCTGATTGTCACATTGGCATTCTTAACGCAGTCCAATGTTTTAATAACAGACTCCAACCGTTGATTCAGCTGGTATTTTTCTATCGTCTTTTTTTCAAAGTCCGTTGACATAATATCAACATTGTTGGTAAAGAAATCATAATTCGGTGCTGTTTTCGGATGGCCTTCATTGGCAAGCTCCATCCTTAACGCATTCTCCTTATCCTTTGGCACGGAAATCGTTCCGTTGTCTTCTTTGTAGTTTATATTCCGGTCCTTAAGTTCATTCATGACCTCAACTGCTTCTTCGTGATCCATACCGGGGTAAAGCACTACAAACGGCTGTATGTTAAGCAGTATGCCGGCAATAACAGAAACCAGTATAATTCCGCCCAACACACTCATGATAATTATTTTTTTCTTTTTTGTCAGATTGCCCCAAAAATTCTTAATCGGGTCAATATATTTTTTAATCTGTATGTTCATTGTTCAACCCGCAGTCACCCTTTCCTAATGCTTTGCTTTAAACGCTCATTCGCATAACTTCATTATACGCATCCAGAGCTTTATTGCGAAGTTGAACCAGCATCTGAACCGAAAGGGTTGCTTTTGTAGAGGCAATAGCGACATTATGCAAATCATCTGACTGGCCGGTGGTAAGCTTGTAAAGTTCCTGATTGAGGTCGGAGTTGGTCGTTTGTACATTTTGAACGGCATTCTGGAAATAATCCTGAAAAGGAACACCCGCAGACGTTTTGGAAGAAGAAACTTTACCCAAACCGTCAAGATCAGTAATAGAACTTATTTTATCGATCGGTGCTATAAACAATTTACGTTACCTCCCCAATTCTAAAGCTTTTACTGCCATTCCCTTTACGGCATTAAAAGCAGTTAAATTTGCATCGTATGCTCTCGTGACGGACATCATGTCCAGCGTCTCTTTAATTGGGTCCACGTTCGGCATCATCACATATCCCTGATCATTTGCATCGGGGTTTGTGGGATCATACACGGGAGTAAACTCACTGGTGTCTTCAACAATCTTTGAAACTTTTACCCCTTTTTGCGTATTATCCGATTCGTTCTCATTCATCTTTGCATCAAGGATATGGCGGAAGGATGTCTGCTCGACAGGTTCATAAACAACCAATTTTCTGCGATAAGGCCCGCCACTTTCGGTTTTGGTCGTAGAAGCGTTTGCAATATTTTCAGAAATAACATCCATCCGAAGCCTGCTCGCAGTAAGAGCAGAACCGCTGATGTCCAATGAATTCAAAAAAGCCATATAGATTCCTCCTGACAGTTATTCTTCAATTAAACCAGGTTTAGGATTTTCCATCCGTTATCGCATATCTTAGACGTGAAAAATAGTCCGAAAGCTCCCGAAGGGAATAGTTATAATTGATCTGTGTTCTTGCAAGTTCTATATTCTCTTTTTCTACATCAACATTATTTCCGTCTAACCTTAACGATTCATCGTCCGATATATTGATTGTCGGGGTTGTGTTCTTAATTTTGTCATTTAATTCACCGCTGTTTTCGCTTCCGTCTGACATGACTTTTTTTAATTGATCTTCAAAACTGACAGATTTGCTTTTGTACCCCGGCGTTTCAACATTGGATATATTATCGGATATTTCCTGCTGCCTTGCCCATAGGCCATCAAGGTCTTTGCTTAATAAGTTAGCCGAAACGCTGTTAAACCAATCCAAAACAATACCTTCTTTCATAAATATAGTCACGAAATTCTCATATAATCAGTGTATTAATTTTGACTATATGGATTTTGTGACCAAACTAATATAATGATTATTGTTTTATAAATAAATAATTTATCTAATTATATATGCAAATAATGGCAAAAGTCAACTAAAAATCGATATATTCGAAATATTTCGGATATATTTGTCATTAACCAATAATGTAATTCTTATATAGCAAAAGTTATTTGTAAATTAACCGGATTCTATCTAAATATTTTAAAAAATATGCCGATAATTTCAACAGAGGTGAGTATTGATGATTATTAAAAATCTTGATTGTAATTTCAATTATATAAACAATCCATATTCCGGCAAAAAACCTGATAAAACCAATGCCGCTAGCGCAAATACGGAGTCTGCTTTTTCCAATAGCCTAAACAGGGCATCAAGTGCTTCCAAAGTAGACACATTTGAATTATCGCAGCATACTGCAGACAGTGCCCAGACTATTACAGAAACTAAGGACAAAATCCTTTCAGATTTAAACAAAGATAAAGACGAACAATACATTAGCCGCATTAAGGAACAGTTAAATAACAAACAATATGCTGTAAATCCTATTGAAATCGCTAAAATAATGCTTACTGACAGCAATAAATAAACAAGAAAACGAACTGAAAGTAACAAAGGATAGGTGTTTATGATGGATAAAGATTTGGCTGATAAACTGTTGAAGTTTCTCCGCGGTTACCTTATTTTTTACAAAGAGTTCCTACAGCTTGAATCCGAAAAATACAGCGATTTAACAAGCAATAACATCAGTTCGATGGATGAGCGTGTGAAAACTGAGGAAGCTTTCATGCTGAAATCCAGAGGGCTTGAATTGGAACGTGACAGACTGGTTGCTTTGACCGGCAGCCCGAACGCGACCTTTCGGCAGCTGCTTCCGATGTTCATCCCCTCCCTGCAGCCGGAAGCGAAAGAAATCTTTGACGAGCTGTCACGGGTTATGCTGGATTTGAAGGAAATGAATATGCGCTGCAACCATCTGACGGAACTCAAGCTTCATCGGGTTAAAATAGATTTAAATAAGTTGAAAAACAATCCGGAGCTTCAAACGATTTATAATGCCAAGATTCATGAGGGAACTATGCCCCCATGTGTTCTATCCAAGAAGGTTTAAGGAGGTACTCACATGTCGTCAACTTTTTCCGGGTTCTATGTTGCGAAGAGCGGGATACAGGCCGCCCGAGCCAATTTGCAGGTAACCGGCCAGAATATGACAAATGTTAACACCCCAGGCTATACAAGACAGCGCGTGGACTCCTATGCGGTTGCATCAACCAACAATGGAATGCGCTACGCATCCACTTCAATCGGCATCGGCCAAGGTGTGAACTGCACCGGAGTAAACCAGATCAGAGATCCTTATCTGGATATCCGGTACCGCACGGAGCACGCCAAAACCGGCAAAACCGGCACTCAGCTGGATACTCTTGAAGACATTGACAGTATTTTTGACGAAACAACAAAAGACGGTATCAGCGCCCAATTTGCGGATCTGGTCAAACAGATGAAAACCCTTGGCGCCGCCCCGTCCTATACTCTTGAGGGTATTGTAAAGAATTCCGCCCAACTGCTTACAAAAGCGTTAAATAAGGCTTCGGCTAAATTAGATGAAATACGGACGCTACAAACCAAATCGCTTAAAAACGACGAAATTACAAATGTCAATAGTCTTCTAAAAAATATCGCGCATCTGAATGAGGAGATCAAGAGTTCTGATATCTCCGGAACCTCCGCTTTGGAATTAATGGATCAACGCAATACAAAGATTGACGAACTTTCGAAATACGCGAATATCAATGTTTCCTCAAAACAAGTGGATATCGGCTCCGGAAAATCTGTTTCGGAACTCCATATTGACCTGGTTTCCGGCGATAAATCATTTAGTCTGGTTTCAGACAATAAATTTAGTTCGTTTGATATGACAACGGACGCCGATACCGGTTACGTTACCATGGCGCTGAAGGATACCGACGGAAACGCTGTTCAGGCAAAAGATTCCGATGGAAATGTGATGAAGGACGGGGACGACAAACCGTATACGATGGCAAACGCGGATTTGACGGAAGGCACTTTCAGCGGATACCTTACCATGTTAAATGAAAAAGGGGAATTTGACTCTGCCGACGGAACCGAACGCGGAATCGGTTATTATGAAAATGTTTTAGACAAACTTGCGGTCAGCTTTGCGAATACGATGAACACGGCGAACAGCACGAATCCACCCGCCAATGACAATAAACCCCTGTTTTCTACAACGGACGGCAAGGCGATGGCGGCCGGAAATATCTGTCTTTCAGAAGAGTGGAATACTTCGACCAGTTCCTACATGACAAATACGAAGCAGACCCCATCTTCCAACGTTGATACTACCACGCTGGGCGACAATATTTTATATATGGTTGATCAACTGGCGAAGGATACGACCTATAGGACAAGCAGTGACAATGCAAGCGGAAAAACTCTTTTCACTACTTCTATTGAAGCCTATGTTTCTGATCTTTCCGTATCTGTTCTTGGCCTTCAGGAAAACTATATTACCCAGAACGACACATCTTACAATTCAACTCTCAGCGAAATTGACAAGCAAAGATCCGAAATTTCCTCCGTGGATGTCAACGAAGAAGGGATCAACCTAATTATGTACAATCAGTCGCTGACCGCTTCTTCCCGATTTATGACCACACTGGATGAAGCTTTGGATACCATCATTAATAAAATGGGCATAGTGGGCAGATAACAATTTTGGGTGCTAGAAGGAGGATTTTTACGGTATGAGAATTACAATGGGCATGGTTATGAGCCAATACAAGAATAATTTAAATAATTCATTAAACTTACTCAATGAAGCGAATCAGCGGGAACTTACTCTGCGGAAATTTAACAAAGCGTCTGAGGATCCGTTTTCCGCTTCCAAAGCTTACCAGCTCAGACGAGAATATTTGAAAAATGAAAGCTACCAGAGCGATCTTTCCGACGCTTCCGATCAGATATTTCTCGCACACACCACAATACAGAGTATTAACAAGACTCTCACAGAAGCAGGCTCTGGCGACTGTATTCAGGCAATTTCCGACACGACTTCGGACACCGGCCGAAGCGCGATTGCAGAGAAGCTCCGCGGGCTTCAGCAGACCATTTTAGCGGAGGCAAACACCCAATTTGGCAGTAAGTACATTTTCGGCGGTTCCAATACTAGCAGTGTTCCTTTTACCGTCGGCTCAAAAGGAAATTTGCTGTACCGCGGTATTGATGTGGATACCGGAGAAATAGAAGCCGGCTCAACATTGAGTTATAACGGGGCCCAAATCACGCTTGGCGACAAACAGTTCGACGGCTTTAAGATTCAGGTGACAACCGCTGACGGTGCGACTCCGTCAGTTTCCGCAGATACCTCTTCAAAAACGTTGACCGTCAATCTGCCGACTGGGGCAAAAAACAGTGATGTGCTGGCGGCATTGAAAGCCTCCCCAAGCTTAACTGCTTCTAATGATTCCTCCGTTACCTTTGACCTTTCAAAGGCCGCCATGTCGGGTGACATGAACAGTCCGGTAAGCACCGCTCCTCAGACAGATACCGCAATCAGCAACATCGGCGCAACGGACGCAGACAGAAAGCTTGCTTTCCAAAAGCTCATGGGCGAACAGACGTATGTTGATATCGGAATGGGACTAAGCTTCGACAGTACCGGTAAAATTAATGACCAAAGTGTTTTTAATTCGTCAATACCCGGTATTTCATTTTTAGGCTGCAACACAACAGACGGCACTCAAACCGGGGTTTCCAACAACCTTTACAACCTATTGGGACAGATTGCGGACAAACTGGACGGCGGAAGCAATTCGACCGGGTTTACCTATTCCTATGATGCAGTGAAGCCTTATCTTGACAATTTTACGGCGCAGCAAGACGTATTGCTTAATAAAATGACGGAAGTGGACGCAAAATACAGTTTTCTTACCACTACAAAAACCAACCTGACATCGATAGGCGATAAAGTTAATGAGAAAATTGACAGTACCGAATTTGTTGAATTTGAAGACGCGGTCACGGAACAATTGTATCAGCAATATGCTTACAACGCGGCTTTAAAGGTGGGCGCCCAAATTTTACAGCCGACATTCCTTGATTTTATGACTTAATAGTTTAATCATTGCAGGTGAGGTGAGTTAAAATGGAGCAGTTATTGGAAATAAAAAATGTTCCAATTTCATTTGAGTTAAAGATTCACAACGCAAAGCTGGAAGTATCGGATACCTCCACCAACCAAGGGATTGTAGACTTCACCGACTTAACCCCCTATGAGTCAAAGCTGTATATTGATACGCGCGAATTCAGAAATAAATCAAGGTCTGCATCAAGAATACATACGAAGTATGACAAACAGAATACCTATGAAAATGAAATTTTTACATCCATGACTGATACAGCCGATCTTGCAAAGAAGGGAAATGTGCTTATGAATACAAAAAGTGATACAAGCACACTGAGTGCCCTTGCTATTCAGCATGTTCAGCCCACAATAGAAAGCACAATCGGTATTCCTTCTTATCCTAACGATTTTGACTGGGACACGCAACAGCTTTCTGTCCAGTACGAAACGGACAAGCAGAATTACGACTGGCTGACAAAAAACAAGCCAAAACTAAAGTTCACCCCCGCAAGCGTTGAATTTGTGGTAAGAGAGTATGCCCATGTGGAGTTTAAGTATCTGGGCAAACCGCAGTATGTTCCGCCATCCGCAAGCCCGGACTATCAGCCGCCGCAGCTTGATGTGACCGCATAAAGAAAATTTATACAGCCGCCTTCGGGGGGCTGTTTTTTCTAACAGAGTAACGCTGATAAAATTAGGAGGACATTTATGGACATGAATTACGCAGAGTTGCAGAATACGGAAACCGGCGGTCAAAATATCATTCATTTTGACGAAGGAATCTTAGGCTTTGAAGATGTCAGCGAATATCTTCTATATCATGAGGATGAGGACGGGGTTATTTGGAATCTTCAGGCCGCCGATTCGGATATTCCATCCTTTGTTGTGGTGGACCCATATCCGATTGTAAACGATTATAATCCTGTATTTTCACAGTCTGAACTGGATTATTTTGGAGAAGCTAATACCGATAACCTTTGTGTTCTGGTGGTTGCGGTGATTAAGCCGAATTTGCAGGAATCCGTAATTAACCTGAAAGCGCCGATTGTAATCGACGTGAACAGTAAAAAAGCAAAACAGATTATTCTGGAAAACTCGGATTATCCAATTCGATACAAATTATTCAGCGATAAAAGATAGGAGGGATTTCCGGTGCTTGTTATCAGCCGAAAAGTATCCGAATCCATTATTATTGGAGACAACATCGAAATCATTCTGTCTGAAATCAGCGGCGACCGCGCAAAAATCTGCATCAACGCCCCGAAGGAAATTCCAATTGTGCGCAAAGAGCTTTTGGAAACCCGTGCCCTGAACGAGGAAGCAAGCGTCGCACCCAAAAAACAAACCCTTGACCAGTTAAAAAAGCTGCTCAAATAAAGTCAATCCATATTTCCTTTCCGAAAATATACAATAATTTTGTAAAACTTACGAAAAGCCCTAAACTTTTGCAAAATAGTACCGAAATATCAGTTGTAAGCAAAAAACAAAAAGATGCTTACAATGCAGACTTTGTTTTTAGTTTCTGCTTCGGCAGGGCCCGTCGAAGCGGAAATCCAATCGCACAGCAAAGAACATGGACGTTCTTTCAAAACAGGCGTGACCGGCGTTTCGCCGCACGTACTTAAAATTCAGGAGGAAAAAATTATGCGTATTCAACACAATATTGCCGCTTTAAATGCAAACAGAATGTTAGGCACCAACAACAATGCGGTTAGCAAAAACCTTGAGAAACTGTCTTCCGGTTATAAAATCAACCGTGCAGGCGACGACGCTGCCGGTCTTGCAATTTCCGAAAAAATGCGCGGCCAGATCCGCGGACTTGACCAAGCGACAAACAATGCCAACGACGGTATTTCCCTTGTACAGACCGCTGAAGGTGGTTTGAACGAAACCACTTCTATTCTGCAGAGAATGAAAGAGCTGGCAACACAGGCTTCCAACGGAACCTATCAGAACGAAGTCGACCGTACAAATATCAGCAAGGAAGTCGAATCCCTTAAGAGTGAAATTACCAGAATCTCTACTTCCACCAATTTCAACAAGATCAATCTGTTAGATGGTAATTTGGGCGGTTATGAAACATCTATCACAGCGGGTACTGTTGGTAATGCTACTATTTCTGCTATTTCAGTCAGTGGCGGCAATCTTGCAGCAAATAATACACTTGATTTATCAGAAGCTACTGATGGCGCAATTACGTTTGACGCTTCCTCCCTTACGGGAATTACAGCGACCTCAACTGTAGCTGACGATGGAACAACTACTATATCGTTCAAATCCGACGATACTGCTACTGTTGCTGATGCCAAAAAATATGATGGCCTTACTGTTACCGTTAGTAAAGGTGCAAGTTATGCTAAACCTAGTTCCGCTGCTACTTGGACTGTTAAGGTTGATTCTGCAAGTGCTGGATTAAAGCTACAAATTGGTGCAACTGCAACTGATGATCAGCAGGTTACTCTAAAAGTCGGTGATATGAGCGCCAAAGGTCTTGGTATTGACACCATCTCTGTTGATACACAAGAGCATGCTGCAGCAGCAATTAAGTCCCTTGCCGATGCAATTGACAAGGTTTCCGGCACAAGAGCCGACCTTGGCGCACTGCAGAACAGACTTGAGCACACCGTCAACAATCTGGGTACTACAAGCGAGAACTTAACCTCCGCTGAAAGCCGTATCCGCGACGTTGACATGGCTTCTGAAATGATGGAAATGACCAAGAACAACGTTCTTGCTCAGGCCGCTCAGTCCATGCTTGCTCAGGCAAATACACAACCACAGAACGTTCTGAAACTCTTACAGTAATTTGTTTCAGACTAACTGATGTTTTCCGGCACCCGCAAGCGAAGCTTGCGGGTGCTTTTCTGTTTTCTCATAAAATGCGCGCCTGCGTCTGGCTCATTTGCAGGCTCTGACAGGCACGTTTAAGCAGTGGTGTCCTCTTCTCTATTCATTGCCCCATTGAGCGTCTGAGCAGTCAGCAAGCGCCATTCAACGCCATATCCTTGATTCTCTTTTCTTTCTTTTAACTCTTCCTTCCTCTTGCTCTCTGCTCTTTCCAAATTAACTAGCACTCTTTCCCTCACGCGAAAAAGGCCGCTCAGCACGAAGCTAAGCGACCTTTTTAATCTATCCTAATGTTTATCCTATGTTTTAGTCCAGTCCGGCTGCCACATTCGGATAAGTATAATTGTATCTGTTATACTTTACCGCTTCATAATCACCATAGTTGTAGACGTTCACTTCACCAAGTCTTCTGTAGAACAGACCGGTGTAGAATTTGCCGCTCGCCTGATTCCAGCGGATCAGGTCTGAACCGATGGCATTGGCATTGGTATAGTTGAGGTCATGCGTCAGAGAATCTGAGTTTGAAAGATTGACATAACCGGAATTGACCCAGCCCGTACTTCCGTCGGAGAGCTGCACTTTATACCAGCCGTCTTTCGTATTGGCAAAGTTACACTCCGTAACCGTCAGTGAAGTTCCGGACAGAACGCTGCAAACTTCGGCTCCCCCGATGCTTGGCTGATCCCTGACATTCGTATCCTTCGTCACGGTCGCCGCAAGCGTTTGACCTGAGAACAAAGCCGGCGGAACAACCGCGTTTTTCATGATCCTTCTGAAATCCATCTCCGAACTGCTGTTAAAATAACCGGCGCCAACATTGTAGGCGAAGCTGATAAAGCAGTCGGCCTGATTCTGGCTCATGCGGAAATGATTATTCTGTATCATCTTGTTTAACTCGGATGTATAAGAGGAATTGTTGATTTTATTAACCAGAAGCGACCATGATTCGGTTTGCGTCATATTGTTATAGAAAACCGCATTTGCGCCAAAGGTGCAGCCATAGCCGATGGTAGGTACCTGATTTGATGTCAGCTGGTCGGCGTAAACGGTCGAACTGCAGCCTTCCCATTTTGCAATCAGTGAAATCATCTGATCACTGATCCTGCGCTCTTCACTGGAAGTTGTGACAAAATCCTGCTGTGCGGAAACATACGCATTGGTAGTATATCCCGAGGAACTCATGCTTCCGTTGAGTGATGACAGCGTGGTAAATGAATATGTTCCTGCTGTACCAAAGGTTGTTGTCGCGGTCCATTTTTTGGTGCAGGTATTCAGTACGGTTTCTTCCGTACAGGAATCGGCATTCAGCGCTTTTTTGCTGCCGTCCGGCATACTGATAACGAATTGCACGCCGTCACGCGTGGTGTCGGTAACGGCGGTTAATGTTACTGTCGCACCTGTACTTGCAATATTGGGCGAAGCATACGCAGTTTTAACAGGCTCTGCGTCGGTTACCGTAACATTGCAGTTCGCCGTGTAGGTTCCTGACGTAGCCTTAATCACTGCAGAACCCTTTGATACGGCATAAACATATCCGTTTGAAACAGTAGCAACATTGGTATTGCTGCTTGTCCAGTTAACATAAGTTCCGCTTGGGGATATACTTGCCTTAATGTACAGCGTCTTCCCCACCGGTATGCTCTGAGAAGTTGTAGAAAGGGAAAGCGCAGAGGTATTCGTCACATCATCAGAATAATGAAGCTGAATATATTCCGAACTGACATAACCTGCCACGCCGCTGGCAGTCTGTACTTTCGTCCAAGAGGAGTCTGAGGTGTCCAGTACCGTCAGATTTGTACCTTTCGGCAGATTGGCAAGTATCTTTCCGTTCGTGTCCGGCGTTTCTCTCAGCCGGAGCATATCGGCTGTTACACTTGCACCCGTGATGGTATGAGTGTCAGAACCTGTATCGGTCCCGTCGCCTGTATCGGTCCCGTCGCCCGTATCAGTCCCGTCGCCCGTATCAGTTCCGTCGCCCGTATCAGTTCCGTTGCCAGAACCTGTATTGGGATTGGTACCGGTGCCGTTCGGCGTTGCAGAAATATTCAAAAACGATTTGCTGCAATAGCCCTCTTTACCGTCTGAAGTCTTAATCTTCGCCCATGCTGTATTGGAATTATCCGTAACAGTGACGGTCACGCCCTTGGCAAGTGTTACCATAATGCCAAAACTGGAGCCTGCGCCGCTGCGTACATTTAGAGAAGCAGTGGTCGTCGCCGTAGTCGAGCCGGTCGTCCCGGTAGGCGGCGTTGTGTTTGTTGGTGTTGGTGTTGTGGTGCCCGTTGAAGTTTTTATTGTTAAATACTGCTTGCTGCAATATCCTTCTTTGCCGTCCGCCGTCTTGATTTTCGCCCAAACTGAATTGGAATTATCCGTAACTGTAACAGATGCACCTTTCGCAAGAGTCACAACAACCTTGTAGCTGGCTCCCGCGCCACTGCGGACATTTAAAGATGAAGTTGTTGTAGCGGTAGTGACAGTTGTCGATCCTTTGGAAGGCGTCGTATTCGTGGGTGTTGTCGTACCCGTTGAAGTACTGATTTTTAGATACTGTTTGCTGCAATAGCCCTGTTTGCCGCTTGAGGTCTGCACTTTCGCCCATTGTGCATTGGAGTTGTCCAAAACCGTCAGCGTAATTCCCTTACTGATTGTAGCCGAAACCTTATAATTTGTGCCTGCGCCCTCGCGCAGGTTCAGATAATCCGTTGTGACTGCCGTAACCGCTGACGTGCCGGAACCTGTTGAAGTTGTACCGGAGCCGGACGATGTGGAAATATTCAAAAATCCTTTGCTGCAATAGCCTTGCTTTCCATCCGTCGTCTGTACTTTCACCCAAGCGGCATTGGAATTATCTATCACCTTCACAGAAGCCCCCTTGGCAAGAGTTACAATAATTTTATTGGATGTACCTGCGCCTTCACGCAAATTCAGCGATGCCGTCGTTACAGCCGTTGTTCCGGACGTTGAGGAAGAAGCATTGGAATAATTGGAAATGATACCGGAAATGCTAAGGTACTGTTTATTGCAATATCCCTGTTTTCCGTTGGTAGTCTGCACTTTGGTCCATGTTGAATCAGAATTGTCAAGTATCGTTACGGTAATCCCCTTGCCGAGCGTTAAAATAACTTTTTTATCCATACCTGCGCCCTCACGCAGATTTAAATAATCCGTTGTTTGTGCAGTTGCCGCCGCCGTCACAGAAATCGTCGGCAGAAGTGTTGCCGTTACCGCTGCAGCACAGATGAGAGAAATTGCCGCTGTTACAATTCGTTTTGTCAGACTTTTCAATTCATTCACTCCATTTATGTAGTATTTATTCGAATATGGATCTATGAAGCAGCTCTCTAAAATAGGCAGATTTTCCCTTACTGACTTCCCCCGCCGCAATGGGGAAGTCAGTAAAATTAATCCCATCTTAATTATTCAATTGCTATAATATTATAAAACGAATCCCGCTATCCGTTATTATTACTGGTTCGATTATAACCTAAAAAGTGGCAATTATCAAGTTAATCCGCTAAATGTTAACATTTTCTGCCATCATTTCAGAAGCAGTTATACGGCATACTGTATCTTCTTTTTCCGAAAGGAACCATCCGAACAAATTATTTGTTAAAGATTGACATCTTGTTGAAATTGTGTTATTTTAATATTGTAAGTTAGCTTTTGCTAACTGATAAAAAGAAATGAATCATAAGGAGGACAATGAATATGTCTGATTTTCGTATTAAAAATATTTATGGCCGGGAGATTCTGGATTCGAGAGGAAACCCTACGGTTGAAGCTGTGGTGACACTGAACGACGGCACCGTCGGAACAGGTTCCGTACCAAGCGGAGCATCCACCGGTTCGTTTGAAGCGCTTGAACTGCGTGACGGGAATCTATCACGCTATGGCGGAAAAGGCGTTACAAAAGCAGTCAGCAACATCAACACAACCATAAACGACGCCCTCATGGGTTGGGACAGCACCAATACATCGGTCATTGACCATAAGCTGATTGAACTGGATGGCACAAAAGATAAATCCAATCTGGGGGCAAATACAATTTTAGCCGTTTCACTTGCAGCGGCAAGAGCCGGAGCAAACGCGCTTCATTTGCCGCTTTACCGATTTATCGGCGGTTTAAATGCCGATACTCTCCCCGTTCCCATGATGAATATATTAAATGGCGGCGCTCACGCGGCAAACAATGTTGATATTCAGGAGTTCTTGATTATGCCGGTCGGGGCACCGTCCTTTCAGGAAGGTCTGCGCTGGTGCGCGGAGGTATTCCATAAACTCGCATCCATACTGAAGGAAAAAGGACTGTCAACATCTGTTGGTGACGAAGGTGGCTACGCCCCTAATTTAGACACGGATGAAGAAGCGATCGAACTGATTCTGGAAGCGATTCAAAAAGCAGGCTACAAGCCATCAAAAGATTTTGTTCTCGCGATTGACCCTGCTTCCAGTGAGTGGAAATCCGGCAACGGTTATCTCTTGCCGAAGCATCATACATCCTATACGACGGATCAGCTCATTGCTTACTGGAAAGATCTGAGCAAAAAATACCCAATCCGTTCCATTGAGGACGGACTGGGCGAAGACGACTGGCAGGGCTGGGAAAAGCTTACGCGGGAACTGGGTGATACGGTGCAGTTGGTCGGCGATGATTTGTTCGTCACCAATACGGAAAGACTGAAAAAAGGCATCAGTCTGCACTGCGGAAATTCCATCTTAATTAAACTGAATCAAATCGGGACACTGACCGAAACGATGGATGCCGTAAAAATGGCTCATAAAGCGGGCTATACAGCGATTATATCCCACCGCTCGGGTGAGACGGAAGACACCACGATCGCGGATCTGGCGGTTGCACTGAACGCGGGTCAAATTAAAACGGGAGCTCCAAGCCGCAGTGAGCGTGTCTCAAAATACAACCAGCTGCTCCGGATTGAATCCGATCTTGGAAGCGGCGCTTACTTTCCCGGCGAAGATTGTTTTTGATGACTAATTGATCGCGATTACGCTTCATAATTTATTTCCAAGATGATGCATGAAACTACTGGGTAAAAGCTGTTCCAATAGGTTCGCCCAATAGAATTCACCTGATATCCCAGACTCTTGAGAAGCTTCGCAGCTTCATATCCAACCTTTTTATCGAAAAATCTAATTATAACAGTCTGCATGCTATCACCTCAATAAAAGAAATGGACTTATATTAAGATATTCTGTAAACTGTTATCTGTTTCATGTACTTGATCAAAATAAATGTTTAATCCTAGAAAGCAGGCTTAGAATCCAATTGGATTCTAAGCCTGTGTCAGTTTTATATTGAATGGTTTCCTCATAAGTTAAATCCGATATATGCAGATAGTTCTTTATCAGCGGAAATATCTGTAATTCGCCAAAAATCGCCTTCACGCGCGACAATAAGTAAAACGTTATAATCTCCGGCAGGACCGGCCGACGTTGCAGTGGAAAAACAAAGTTTTATTGCATATTGATCGTCGCCTGCCGCTGAAACATCTGTGATTTTATAACTGTCCACCCATGGGCTTGACATTCCGGTGACCCAATTAAGATAATTTTTATCCAGTTGCTTCGCATACTCTTTTCTGAGTTTAGTGCCCATAACGGAATACTGTAGTGCCGCGCTTCTCGCCTTCAAGCCATTCGCCCATACTTTTGCGGCAGATTCCGGATTATTAACACCGACCTGGTTCATCGCCTCCATTAAAAGTTCACTTCTTACTTCGTATTTATCTACCTCTGCCACGGCCGCAAAAACACTGATGTATTTGCAGTTGAAATAGTAACCCACCACATTAAACAAAACTACAACGAGTAAACAAATAAAAATTACTACCCTAATGACGCCTTTTACTTGTCCTGATAAAACCATTTTCACGCTTACCCCTCCTATCAAACATTTCTCTAAAATGTATGATTGAAAAACGGTAATAAGAAATAAGAACAATAATTAAAGCCCGCCCGGCATATAGCCGGACAGGCTTTTGTGGATTTCGTTTTTACTTTCTTCTGAACGCTGACTTCGGCGCTCCGCAAATCGGACAAACCCAGTCGTCTGGAAGCTCTTCGAAGGAAACATCCGGATCGTTGTAAACATAACCGCATACCGTACAAATCCAGCTTTCCCCATCGTTATTGTCGTCATCCGGCTGGTCTTTCTGATAAGTCGGCGCATTCTTCGGCGCCTTGCCCTTAATGACTTTATGATAATAATCGTAAGTCATAGGAATACCTTTCGCTTCATCGCTGCCGGCAACAACTTCAGCGACAAAAATCGTGTGGGTTGGCGTTTCAGCGCTGCTTACAACACGGCAAAGAAGCCAACAGCAGATATTTTCCTTTATAACGGGCACGCCCTCAGCCAAAATTTTATGATGAACGTTATTCAGCTTATCCGTATCACGACCGGAGTTGAATCCGAGCGCACCGATTACAGCTCCTGAAGTATCTTCTGATAAGACGGAAATAGTAAAAATCCCGCTTTTGGCAATGCACTGATGGCTGTAATTGCTATGGTTCATACTGACAGCAATCATATTCGGTGTGTTGCAAACCTGAATGACGGTATTCACAATACAAGCGGAGGCTTTGTTTTCATCTTTTACGCCGATGGCGTACATGCCATATGTCAGATTAAAAAGAACCTCATTTTTCATACTATACGCCTCCTAATTTCCTTATGTTTATCATATCACTCTGTCGGAATGGATACAAGACGAAACTGGTATTTTCAAACAGAATTCATACAAATTTCATGTATTATTCCCTTTTACTTTACTCCAATACTGTTGAAAAGCCTGTTCTGTTTTATTTAGTCCATATTCATAATACTGAACGTCTTTGAGCTCATCCGGCAGATACTGCTGCGCAACCCACTTGTTCGGGTAATCGTGCGGATACTTATAAAACTGGCCCTTGTGCGTGTTGTCTTCGCCGTCATAATGCTTATTCTGAAGCTGGCGGGGAATATTTCCGATTCTCCCCTGCTGTACATCGGCAATTGCGGCATCAATGGCACAGTAAGCGGAATTGGACTTTGGCGAATTGCAGACAAGAATCACCGCGTCCGCAAGCGGAATACGTGCTTCCGGCAGACCGACCTGAATAGCGGCATCAACCGCCGCTTTGACAATCGGAATAATCTGCGGATAGGCCAGCCCAACATCCTCGCAGGCGCATACCATTAAACGGCGGCAAATGGATGGCAAATCGCCCGCCACAACCAGCCGCGCCAGATAGTGAACGGCGGCGTTTGCGTCCGAACCCCGCATTGACTTTTGGAAAGCGGAAAGAATATCGTAATGCTCGTCCCCCACGCGGTCATACCTCAATGCGCTGCGTTGCGTAAGCTCTCTGGCCCGTTCCAGTGTCACCCTGCAAAGGTCGTCCCGTTCCTCACCGGAAAGCACACAGAGTTCAACCGCATTCATTGCCTTTCGCACATCCCCGCCGCAGGCAGACGAAATATAATCGTCCACCCCTTCTTCGACGGAAATTGTCCTGTTCAATTCCTGTTCCATAAACTGAAACGCACGCCGAACCGCCAACAGCACGTCCTGTTTTTCGACCGGTTTGAATTCAAATACCGTTGAACGGCTGAGGATGGCGTTATAAACATAAAAATAAGGGTTTTCCGTAGTGGACGCAATTAAAGTAATCTGACCGTTCTCAATAAACTCCAGCAATGTCTGCTGCTGCTTTTTATTAAAATACTGAATTTCATCAAGGTAAAGCAGAATTCCGTTCGGAGCGGCAAGTGTGTCAAGCTGTTCAACCACACTGCGGATATCCGCAGTGGACGCGGTGGTACCGTTCAGCTTGTAAAGGCTGCGTTTCGTCTGCTTTGCAATGATGGAGGCTAGAGTGGTTTTACCGATGCCCGACGGGCCGTAAAAAATCATGTTGGGGATTTCGCCCGAATCAATAATACGGCGCAGGGCTTTGCCTTCTCCTAAAAGATGACGCTGCCCGACAAGATCGTCCAAATTTTGCGGGCGCAGCCGATCCGCCAAAGGCGCTGCCATATTAACCACCCCACTTAATTCAAATTATTCGTATAACGGATAGCGGTCACAGATCCCTGTAACCATCGCGCGGATTTTTTCCTCGCTTGCTTCAAAATCATTGATTGTAAGGCTGATGCATTCGGCAATGATATCCATATCTTGCGTATTCAGGCCACGGGTAGTAATTGCCGGTGTGCCCAACCGCAAGCCGCTTGTGACAAACGGGCTGCGCTGCTCGTTCGGAACGGTGTTTTTATTTGCCGTAATATAAACCGCATCCAGACGGTGCTCCAGCTCCTTGCCGGTCAGTTCCATTCCGCTCAGATCCACCATCATTAAGTGGTTGTCGGTTCCGTTGCTGACAAGCTTTACGCCGCGCTTCATCAGGCCATCGGCAAGAGCTGCGGCATTCTCAACGATTTTACGGCCGTATTCCTTAAACTCAGGTTTCAGAGCCTCTCCAAAGCACACCGCCTTGCCGGCGATGACATGCATCAGCGGGCCGCCTTGTGTTCCGGGGAAAATCGCTTTATCAATTGCTTTGGCGTATTCTTCGCGGCAAAGAATCATACCGCCGCGGGGACCGCGCAGGGTTTTGTGTGTGGTGGTAGTGACAATATCCGCCCATTCCACCGGGTTTGGATGCATGCCCGCGGCAACGAGGCCCGCAATGTGGGCCATATCCACCATCAGATACGCTCCGCACGCATCGCAGATTTCACGGAATCGTTTGAAGTCGATGGTTCTCGGATATGCGCTCGCGCCGGCAACGATCATTTTCGGCTTTTCCTTCACTGCTGTTTCATATAGCTTGTCATAATCAATATGACCGGTTTCAGGATTTACGCCGTAGGGAATGAAGTTAAAATATTTACCGGAAATATTGACCGGCGAACCGTGCGTCAGATGGCCGCCTTCGGCAAGGCTCATGCCCATGACGGTGTCGCCCGGGTTCAGCAGGGCAAAATAAACCGCAATATTGGCCTGAGCACCGGAATGCGGCTGAACATTGGCATACTCCGCGTGAAAAAGCTCACAGGCACGGTCGCGCGCAAGATTTTCAACAACGTCAACATACTGGCATCCACCGTAATATCTTTTTGAAGGATAGCCCTCAGCATATTTATTGGTCAGAACGCTGCCCATTGCGGCCATAACCGCAGGAGAAACCAAATTTTCAGAAGCAATCATTTCAAGATTGCGTTGCTGGCGCTTTAATTCCTCTTTCATCGCCGCGCCGACCGCAGGGTCCGTCTGAGAGACAAAGCCTATGGTATCCATCATATCCTGGTACATTTTCTTCATTCCCTTTCCCTGAGTAATTTATTGATTATTATACACTGTAATGTGTTAAAAGGCAACCTTATGCACAAAATACAGCAGTAACAGATGAACAGGATAAAATGCATAAAAGAAATATTTCCAGTTCAATCTGCCTTTTTTTCCGTTATAAAGGACAATTGGAAAACCTGCCATCACAGCATAAAGTTTGACCGTACCGGTAAGCAGACTGTAACCGGTATTGAAAATGGCAAAAGTCAGCACGCCCCTTGTCCTATAATTTTTAAAACAGTAAAAAATGATAATCAGCACGATACCAAACCAACCGTAATCTGTATGTAAAGCTTCGGCAACCAGGACACTGACTCCGGCAAGAACAATCGCGGAGACCGGCCGCAAGTTAAGATAAGTATGGAGAAATGTAATTGCCGCAAGCCCCAGTAGAAGTGTAAAAAATACATTTTGGCTTTCCGGATAATAAATTGTTCCGTGAAATGCGAGATCATACGGCACTTCGGAAATGAGTGCAAAAAGGAAAAGACGTTTAAAATATTCTGCCAAATCTGAAGTATAAATAAACCCTTCGGATATGAAAAAGCAAAACAGCGGAAAGGAAATTCGACCAATCATGCGAAAAATCAGGATCGACGGAAAAAAAATTGCTCCAATATGATCGATCAGCATGGTGATTACCGCCAGCATTTTTAACTGCGACCTGCTCATATTCTCTCCGCCTTTCTTTTGAAGATTCATTTATACCATGATATTTGATAATCCTGTCCATGTCAACTTGTACTTTCCTCATATTTCATATAAAATTAGACATATAAAATACATTGATTAAATAGGAGGAAGCTCGTGACAAAAAAGCAGCGTGGCGCGCTGGCGGTAGAAGGCCATGCCCTTTTAGTCGCAAAATCACCCACGAAAAATAGTTTTGAATGATTGTATTGAAATAACTACTCAAAAAATATATAATAATGGTAGAATATAGCAAATTATGCAGAAGGGTGGTTATGTTCCATGGTTATGGGATGGACAGAAGATTTATCCGTAGGAGTAGACTTGATTGATCAGCAGCATAAGATTTGGTTTGAAAAAGCAAACCAGCTGTTTGACGCCGGTAAAAACGGCAAGGCAAAGGAGTTTATTTCACAGATGTTGGACTTTTTGGATGAATACACAAAGATGCATTTTCGTGATGAAGAGAAATACATGCTGAGTATTCATTATCCGGAATATGATACGCAGAAGAAGTTGCATACGAATTTTATCGCCGAGCTTACAAAGCTGAAAACGGAATATGCACAATCCGGCGGGAATATCGCTGTTATTATTAACGCCAATCAAATGGTGATTAACTGGCTGATTCAGCATATTTCATCACAGGATAAAAAAATAGGCCAATATGTAAAAAACCATAAAGCTTAAAAATAAACACAGTATTACTTTGATAAAAAGGCAATCTGCCGGAAGATGGGATAAACTGAAAATAACAGTTGAAATCGCGCCGCCAACGTGATATAATATCATTCGTTGTGGGGGCGTAGCTCAGCTGGGAGAGTGCTTGCTTCGCATGCAAGAAGTCGAGAGTTCGAATCTCTTCGTCTCCACCAAAAAAAATCGTCAAAAGAAGTCGATTCTTGCAAAAGAGTCGGCTTCTTTCTATATGATAATATGGAAAATCAATTCGTTTTATACAATTACAAAGGGAGGAGCCAATAATGCGTAAAATCTTCATTTTAGCTCTGGCTTTGGGCATATTATGCGGCTTGTGCGGATGTAACAAACAGAGTCCCGGCGTGAATAATTCCAATTATTCTTCAGCAGTATCGCAATCTGTTTCAGCTTCTGTAATTTATTCTGATTATCAATCCTATACGGTGGATGATAATGGCAATATTATAGACTCAAAAACAGGGAATCTTATTACGAATGACGAATTAGCTGTTGACAGCAACGCAAACATTGTGCTGAAAGAAAACAAGCAGGTCGTTGTAACATCGAAACAAGTTCAGGAAAACAAAAAGCTGCACACTTCCTCGCAAAATACTTCCTCACAAACAAAAAACGAAAGCACAGAAAACTCGTCGAAACCCGAAAAAGCCCCCCGTTCCTCAACAACCAAGACATCCTCTTCCACAACGTTAAAATCTGCTGTTTCGGCTAAACCTGCATCACACAGTGAGCCGACTCCCATTGACAAAATAAAAAATTGGGATTCACTATACGGTGAAAAGGAATGGATGCTATTTAATACTGAACCGGGCAGGCAACGGTATGAAGGCTCCACTGCTTTTGTATGCAGATTTTCAGCAGGGCAGGATTCGCATGCAACTATTTCTGTGGAATCTTATTGCTTGCTTGACGAATGGAAATATCCTTTGAATAATGACATTGTTGTACGAACAATTAACGGCCAAAAATATGTTCAGATCTTTTGGAGCGGGTATACAGGGGACCTTTATACTTTTGTAGGCGGCGAAGATGTTGTCACACTTGAGCTGAGATGTTATGATGCCACCGGCCATAATTGGCTGTCAGATGAACTGAAGTTTAAACGTACCGAAAACAATTCTTTGCAGCTGATAAGCGGTGATTATAAAGAATTTGGATTGAAAAACGGTGATGTTTTTACACGATAATCTGCATATTTTCGGCAAGTAACGTCTACTGAATTCGCGCTTCGACTTTTTTGTCGGAACCTTAAGCAATATCGAAAAAGGTGATCGGGTTTCACTTAGAGCTGACGCAACCAAGGAAGAATCAGCATATTTCCGAAATCAAATTATAAAGTGACGGAAAATAAATTTGTTGTTGTTACTGTTGTTACTATAGAATAACAAAAAACCAGTGGCAGAGAGACACTTTTCATTCTACAAGTACGAAGAGTTCAAAATTCCGCCTCAACCTTGCATCTAAATTAAACAAATGACACATCAAAAAATGAAATTGTAAATAATTTTTAGAATGGAGTTTCATAATGAACTATACCAGTATTAATGCTGAAACGATCGACAGATGGATCGATCAAGGCTGGAAATGGGGTATTCCAATATCACATGAGGACTTTGTAAAAGTAAAAGAAGGTGATTGGAATGTGCTTTTAACACCTACAAAACCAGTTCCCAACGGATGGTTTCCTAATTTTAATCATTGCAAAATATTAGGGCTTGCTGCAGGTGGCGGCCAACAAATGCCTGTGTTTTCGGCCCTTGGAGCAGAATGCACTGTTTTGGATTACTCGCAAAAGCAAATTGACAGTGAAATAGCCGTTGCAAAGCGCGAGGGATATACAATTAAAACAGCAAGGGCAGATATGACAAAGCAGTTGCCCTTTCATGATAATTCTTTTGATTTTATCTTTCATCCTGTTTCTAACTGTTATATCGAAGATGTAATCCCTGTATGGCAAGAATGTTACCGTGTTTTGAAAAAGGGCGGTATCCTTATGGCAGGTCTTGATAACGGGATTAACTTTTTATTTGATGATTCAGAAATCAGACTGACCTATTCCCTTCCATTCAATCCATTAAAAAATCCGGAATTAAAAGAAGTATTAGATAAAACAGACGACGGCGTTCAGTTTTCCCACACATTGGATGAACAAATCCGAGGACAGATACAATCCGGTTTTTCCATAAAAGATTTATATGAGGATTATAACGATAGCGGTCCTCTTCAAGAGCATGGAGTCCCGACATTCTGGGCGACACTTGCTGTAAAATAATAATTTTGTTAACGAAGTAATCTATTTCATCTAAATTGAGCAAATGACGCATAAGCAAAAGGCAATATCTCTATTGAGGTATTGCCTTTTGTTTTTCAAGCTGGATATAAAAAGTCACAGACGGGCAATACCCTCAGTCCTAATAATTAGCTTGTTGTTTGGGGAATTTAGGATTAATCATTTGTTTTCTGGTCAATATAATAAAAGGTATCTTAAATTTTATTCAGATAACAGCATATTAGTGAAAGGATTAAAAATGGATATTGCAGTAATTGGTACATCTAAAAAAGAGAATGAGAAAAGGGTACCTATTCATCCGGACCATATTTGTCAAATACCGATCAAAATACGGGAGCATTTATATTTTGAAAAAAGCTATGGTATCCCTTTTGATACGAAAGACGGAACAATATACTCGTTAACGGGAAATCATTTACTGGAACGTGAAAAATTATTAAGGGACTTCAAGGCAATTTTAATCACGAAACCAGTAGCAGAGGACTTTGAAGAGATACAAGAGGGGTCTATTGTGTGGGGATGGCTGCACAGTGTGCAGCAGAGCATTATTACCCAGATTGCCATTAATAAGAAATTAACTCTTATTGCATGGGAGAATATGTATCATCAGGGAGAGCGTGATTTAATTCACCTGTTCAGCAGAAACAATGAAATGGCCGGATACTGCGGCGTACAGCATGCCCTGCAGTTAATGGGAATTGATGGAAACTTCGGTCCGAAACGAAAGGCTGTTGTCATCAGCTTCGGCTCTGTCAGCCGTGGCGCGATCCATTCATTGCAGGGACACGGCTTTAACGATATTGTGGTATATACTAAACGGCCGCCATTTTTATCTGCAAATAAAATACCGGGAATCCAATATAGCCAAATCACAAAAGACGATGCGGGCGTAATCCACACGGTTGATTCGTACGGAAACAAAAAACCTTTTATCAAGGAGTTAACAACCGCGGATATAATCGTCAATGGGATTTTGCAGAATCCCAATAATCCCGATACTTTTATTAACGAAGAAGATATTGATAAATTCACTAAGCCATGTCTGGTGATTGATATCAGCTGTGCATTAGGAATGGGATTTAGTTTTGCGCATCCAACGGATTTTTCCAATCCCATCCTTAAAATCGGGAATATTAAATATTATGCAGTCGATCATACGCCTACATTGCTGTGGAACAGCGCTTCATGGGAAATATCAAGCAGCATTCTGCCTTATTTATCATATATCGTCGAGCAGACAGATAATAAAGTTTTAATTGATGCGACTGATATAAAAGACGGTAAAATATTAAATAGAGATATCTTGTCGTTTCAGAACCGCTCATTAGTATATCCATATAAACAACTTTAGCATCACCTGTAATGCCCTGAATCAATAATTGTTCGCAAAAGACAATCCTCTTGAGGGGGTATTGTCTTTTCTCTTTGTGCGCGTCCCTTTTACAGTCGACTTCTTTTCATTTTTATGGTAAAATCTAAATATACATTGTTTGCATAAGTTTATCAGGATGGAACAAAAATATGTTTACTAAATGCGAATGACTATTTTTTGATATGGATTCATTGTTAATGAATAGGGTTATAATATAAATCAGAGATATATTCGAGAATTGATATTTAAGATATAAAATTCACCCGTAACCTGAAAGGAAATTATTTATGAAAAAGGCTAAAGTTATTCTCCTGCTAATTCTCGTATTGTTCTTTGGCGTTATAATATTTTTAACATCGCCTAATCTTAACCCCTTATACAGAGAAGGACTAAGCTTCTGGGGGGTTGTCGTTACCTCGCTCTCTCTGGTTCTCTGGATACTTAACACCGGTGTAAAAAAATTCGCACGCCAAAATGACGGCGTTGTAAAATTCGGCATTCCAAAACGAGGGCGCAAATATTTGGCGGTTGCGGTTGCACCGTGGGCGATTCTAATTATTGTAAGCATTTTCTCCAGCGTACTATTTCATACGAACAGTTATAAAAATCAAATGCCTGAGCCTGAAAACAGAACATTTTCCTCCGATGTTCAGGCGATTGATATTGCACGGCTGCCAGTCGTCGATAGAAGTCTGGCGGCACTTCTTGCTGATAAGAAGCTTGGAGAAAAGCCCGCGTTGGGCAGCCAGGTTACATTGGGTGAACCTACCATTCAAAAAGTAAAAGACAATCTTGTATGGGTAGTGCCTCTGTTGCATTCCGGATTTTTTAAATGGATTTCCAATTCAAGCGGAACTCCGGGCTATATTTTAGTCTCGGCAACAAACCCCAGAGATGTTACCTATGTTGAAAACCACCCTATCAAATATCAGCCGAATGCATATTTTCTCGACAACCTGCAAAGACACGCGCGCTTTTCCGGCGGACTTTTTACCGGACTTACTGATTATTCCTTTGAGATAAACGATGAGGGCAAGCCTTACTGGGTTGTAACTACTTATAAAAATCTTGTAGGAGTTAACCTACCCGAAGCAAATGGTGCAATTATTATTGATGCCAGCACAGGGGAAAGCGTAAGATACAGTATCAGCGATTTACCAGAGTGGGTCGACAGAGTTCAGCCGGTTGATTTTGTGATGACACAGATAGCGAACCGCGGGAACTACATTCATGGTATATTCAACTTCTCCAATAAAGATAAGTTCCAGACTTCCGAGGGTAATGCCATCATCTATAACGGCGGCAAATGCTATTTATACACTGGGCTCACCAGTGTGGGAGCGGACGAAAGTGCAACCGGCATTTTGCTGATCGATATGGTTACGAAAACGCCATACCGCTATCAGGTCAGCGGCGCGACAGAATACGCGGCACAGCAGTCGGCACAGGGCAAAGTGCAAAATCTGCACTATATTGCATCATTCCCACTCATCACTAATGTTGATGGACAGCCGACATATTTTATGACATTAAAGGATGATGCAGGCCTAATCAAGCAATATGCCTTTGTTTCGGTCATCGACTACACAAGTGTTGGAACCGGTGATACGATTGGGGCCGCAATATCCAACTACCGATCTGTTATGAAGAATACGAGCGGAAGCTCAGAAATTGGCACAGGCAGCCAGCAGCAGGATCTGCAAGGTACAATTGACAGAATATCCTCTGAAATTATCAGCGACAGCACTGTCTATTCTATGATCCTGAAGGAGCGACCCGATAAAATCTTCACTGCCGTTGCAGATATTAGTTCGGAACTGTCATTGACAAGAGAAGGGGATACGGTCAAAATAGCCTATGTGAAATCTGAACGTGCAGTAATTAATATCGCAACTTTTGATAATCTGAAATATACACAAAAGTGATTTGTACCGAAAGACCCCTTTTCCCACGCAAGTTTCATATGAAAAACAATTAGGGGCTGTTGCAAAATGAATTTGCGATAGCAACTTGCTCAAATATATTCTTAAATAGCCAAGAAAGAGCCTGAAAAAGCGTTGCAAAACGTTCTTTCAGGCTAACTTTTTATACAATGCGAAAGCCCGCTGTGGCGCCAGAGATTAATCTGGAATGCGCTGAATTTTAATTATTTTACTTTTATCTTCGGTTATAAGGAATTTATAAATTATTATTATGGTATTTATAAATTGCTAAATTCAAACCGCTTGGAGTAAATTTTCATTTAAAAGTCGCCAATTCATTCATTTAATGTTCTATTACTCCATAAAACGATTTTAATTTAGCTAAAGCTTCCCCAAAATATATGTTGACTTAATCCAAGAATAAGATTATTCTTTAATCGCAATCTAAAGTAACGTCGATAGGTGGCGAATTAATTCTACTCAAATATCAATAAAATATATCCTCCATATCGACAGCTATTTAGCTTGTGTTTTATATATGGAGGGCCATTCATGACCACTCCTAAATGGAACGGTCATTTTTTAATATATAAACATAAAAAAATTAATTATGATCGGAGGTGAGAAACATGTGCATTTTGAAGGTTCTCTTCACAATTTTGTCTTCGCCATAAGAAATAAGGAGGGATTTTTATGAGGACAAATTCCCATACAATAGTGATTTGTAAAAAAATCTATGAGACTGTATTCACCAAGGATGGAGAAAAACGCCATGAAGTTAAAACTGTACAATATTTTATACCTAATATCGATTTAAAAACAGCTATTAAGGCACTGAATGTCATAACATTAATTCTCTTACTCATTGCAATACTTACCAACAAAATAAAAGAAGCTGCCCCAATAATGACGTTCATATTGGAGCAACTTCGCTGAAGAAAATGCATAAAAGCAAATACACATTAGCTTACAATGTGTATAAACTCTAATTTTTAAATTATCATAAATTTCATATTCTGTCAATCTAAATTTCATAATAATCATTTTTATTTAATTTACAAGGGATATTGCAAAACACCCCATGCTAAAAGGCAAAATAAAAAAGCCGCTTGAATAACTGAAAAACTCAGTATCCATGCGGCTTCTTAACTTTGGTGCGCGAGACGGGACTTGAACCCGTACGTCATACAACACACGCCCCTCAAACGTGCCTGTCTGCCAGTTCCAGCACTCGCGCGACTCAGCAAGAGTTATTATATCATTCTAAATTACCGATTGTCAACCCTAAATCAAGAATTTTTAAAAAGTTTGTCAATTAAACTGCAAAACTCATCATAACTCATGATACTGTTTAAAACACCAACCATGGAATTGACCGCCAAATGTTCGGGCAGGGCAAGTTCCTTTAAAAGCGTCTTCCTCTTTTGCACGCTGTTTTCCCCGCCGGACAAACCCGCAAGGTACAAATCTGTTTTTGCAATCATGCGTCCCGAAGGTATTTTGTCATCCTCACAGACGACTCCCGCGCGCCGCAGCGCATCAATAATCGCCGCGACAGGCATCCCTTCCACCCCGAGTTTTCCCTCCTTGGAGGGCCTGTCCTTACGGCCTTCTTTTCCTAGAATATCCGGGATATAGGCATGTTTTATTTTATCCGGGCTGATCGCACCGGAAAGATAATGACGAATCATAAAGCCTGCGGAATCACTGTCAGTCAGGACAAGAACTCCGCGTTTGTCCGCAAGGCGGCGGATCATTTCCATCTGTTCTTTATCGCTGAAAATCTGAAAACCATGCGTTTCTATAATCAATCCTTCAATAATGGAAGAAAGCTTGATTTTATCATATTTCCCCTCGACGATCACTGCTTCTTTCACTTTAATCAAGCTGTTTTCTCCTTTTCCGCAATTACTAAAAGCTGGGCGATCAGCTTTTCCATGACAATGCGACGGTTGCCGCGCGCGCTTTTCAGCGCAGTATCCGCCCCTAAAAGCACCTGAATGCTTTGACGCAGCATGGGGGTCGTCAGTTTTTTTGCATCCCTTTCCGCGTTGGTAAGCCTGAATTCCTTACGGGAATAGTCAAAATATTTGGCGGGCTCCATTACGTTGAACCCGCTCTGCACGGAAACCCTGACACGGTACATGTCGATATAAGCGGACGAAAGAACCGCCAGAATGGAAACAGGCTCCTCATTCTGATAGAACAGCAAGTCCAGAACACCATAAGCTTTATCGTATTCTCCGGCGACAATTGCCTTGGATAAATCATATACCCTGGTTTCCAAATTTCTTACCACAGTCTCATCAATCGTCTGCGCGGTGATATCACCTTCCCCTATAAACGCACACAGCTTTTCAAGCTCGTTGAACAGCGTTTGCAGATCATTTCCACAGTAGCCGATGATCCGTGCAGCATTCTGCCTTGAAAGCTCACAGCCATGTTTTGCCGCCGAAGAGCATAACGCCTTTTCAAGGTCGGGCGTCGAGCGGGTTTTCAGATGAACCGTCACCCCTGCCTGATTGACCGTGTCAATAAACTTCTTCCACTTTTTATCCTTTTTATAATCGATAACATTGGATGGAAGATAAAAAATCAATATGGTCGTGTCGGGTACGTTTTTCAGCAGCTCGTCCAGCTTTGCCGCTTCTTGGGCGCGCAGACCTTCCACATCAAGATCCGAAACAACAACACATTTGCGTTCCGCCATAAAAGGCAGCGCCTCGACTGCTGACGCAATCCCGTCGATAGAAGCAGAATCATCAAAGCGCTGAAAATTAAAATCCGGAAACGCAGTGCCTGCGGCTTTAGATATCAGCTTTTTTGCATAGAACCCAACCAGATACTTTTCTTCGCCGTGTAAAAAATATAGATTTGAAAAATCTGCTTTTTCAATTTGTTTTTTTAATTCCGCCTCAGTAATCTCCGGCATTCCTATTCCCTCCTCAGTTTTATCGTTCTGTTATCATTCAGTTCCAAAACAATATTTCCGGCCCCGCCAGTCACAATCGGATGCAGCTTTCTTACCTGCGGCACTGTTTTCCCCAGATCCTCATCGTCCAGCGAAAGCACGATGCAGACCGGGTCAAGTAAGTCTGCATCATTCAACAAGGAATCCGCAACCACAAAATCGGAAGAAAGCCATTCTTGAGGTAAGTCCGAGAGCTTCGTCCCGGTAGGACACACCAAAACCGACACGCCGCTGACCATGATCTGTGCCGCGCTGACGGTACCGTTAAACTTCGCTTGAATATCTGCATTATTCCATAATTTCGAATTAGCCGCAGCATTATAGACAGATACGTTCTTCAATAGCGGCGCCGCTTTCCGAATAAATGTATCAACCATACCGCCGTTCTGGATGACCAATCTGTCGGATGTAAATCCGTTCATCAGTTCCGCAGTATTTTTTGCTTCCTCGCTCGACAGGGTCAACGGCTGTAGATAATCAAGCCGGGTCACTCCCTGGCCGCGCAGGTAACTGCTGATGGTACCGGAAGAAAATCCACCGCACCCGATAACCGCTGCGTGGCCGTTGCGGGTAAGAACGATGGACTCGGCACTCCCAACATCCAAAACAGCAAGGCGCGTCACGTTGCGCATAGAAAGCTGATATGAAAAAATGCCCGTAAGAAGTAAAATCGCCGAAAGCAGCGCGGTCACTTTGAAGAACCGCCGGTTCTTCATCATCATAATGCTAGCGGCAAACAGAAGAATTGTTCCCGAAAGCCAAATGTTGACAAAGCCGAAGGACGCCGAGACACTGGCGTATGGAATTTGCGCAAGCCAGTGCGCGCAGGCAAGCATATATTTCGCCAACAGCCCGGAAGCCAGCGCAAACGGCATGGCAAAAAAGGACTGCGGAGCAATCAGGTTGATCACGGCGGCGATCGCTGCAAAATTCATCATCAGCGTTGAGGGAACCAGTTCCAGCAAATTGGAAACCAAAGCGGCAAGTGAAACGCTGCCGAACGTAACAATAACGATGGGCAGCGTAAAAATCACCGCCCAGACGGTCGTCCCGAGTATTCCGTTCACCCCACGGACAAAGGGACTGATCACTTTTATTTTATCATATTTTCGGTTCAAATAGCCAGCGGTTTTACCGGAAAACAAAATAAGCCCCAGTGTTGCGGAAAACGAAAGTAAAAGTCCTACATCCGCTGCGGCATACGGGTTGGACAGACCAATCAGCAATACGGAAATGCTCAGCGAATTCAGCGAATCCGGATGGCGGGAAAGAATCATGCCCGATAAGTAAATCAGGCACATCACTCCGCTTCGCGTGACGGAAGGGACAAAACAGGTAATCGCCATAAAACAGACCACCCCGGCACCGGCCAATGCCGCAGCAGGCTTTTTCGGCACCCTGAAAAACAGAAGGAGCAGCAGCAGCAGCTGTGCCATCGTCGTCATATGCAGCCCGGAAACAGATAAGATATGCGAAATCCCGATTGCCCTGAAATCGGAGGTTACCTCCGGGGAAAGACTTGACTTGTCACCAAAAAGAACTCCGTTGATCAAATCGGCCTCATTGGGCGGCAGCATGGAACGAACGGACTTCAAAAGAGCCGACCTCAAATTCAGCGCGTAATAATATGGAGGTTTTTGTGTTGGCGCAGTGACTGTCACATTCTCATATTCGTACAGATACGCAAATAAGGTAATTCCTTTTGAGGCGTAGTAGGAGCGGGAGGAATACCCCTCTCCCCCCGACGGAAGAAACAGATGCACCTTTCCTCTAATATGGGAATAAGGCTCCACATTGAGCGCACCCTGAGAAGAAAGGCGTATTTTAAGCGTTTTAGGCGCATTTTTCAGTGAGGTGTTGTTTACTTCAACAATATAATAAAATCGATTGTAAGCCTTATATGGAAGCTCACAGACGGTTCCATCGATCACTGCGTCATTTCCGGCAAAATCAGCCGTCGGCTTCACCTCGGATTGATGATACGCATAAAAGCTGCCGAAGGCAAGCGACATCGTGATCAGTGCAACGGGAAACACGGCGGCGGCGCGTGTTTTGGGTACAAGCATGGTGACAAGAAAACCCAAAAGAGCGGCGCAGGCGAAAAGGAGGGACAACTCCGCTCCAAAATAAACAGCGGCCGCAAGTGTCAGCAGATAACAAAAACCTACCAACACAAGCGGTCGCTTCATCATAAATTCCCCCGAATTTTAATATTGAACTTATTTAAAGAACAGCGGCAGAGGTTCCAGATAGATGATATCGTCTCTGTCCTTGGCTTCGCCTTCGGCAAGCACGCAGGCGCGCCCGACAATGACTCCGCCGAACTGCTTTACGAGGTCCTCCATTGCGGCAAGGGACTCTCCCGTGCTGATGACATCATCGACGATCAGTACTCGCTTGCCGTTCAAACCTCTGTAATCGTCCTCGGCAAGATAAAGCTTCTGCAAATGGTCGGTGGTGATGGACTTCACCTCCACATGGATTGGGTTACGCATGTAAGCCTTTACGCTTTTACGCGCTACAATATAACGGCGGCAGCCCTGACGCGCCATTTCATAGCAGAGCGGAATTCCTTTGGTTTCGGCAGTAACGACAACATCGTGCGTCGGGCATTTTTCAAGAAGTGCCGCCGCTGTTTTTTCGGTTATCTCCACATCGCCGAGCATAACAAAGCCCGCAATGTCAAGCGTATCGCTGATCGGACAAATCGGCAGTTCGCGCTCACAGCCCGCAATTGTCATTTTATAATATCTTCCCATAATTAATCGACCTTTCAGATATAAATAAGTATGCTGTTTTATCAGCCCGGAGGCCACTTCATGGAACGGCCGCCAAGCAGATGGAAATGCAGATGCGGCACGCTCTGGCCGCCGTCCTTCCCAACATTGCTGACAACACGAAACCCATCAGTCAGATTGTTTTCTCTGGCCAGTTTCGCCGCCACTTCAAAAATATATGCGACAATCGCACTGTTCTTTTCCGTGATGTCCTCCACAGATTGAATATGTTCTTTTGGAATAATCAAAATATGCACCGGCGCCTGGGGATCAAGATCATAAAATGCAAGTACTCTGTCATCTTCGTACGCCTTTTTGCAGGGGATATCTCCATTCGCAATTTTACAAAATACGCAGTCCACGCTGAGACCTCCTTTTTCTAACAATACAACGTTACTATTATAGTATCATTTTAGCATATTCGCAACAATTTTCTCTACTTCGGCAAGAGCGCCGTCAAGCTTTGCAAGATCCTTCGCCCCCGCCATGGCACTGTCCGCCCTGCCGCCGCCGTTCCCGCCCGCAAACTGCGCAATCGCACGCACAATCTGACCGGCATTTACACCCATTGCCAATGCTTCCTTGGCAACGCATGCGGCAATATTGGCCTTTCCGTCGCGGGTCCCGGCAAACACGGCAACCATATTCGGAGCATGATCGCGCGCTTTGTCGCATAAGGCGCGTAAAGCATCCGGTTCAGTCCCCGGGAACACGGCGGTGATTACCTGAACGCCGCCCACTTTTTTAGCGCCCGCGATCAGGCTGTCAATTTGAATTCCCGCCAGTTTGGAGTTGAGAATCTCAATTGTTTTATCCTTCTCCTTCATCTCTGCGGAAAACTGTACCGCTTTCTGCACAAGTTCGGAGGAATTATTAAGTTTCAGCGCAGCGGCCGTCTCGTCAATCTCGTTGATCGTCTGATTCAGAAGTGAAAGCACGCCTGCACCGGTAACGCCTTCAATACGGCGTACGCCGGCGGCAACGGAGCTTTCCGAAACAATCTTAAACAGGCCGATTTTGGCGGTGTTGTCGATATGGGTGCCGCCGCAGAATTCTCTGGAAAAATCATTAACGGTAACTACACGGACAACATTGCCGTATTTCTCACCGAACAATGCCATGGCACCGAGTTTTTTTGCTTCTTCAATCGGCATTTCGCGGCAATCTACAGGAGTTCCGCTCAGGATGACCTGATTGACAAACAGTTCGACCTTTTCCAATTCCTCTTTTGTCATAGCGGAAAAATGCGTAAAGTCGAAACGGACATGCTGTTCATTTACAAGCTGTCCCGCCTGCTCGACATGGTCGCCAAGGACCTTGCGCAGTGCAGCCTGAAGCAGATGGGCGGACGTATGATTGCGCATCACGGCAAGACGTCTTTCTTTATCGACGGAAGCTTTCACTTCTTCATTCACGCTGATTTGTCCGGCAGTCACAACCGCGTGATGCAGATAATTTTTCGCATGGTTCTTTGTGGTATTCTTTACTTCTATAATCGCGTCGGCAGACTCAATAGAACCGGTATCGCCGACCTGCCCGCCGCTTTCTGCATAGAAAGTAGTCTTGTCAAGCGCTAAAGTGACTTCGTCACCAGCTGTCGCGGACTCAACGCGTTCGCCGTCGCGAATGATAGCAATCACCTTCGCAGAAGTTTCGAACTGGCCGTAACCGAGGAATTCTGTTTCCGGAACAGCATCAAGAAGGTCGCTTTCCCCCTCCCATGCGTCCGCACCGGCATTTTTTCTGGCAGCTCTTGCACGCTCGCGCTGTTCAAGCATCAGCCGTTTGAATTCTTCCTCATCGACCGTCATGCCGCGTTCGGCTACAATTTCTTTTGTAAGGTCAATCGGGAAGCCATAGGTATCGTTGAGGCGGAACGCATCGGCGCCCGAAAACACCTTTTTTCCGCCGTTGTCAATATAGGTGCTCAATAGCTGTAGTCCCTGATCGATGGTCTTTGCAAAGCTCTCTTCTTCCACGCCGATGAGTTTCGTAATCATGGCGCGCTTTTCGTCCAGTTCCGGATAGGCGTTTTTATTCTCGTCGATGACGGTCGCAGCGACCTCCGCAAGGAAGGTATGGTCAATTCCGAGCAAACGTCCATGGCGGGCCGCACGGCGCAGAAGACGGCGCAGCACATAGCCTCTGCCCTCATTGGACGGCATAACGCCGTCACCGATCATGAAGGTGGTGCTGCGGATGTGGTCGGTAATGACGCGCAGTGATATATCTTTTTTCGGATCGTCGCCGTATTTGACATCTGCGATACGGCAGATGTGCTTCATAATATTCTGAACGGTATCCACAAGGAACAGGTTGTCCACGCCCTGCAAAATGCAGGCGAGGCGCTCAAGACCCATTCCGGTATCAATGTTCGGATGTTCCATCGGCGGGTAGTTTCCCTTGCCGTCGCTGTTGAACTGGGAGAACACAACGTTCCAGAATTCAACATACCGATCGCAGTCACACCCTACGCCACAGGTGGGAGAACCGCAGCTGTACTGTTCCCCGCGGTCAAAATAGATTTCAGAGCAAGGGCCGCAGGGGCCGGAGCCGTGTTCCCAGAAGTTGTCCTCTTTGCCCAGACGGACAATATGCGCCGGGTTGACGCCGACTTCCTTTGTCCAAATATCAAAGGCCTCGTCGTCGTCGGTGTAAATTGTAACCCACAGCTTATCAATCGGCATTTCGAGTACCTTGGTACAGAACTCCCACGCCCACGCGGTCGCTTCATGCTTGAAATAATCGCCGAATGAAAAATTTCCCAGCATTTCAAAATAGGTGCCGTGGCGCGCGGTGATGCCGACACGCTCAATATCAGGCGTACGGATGCATTTTTGACAGGTCGTCACTCTTTTGCGCGGAGGAGTCACTTCTCCCGTAAAATATTTTTTCATCGGCGCCATGCCGGAATTAATCAGCAAAAGGCTGTTGTCATCCTTGGGTATTAAAGAAAAGCTTTGCAGACGCAAATGTCCCTTCGACTCAAAGAACGATAAATACTTTTCACGCAGTTCATTTAAACCTGTCCACTCCATTGCAATAACTCCATTCCGCCTAATCGGCAAAAATAATTGATTTTTATAGCCGCGGCACCGCAAAAAAATAGACTTCACCATCCACAATGGGACGGAGAAATCCGTGGTACCACCCAAATTGCGCTGACGCGCCGCTTGAAGCCCCTTAACGCAGGGAAAACGCCGCGGCTCGTCGCCGCAGGGCTACGGGTTGGCTCAAGCGCCTTCTGCTGCGGAAATCTTTCAGCCGTGAATTTCCTCTCTTTTGCAGTATCCGGCACGTTCTTACCCTTTATCGCCTTTAACCGTGTACTCGGGCATTGGTGCAAAAAGCGCACAATAACCAAAATAGCACATTTAATTTCCTCATGATTATAAACTGAATCATGAGGCTTGTCAATCATATTGTCGGTTATTGACTGATTTTACCGGCCAGTTCATCTGCTATCTGTTTAAAGACAGGGCCGCAGGTCGCGCCGCCGCCGATGCCGTCTTCGGCAAAAACGGTAATGACGTATTTTGGATTTTCGTACGGATAAAACCCCGAGAACCAGGATTCCACCGATTCCACACCGTTCACATATCTTCCTGTCTGCGCAGTCGCGGTTTTTGCACCCGCCCCGCCCGCTGTCGGTTTGCCCTTTTTACTGGTGCCTGTCTCAATGGATTCCTTCATAAAATCCTGAAGCAGCTTCACGGTACTCTGTGAAATCACTTGCGTGCTTTTCTGTGCCGGCGCCTTCGCCGTATAATTCAGATTTTCATCCACAAGGCCTTCATACAGATAAGGCTGGGTATACTCTCCCCCGCTCGCAACGGCGTTGACCATAGCCGCAATTTGCAGCGGCGTGGCGGTTAAATCACCCTGACCAAAGGAGAAATTCGCCAGAGCCCTCGGAATGCTGAGGCTCTTCAAAGTCGGAAGATTCCCTTTGACTGATGAAATTCCAGGAGCAATTTCAAATGAGCGGCCAAAGCCCATGCTTTGCGACATAAGCAAAAACTGAGCCTGCGGAACCTGCTGCATGATATTGACAAAATAGGTATTGCAGGAATGCGCAATTGCCGCCTTCATGTTTTCGCTGCCATGCTTTTCGCCGTTAAAGCAGTGAAAAATGCCGCCGTCAACATCAATGGAACCGGTACAGATGTACTGGGTATCCGGTGATATGCCGTATTCAAGAGCAGCGGAGGCAGAGACAAGCTTGAATACGGAGCCTACATTGTACGCCGAGAGACAGCGGTTCACAAACGGAGAGCCCTCCGCCTTAAGAGCCGCAGGAATGTTGTTCGGAGAAAAGGAAGGTAGACTGACCATCGCACGAATTTTGCACGACGGCACTTCTGTGACAAGCACCGCAGCCTTTGTCAAATACTTTTCAGCCGCTTTTTCGGCGATCTTCTGAATATTTTTATCAATCGTCAGTACAACGCCGCTGTTTTTTAAATAAGAGGAGTCACTGATTTTTTTATTTTCTCCGGCAAGCACGCGGTTGACGGCATCCACTTTATACGTAACGGAAATCTGACCTTGATTGTTTGTCAGCTGCTGGTTGAACGCTTTTTCAAGTCCTGCGGCGCCCGCACCGGAGCCGTCCAGATATCCGATAATATTCACAGCTGTCTGTTTATCATCGTACCGTTTGTCAACGGCAAACACGTCAATACCGTTAGCGGTGACATTTTTCGAAAGCTTCATCGCAAACGGTTTTCCCGCGGTTAAAGACGGATAAACAGCTTCGAGTTCTTTTTCAGTCAGCACTTTGCTGAGCGCCGCCGCACCTTCTACACTCGGCGCAATGGCGGCTGCATATTCCTTGCCCGCACCGGTGAGAGCATTTTTATTGCAGTCATAAATGGTCCCCCTTGTTTTGGCTACGACCAGCTTATAACTGCTCTGGTTGTCGGCGGTCGCAGCGAGCTGTGCGCCGTTCGACACGGTAAATACACTTAAAATACAAAGGAACATGCAAAGCATAAATACTCCGAAAAATACGGCTGTTCTTTTTTCCATATAAATTCCCCCATGCTGGTTATCATTACCAATATGGGGGAATTTTAATCATTTTATTCACATGCCAAAGCATGGTAATTTTATTCAGTTATCACGGCGTTCTTTCCGTAAAATCGCACCTTTTACAAGAGGATGGTCTGTTTTTACCAATACGGTCATCATGGCGTGCGGCGCGGATTCAATCGGATTCCAGTTCTGATCATAAAGATCATTCAACGCCAAAAGAAACGGCTGGCTTCCCCTCTCGAGCACATCGGCTGTATCGCCCCTGAAAAAACGGTTGCGCTGTGAAAGCGTGGCCACTCCGTTTTCATAACCTTCGCAGACAGCAATCACATCATACTCACGGACGTAACCGCCATTATCGTACACCTGCCCGGGTTCTGTGCCAAAATAAAATCCTGTGCTGTACTCACGGTGGCTGATCTTGTTCATCTCCTCCACAATCCATGGGGAAACCTTTTCCAGTGGATGCTTATAATATTCGTCGATCGCATTCCGGTAAGCGTTGGTCGTCACAGCAACATAATAAGCGGACTTTGCCCTGCCTTCAATTTTCAGGCTTGTTACGCCGGCTTTCAGAATTTCGGGAATATGTTCGATCATGCACATGTCTTTGGAATTCAGAATATAAGTGCCGTGCCGGTCTTCGAAAACCGGCATGTACTGTCCCGGCCGTTTGGACTCCATGAGCGCGTATTCCCAGCGGCATGGCTGCGCGCAGTCGCCGCGATTTGCGTCGCGCCCGGTGAGATAGCTGGACAAAAGACAGCGTCCCGAAAACGAAACGCACATGGCGCCGTGGACAAAAGCCTCCAGTTCCAGCTCTTTGGGCGTTTTGGCACGGATTTCCGCAATCTCGTCAAGATTCAGTTCACGCGCCAGCACAACGCGTGAAGCACCCATATTGTACAGTTCACCGGCACTGACATAGTTCGCCACACCGGCCTGTGTGGACATATGGATATCCACCTTCGGCGCGTATTTCTTTGCTAAAGACATTACGCCGAAATCGGCTATGATCAGCGCGTCAACTCCGGCGTCCTGCGCAAGCTGCAAAAATTCCGGCAGTTGCGCAAGCTCTTTATTGTGGGGAACGGTGTTGCAGGTCAGATGCACCCTGACATTTCGATCATGTGCAAATTGAACCGCTTTGACCAGTTCCTCGTCCGTAAAATTGGACGGCGCCGTGCGCATGCCGAATTCCTGTCCTGCAAGGTAAACCGCATCGGCTCCAAAGCTGATTGCTGCGCTGAGCCTTTCCATGTCGCCGACAGGAGAAAGCAGCTCCGCGCGATTGATTGTATCTGTCAATTTTTGCCCTCCAAAACCTTCTATTTCAGTCCCGCCTTTACTAAATTCGCCTCGTGCTGCGCATTGGTTGCTGCGTAATATGCTTTCCCGTCCTTATCATGACAGAAGTAATAATATTTGGTGCTTGTCGGATTCAACGCCGCATCAATTGCATCCAGGCCAGGGTTACAGATTGGTCCCGCGGGCAGACCCTTGATGGTATAAGTATCATATTTGCTCTTATAGGTTTCACGTATATCCGACGGAACCGCCGCCTTTGTACGGTATGGATAATAAGTCGTCGGATCCGAACGAAGACGAAGCAGGTCCCCCGTTCCGCCGCTGTTCAGGCGGTTGTGAAAGACGGACGAAACCTTATACATATCCTCTTTATCCGCCGCCTCTGCCTGAATCATGGAGGCCAGCGTCATCATCTGGTCAATGGTCATGTTTTGGGCAGCTGCCTTACTGCGGATTTGCTTTGTCAGCTTTACATTGCAGTTGCTCAGTAACTTGGCGACCGCCAGCTCGGGATCTTCGTCTTTATAGAACTCATAGGTATCCGGAAATAAATATCCCTCAAGCTTGTAATAGCGGTCTTTTTCATTTGTGATTGCCTGAAGCATTTCATAATTTTTATCGAAATCATCCGAATTTGCAACAGCGAGCATGTCTTTTGCTGTACAAATCCCGTTTTTCTCCATAAGCGCAGCAGCCTCAACTATGTTCACACCTTCTTTAAAGGTGATTTTAATAGTATCCACACGATTCAGATTGGATTGAAGGTTGTTAATAATCGCTTCATAATCCATATTGGTATCAATTTTGTAGCTGCCATTGCTGTAATGGCCATCCGCCTTAGTCAGCTTTGAATATACCTGAAAAAAGTTCACATCGCGGACAATACCGGCGCTGTTAAGGATGCCGGCGATCTGTTCTGTGGACGCATTTTTGGGAATTTCTACTGTTACCGTCACTTTTTCCTTGCCGATGGCAAGCATATCATCAATTCCCGCGATCATAAACTGCGCGAAAAGAATGGAAGCGAACAGAACCATGATGATCCAGATGAATCGAAAAAAGCCTTTGTTTTTTCTGCCTTTTTCCTTATTGCGAATCCGGTGTGCTTTTTCGGCTCTGACCTCGGCCTCGTCTTGTGAGAGTTTCGCTTTCTGGGCCTCACGCGGATCACTATAGCTGTTGATCAAAGTGTTGGAACCTGCGTTTTGATCGTCTGCGTTCTGCAAATCGGAATAAAGATCCGTATCCGGTGTGTCGCCCCAATCCTCATCGGGAATATTCAGTTTAAAGTCCTCAATCCTTTTGTGATGGTAACCATTGAGGTCTCTGTCATCATTCATGGATACGCCTCCTGTTATGAACTATGATAGCAATTTCAGTTTGTCTGATTCGCTATTCTCCTGATATATTTTTCGGTAATCAAAATATTAACCGGCTTGTCGTAATAACCGTGGGGTAAGTTCCACTGGACACAGCCGGAATAGCAGATGCCCACGGTATCTCCCCCGAATTCGGCCAAAAAACGGTCGTAGTACCCTTTACCGTATCCCAAGCGATACCCCTGAGCGTCGAAGCTGAGACCCGGCACGATACAGAACCCTTTGGAAAAATCGGTTACCATCCGGCATTTAGAAACGATCGGCTCCAGCACACCGAAGCTCCCCTTTTCAAGATCCTCAAGGGAAGTGACATAATAAAACTGCATGTCATATGTTTCCGGCACACAACGCGGCACGGCAACCTGTTTGTGGTTGGCAAGCACAGCTTTTATCAGCGCAATCGTGTCAACTTCAATCGGCTTGCTTACATAAGTGAACACCGTATCAGCCGCGGCGTATTCCCGGAGCGCAAGAAGCCTGCTCTGGATGATGGAATCCAGTTTAATCTTCTGGTCTTCATTCAGCCTTTCACGGAACTGACGGTAACGTATGCGCAGGCTCACTTTTATTTCCTTGATATTCTTCACATGCATTGCATCGACTTCCTAAGCATCTTTGATTTTTCAGGATCAAACAGCACTTCCACAATTTGAAGTGCAAATTCAATCGAGACACCCGCACCCCTCGCAGTAATCACCTTGCCGCTGACACAGACGGGATCTTTTGACAGCACCTTTGCCCCCAGTTCCTGCTCGTAGCCCGGAAAACAAGTTGCCGTATGCTCCGTCAGAAGATTCATATGGCCCAGTATGGAAGGTGCCGCGCAGATTGCCGCAATGTATTTATCATTTTCCGCACAATAGCGGATCGCTGCTCTTACGATCGGGGACTTTTCAAGGTTAAGTGTCCCCGGCACACCGCCCGGCAGCACCACCATGTCCAGTCCTTCGGTCACCGCTTCCTTTTCATCTATATCGGCGGTCACTTCGATCTTATGTGCGCCTGTAATTTTTTTTCCGCCGACACCGACAGTAACAAGTTCACAGCCGGCACGCCTTAAAATATCAGCGGTGGCAAGCGCCTCGATTTCTTCAAATCCATTTGCCAGAAATAGGTAAATCATAATTGACACCTCCAAAAAATTAATCAAGCGGCATCCCAAGATACGGCGCGGCCGAATCCTGTAACAGCTGATCCAAAACAGAACCCCCAATGGCTTTCAACATTCCGAAATCGAAGGTTTCACCTTTTTTGCCAAAAAAGACTTCATCGGCGGGCAATCGAAAAATATATTTTTCAGCCGGTACGCTGCTGATAATGTTCGCCGCCAAATCGCGGATGGTATCCCCGTCTGCCATCAGTTCCAAAACCAAGCAGGTATCGGGATTGGTTTCGCGGCATAAAGCATAGGCGAATTTTCCGGCAGTCCGGGAACAAATCATCCTGTCTCCATAAACCTTACCCATTCCCACCGCAAATCCAAACGCTTCGTCGCTCCAGAGTACGGAGCCGGTTTTTCCCGCAAGCTTTGCATTGCGAAGTCCGTTCATCTGACCGTATGTCAGGATGGTTTTTGTCACAATTCCCGACTCGGCCATTGAGCACATTTCCTCCAGTGAAAAGGACAGGGTGCTGGCTTTAAAAAATTTAATGTAATCGGATTTTTCATAAAGGCTGTATAATCCCGGTTCGGCGGGGAGCACGGCAGAATACTGATCCCCGCGGTTGGCGCCAACCAGCGCCGCGGCGGCAAGAAGAGCCGCCATATACCCATGGCCGCGGTATTGCGGCAAGGTTGCCGCCGCATAAATATAATGTGCCTGTACGGGTTTTGCGCCCGCGGCGATTCGGGTAGGCAGCAGATAAACAACGGCCGCGATTTTGTCCCCCATTTTATAAACCAGACAATCTTCCGGACGAAAATAATTATTCAAAAAATATTTTGCGGGACGTACCGGTTCGTCGAAGCAGGTTTTCCAAATTTCAGCAAGTTCACCGCGCATTTCCCAGTCAGCAGAACAAATCATATCAAACCGTCCCTCTTTTTCAGCACCCCCGCTATGATTTCCATCACTTCACTGTGAATTTGTTCAACCGTCTTTAATTCATTGTTATCCGCACACTGGACCATTTTCCAATTCAGCTTCTGCGCCGCATAGTCCGCGCTTTCACGGCACGCGCGGAGGTAACCCGCATTGCTTTCATGAATATCTTTTTTTTCTTCATTTCCATGATACCTGCCGCTCAAAAGCTTCTGAGAAACTTCCAACGGCATGTTCAGGTAAATTGTCAAATCCGGACGGGGCAGCGTGAGCTTATTGTACTCATAATCCTGTACCCATTCCACAAAATCCGGCCACTGTTCCCGAGGCAGTTTAGAAAGCTGAAACACAATATTTGAAGTGGTATATCGATCCGCAATAATCAGGGTGCCGCCCTGGTAATCCTGCCGCCAATACTTTCTGTAGCTTGCATAACGGTCCACCGCATAAAACGAAGAGGCGGCATATGCATTCACGTCGTTGGGATCGGTTCCAAAATCTCCTTTCAGATACATTTTAACCAAACTAGATGAAGGTTCTCCGTAGTCGGGAAAAGAAACATGGTGTAATTTAACGCCGCGCTCCGAAAGCGCCCTGCACAGCAGCTCAGTCTGCGTCGCCTTGCCGCTGCCGTCGAGGCCCTCCATTGTGATTAATTTTCCATTCATCAGTTTTCCCCTATTCCATTAAAAAACTCACGCACTTCGCTTATTTTGCCGCAGGACATCTTTCCCTCCTGGCAGCTGCCGCGCAGGCACGACGGCCCGCTATGCTTGAACAGATGCGGCGCAACCTCGCGCACAAGACGCAGCATTTCGATTGCTACGCCGCGGATTTCCCACTGGGCGCGGTTGCAGCAGCGAACTGAAAAGAAATTATACAACGAACGCGCGTTGAAGGTGCAAACCATTTTCGTATCGCAGGCGTTAGGCAGAACAAACCGCGCGTCTTCAATCGCCTGTTTTTGTGCGGTACGGTCGGCTGATTTTTCATCCTGTCCCGCCGCCAACAGTTCCTGTTTGTGTTTGCTTTTTAAAAGGGAAGTCAGTTTTTCGTAATGGCACTGGTCTTCTTCCATAGCCAAAAGAAATTCCGCCTTTGCTTCTGGTATTGCTTCTATTTCCGGAGGAACAACGTACTCAAAGCAGGTTTCTGTCACATAGCGCTGGCTTTGAACGCTGTAGGAAGCAATGCGGTGGCGGGTCATCTGCGCCAAAAAAGAGCGGGAGACCCCTTCGATTCCAAATGTAAAAGAAGCATGTTCTATCGGGCTTTCGTGCCCTATTTCAGCCAGCATGTCTACAAAGGAGGCAACCTTATCCTCTGTTAAACCATCGGATATAGTTTCTATTGAAGCAGGCGAGTAGCAAAGCTTTGCCGCCTGTGCGACTGTTTTTTCCGGATCGGGCGTATAGGTAATCAGAGTAACCTTTGCCATGGAAATTTCCCCTTTATATACAATTATGTCATTAATAATAGTATTATAGCAAACTATCGTGTTCTGTTCAATATAAAATCTCTGCAGCCCTTTCACACCAAAAAGAAAAAGCCCACTCCAAAATGGAAGGTGAGCTTTAGAATGGCAATGAATTTAGGTATTTGAAATAATGATCTGCTCCACGATATCGGCGACGTCTTCGCAGTAATCCAGCGAATTCTCCATCGTGTTGTAAAGGTTCTGCAAACGGATAACATCAATCATTTCCATCTTGTTTTTAGGATCAAAGAGCTCGCGCATGGCTTCGCTGAAAATCGCGTCTCCCTCTTCTTCAAGGTGATTAACATAAACCGACATCTGCTTAATGCTCTTCAGGTTTTTCTTAAACTGTTTAAAATCGGACATTAATGTGCAGAGTCCTTCGCAGCTTTTGACGATTAAATCAACCAGTTTGACGGTTGTTTCATTCGCCTTGGAAATATGCATCATATAAATCTGATTTCCGATATCATCGATACTGTCGGTAATAGATTCAATTGCACGAACCATGTCCATCATATCCGAGCGGTCAATCGGCGTAATAAACGCGTCGGCTATGAGGTTTGAACAATAGTGAACATGCTTGTCCCCATCATGCTCAAGTTCTTTGAGCAAGGTAATTTCTTCCTTGTCAATTGTTCCGTCCGTAAATGAGGTCTGAAGTACTTTTGCAGACTGGCAGGAAATACCGATCCCTTTTTCAAACAGTGAGAAGTAGTCCGGCCCTTTAGCAAAAAAATTACTCATATAGTTCCCTTACCCTTCAAAATAACAAATTATTATTCTTTACATATTATATTAAAATATGAGTATGAACAGTTTGGTCATTGCATAGCCAAGAATCAGGCAGGCCGGAAAAGTAAGTACCCACGCCATTACCATTTCTTTGGCTATCCCCCAGTTAACATCGGAAAAGCGTCTGGCCGCTCCCGCACCCATCATTGCCGTACCCTTGGTGTTGGTGGTTGAGAGAGGAATTCCGGAAGATACCGTAGTGATCAGCATGCAGAGAGACGCCACAATTTCAGCGGAAAATCCCTGATATTTTTCCAGTTTCACCATGTCGATTCCCATTGTTTTAATAATGCGGTAACCGCCGATGGATGTGCCAATCGCCATGACAATTGAACACAGGAACATAATCCAAATGTCAATATGTATTGATGCCGGAATCGGCTGATTATTAGCGAGAAGAATCACAAGCACAAAAACGCCCATAAATTTCTGACCGTCCTGCGCTCCATGGCTGGTAGCCATCAAAGCGGCGGAAGCGATCTGACCAATTGAGAAAAAACGGTTTGCTTTTGAGCGTTTCACACGGCGGAACAGGAACCCGACTACTTTGGTAACAAGGTAAGCTGCAAAAAAGCCGACAAACGTCGAAATAAGAATACCCCAAAGTACTTTTTGAAATTCTACCAACTTAAAAGCAGAAACGCCGTTATAGGCAATTCCCGCACCCATCAGCCCGGCAATCAGCGCATGGCTCTCACTGGTGGGAATCCCAAACTTCCAGGCCGATACCGACCATATTACTATGGAAAGCTGAGCCGCGCAAATTGCAATGAGCGGGTTTGACCCGGTTCCCACGTTTACAAGATTGGCAATGGTGCTCGCAACAGCCGTACCAAAACACATGATACCGACCAAATTGAAAACAGTCGCCATTAAAACAGCCGCTCGTGGGGAAAGCACTCGGGTCGAAACAACAGTAGCGATTGCATTCGGCGCATCCGTCCAACCGTTGACAAAAATGGAAGCGCACACAAGGATAAGTGCAATAATGAGCGCGAGTGACATTAAATAACCTCATTTCGTCCTGTCGAGTGATTATTTTTTTACTTTTGTTTAACACAATTATAACAGAATCTTAACAAAATATAAATAGTAAAGATTTTATAAAAAGACGAATTAATTTGGCTATAGTAACCTTATTTTGTGCTTATTGCTTATTTGGTGCAGATTTATACTATATTATAATGATTATTGATACTATATATTTATGATTTTATAAATAATTTTGAGTTTTTTGTATTTTTGAAAAAACTTGCTCATAAAGGGGAAATATTTCTGTAACACAATGAAACCGCCGCCATAAAATGGTATTGAGAAACAAAGGTTTCACTAAATGTGTTAGGAGGATTATTTTATGGATGGAAATAGCTCGGAAACATCTAATGTACAAAACTCAGGAACTTTTAATGAAGCTGTATGCATAGACGGAATGCGCGTATATGATTCATGCAGTGAAGTACAGTGAACAGCCTTCATACAAATGTCTTTTGTCAGCTGTGAAATTTCTGCATTTTTTACAAAAATCATCATACACTATTCTGGAGGTGATCGATTTGGATTATGCAGGATTTTATGAGTTTCCTTTTCCCTCGGTTTTGTCCGATCATGACAGGGAGGTAAAGAATTTTTTCTTTTCGCTGTCGGATGACATGCAATTGAAATTACTAAACGGAAGTCGCTCTTATGAAAGTTTCCATGACCGCGTTACACAGTACATGAGCAAACAATAAACGACACTGCCGCCCAATAGGGGCGGCTCTGTTTTGCCGACGGCGCCTTCCCCTATTTTGAAATTCTTGCAAGACGCTTAAACAGTGTTTCATCAAGCTGCCGCTCTACATTGCGTTCAAATGCACGTTTGTATGCTGAACAAAACCGGCGGCAAACCCTGTTGTTGAATCTGCTTCTGCATTTTCCACACGGTGCGCAGATCATTGTATGTATTACCTCCTTCCCAAAGACCGTGCACGGTCACCACGGTTAAATGCCCTGAGCCCTGCCCATGTCGGTGTCCATCCGTAATAACGGCAGAGAGCCATATATCCCTGAAGAACCTTGTATTTCATGGAACCCTCCCCTTTCTATCGAACAGCTTTCCTGTACAATCACTGTCCCAATCGATCGTCACCTTCGTAGCACATCCGTTTTTTTCACTGCAGATCTGTTCTGTTACATACCGCAGATTCTCCCTGTTGCGCGCGACCTCTTCGGGTGTGCCGGGTAAAATGTGCACCGCAACCGTTGGCTTTCCCGCATCGCCCATTTGTATCACCTCATTTAAAAATATGAGGATTGGTGTTTGTCCTATTCACGCTGCCAAGTCCGGCAGCACTATTATTTTATGTTATTTTTGATATTTCGCGAATTTCTATTGTGTTTTTTTAATGAATATTATGCTATAATTCAAGTGATGAAATAAAAGAAAAAGCCCCCGATTTCCCTCAAGAGGATTCGGAGGCTCAGAACATTAAATTAAACGAAGGATTAAGAGATAATTTTTACAACTTCTTTAAGTACTTTCCCCAAAAATATGACAGTAAACCGGGTGATAAAGTGAATACGGCCATCTATTTGCGCAAAAGCCGAGCGGAAGAATTGAGTGATACCATCGACGAAACATTAAAGCGGCATAAGGAAACCCTGTTGGAATTTGCTGCGAAAAACAATCTTACCGTAGCAAAAATATATGAAGAAGTGGTTTCCGGTGAGTCGCTTTACGCCCGCCCGCAAATGTTAAAGCTGCTTGCAGATGTGGAACACGGTGATTATGAAGCTGTACTCTGTATGGATATTGACCGTCTGGGACGCGGAACAATGAGTGACCAGGGCGTAATCCTCGAAACGCTGAAAGACGCAGATACAAAAATAATCACGCCGCGTAAAAGCTACGATCTCAGCAATGAAATGGATGAGACCTATTCCGAGTTTGAAACCTTTATGGCGCGGCAGGAACTGAAGGCAATTAAGCGGCGGATGCAGCGTGGCATCAAAAAAACAATAGCGGACGGCGGATACATAGCCAATGCCCCCTACGGGTATGTGAAAACAACGGTCAATAAGCGGCCCACTCTTGCTGTCAATGAAGAGGAAGCCCGATTTGTGCGGATGATGTACGATCTGTACGTTAATAAGGGCATGGGCTGTCAGCATATTGCCAACGCATTGAACGCTATGGGAGCTAAGCCGCATCGTGCCAATCAATTCGGTCGATCGTCTGTTATGAAAATACTCCATAGCCCCACCTATATCGGCAAAATAGTTTGGAACCAGAAAACGCATATCCGAAAAGGCGCAAAAGGCAACAGTAAGCATATTACAATCAATAATCCGCAGGAGAAGTGGACGATTGTCGGCGGCATCCATCCGCCCATTATTGACAAGACAATTTTTGAACAGGCGCAGAAAATATCTGCCTGCCGGTCCCATCCGCCGGCGAGTTCGGGGATTGTGGAAAATCCGCTCGCTGGTTTGGTCTACTGCTCGCATTGCGGCTCGTTAATGCAGCGGCAGGTAATCCGCCGCGGCGGCTCCTACCTTCTGTGTCAGAAACCCGGGTGCATGGTATCCTCGTCCCTTCCGCTTGTTGAGAGCGCGGTTTTGAATGAACTGAAGGACAGCCTTCAACGCTTAAAGCTCATACAGGAAACCACTGTGCCGCCACAGGAATACAAAAGCAGCGAAATCCTAAGTACAATTGACTCTGAAATGAAAACCACCGCAGGACAAATTGAAAAACTGCATGACTTGCTGGAGCAGGGCATTTATGATCTTAATACTTTTTTAACCCGGCAAACGCATTTGAACGAAAAAACCGCAAAGCTTCAGGAAGTGAGAAATTCAGTATTATTCATGCCGCGTGTTGACTGTTATAAGATGAGCCAGACAATCAATCATGTGCTGGCGGCCTATGAATCCGCTACTTTACAGAAAAAAAATTTGCTTTTAAAGTCCATCATTGATAAGATTGTTTACTTTAAGGAAAAGGGCGCCAAACCCGCGCAATTTACGCTTGAGCTTTATTTAAAACCTCTTTGTTTATAAACCCACCGGTATTGGCAAAATACCCTTTGCGGCAGCATACTACAAATGATAGGAGTGATCAAATTGGAATTCATTTATGAACAAAATCGTATTTACGTAAAAAACGAATCGGGTCTTGTGATTGCCGAGGTTACCTTTCCGGATATTGACGCTCAGACGGTAAACATCGACCATACCTTCGTGGATGATTCTCTGCGGGGTCAGGGCATTGCCGGAAAATTGCTGGAGGCCGCCGCCTCTACCCTTAGGCAGCAAAACAGGAAAGCATGCCTTACCTGTTCCTATGCTGTAAAATGGTTTGAAAAACATCCAGAATATTGCGATCTTCGTACGAACAAGCCATAAATCTAACAACTTCGACATGAAGTATCCCTTTAAAATTTTTCTTATAAGTCAAAATAGTCACATTATCGAAAATTTGCATCTAAATATCCATAAAAATTCCTTCATAAGACGAATTTATTTTGTTTATTCATCCTATTTTTATTCATTCCTTAAAACTTCTAAAAATGCGACTTTTTTCGCTATTGCAATTTTAATACATTTCCTTTAAAATTACAAATGTTGCGCAACCAATTAAAAATAAAAGGATGTTTTTAAAATGCAAAGTATTAGTGTGAATCTAAAAACGCTTAAGGAAAAATTAATGGAAATTGAAAAAGACGAAATGGGCTTAATCGAACTTCATATCGTTGCAAGTCAGGTTGACGACAAACTCAATCACCCCGCATTTCTTCATTTGGAAGGAATTTCTGAAACCGGAGAATACAAAGACTATGAAAGTCTTGACGAATGCCCTGTCATGCAATACCTGCTAATGAATATGCCTGCATAATCCCCTATCGTAACGATACATAGCACTGCCGGGTATCTTAGTATTCATTATAAAATAGAATAATAAAAGAGGTACTAAACCTGCTTCGCTTTCGAGCTTGATCGTTAGTGTATACATCTAACCTGTATACTCTTTTGATAAAGATTGCCTTGAAGACTTAAGGGTTTACTTCCCACCGGATAAGCACGACCTGATTGAGCATGCAACCAACGTCAGACTTAGAAATGCTGATGTTATTACGGTGTTCCTTGATTTGGAGCCGGTGCCATTTAACAGGGGTTTCTATTCGGTTGATATGACCTTTTTCTTCGATGTATGCGTGGACGTATTTTGTCCGTTGGCTACCAGCCCCTCTATTGTAAATGGTGTATCCATATTTAGCAAAAGGGTAATTTTGTATGGCAGCGAGGGCAACGTAAAAATGTTCAGTTCCGATTGCGCGCAGGACGACTTGGATGGTCAGAATTCTATGGACGGCGACGTGCTTCCAAAGGCAACCTGTCAGGTTGCAGAGCCGATTTGTCTCTCCGCCAGGATTTGCGACTGCCAGTCGCATTGCAACGAAAGTTGCTGCCGGATTCCCGACTGCATCTGCAGGCATTTCGGCGGCCAACTTGATTTTGCATCAAATCGTACTGTTTATGCTACAATTGGTATTTTTACTATTGTTCAAATTGTGAGAAATGTACAAATGCTGATTCCCGCGTACGACTTCTGCATCCCGGATAAAGAATGTGTCACTACATCAGACGATCCATGCGATATGTTCCGCCGCATAGAGTTTCCGACCGACGAGTTTTTCCCGCCCAAGGTCAGCGACTGCAGCTGCAATGACCGTTCCCACAGATCATAAAGAAAAGAAGCAATCCGTTGATTACAAATAAAGCCCGCCTGTTTTTATTCAGGCGGGCTTTATTGTATTTTTATTATGCTTTTTCCAGACGCGCAAAATTTGCCATCAGCTTTTTCGTGCCTGCATTATCAAAGGCAATCTCCAAAAGGGTGTCGTTGCCCATGGGGGAAGCAGAAAGCACCATGCCCGTTCCAAACGTTTTGTGTGTCACGCTGTCGCCCGCTTTCAGCTGAACAGCCGGCGGCTCGCTGTGTATCAGGGTTGATGGACCAAAGCTGCGTGCCGATTCAGTCGTAACCACCCTCGCTTCAAAAGCGGATGTGGGAAGGCTGGTTCCCGGCTTTGGCTTTTTCCATTCTCTGGAACGACTGCGAACAATCAAATCATCGGGCATTTCCTCAATAAAGCGGGATGCCTTGTTGCGGGAGGTGCTGCCGAAAATCATGCGGCTTTCCGCATTGACGACATACAGTTCCTCCTTCGCCCTAGTGATGGCAACATAAGCCAGGCGGCGCTCCTCTTCAATTTCGACAGGATTGTAAATTGCCTGCATTCCCGGAAAAATACCTTCTTCAAACCCAGGCAGGAATACGACCGGAAATTCCAAACCTTTCGCTGAATGAATCGTCATCATCACCACGCTGTCGGAGTTCGGGTCAAAGTTGTCAATGTCGGTAATCAGGGACACTTCTTCAAGGAAGCCCGACAGGGTCGCCTCTTCACCGTTGTCCTCCTCATACTTGATCAAATTGGATGCAAGCTCATTGATATTGTCAATCCGATCCTGAGCGTCATCATTTTCAGATGCACACAGGCTTCCAATATAATCCGTTTTATCGAGAATCAGATGATAAAGCTCATTTAAACTTGTATGTTCATCGTTCGCGGCATCAATCAGCTCCTGCATTGTATTCGCGAACTGAAGAAGCTTTGGCGATGTGCGTTTCAGCGGCTCATATTGATCCGCGTGCTTAATGACATCAAACACACTTTCGCCCACCGTTGCGGCAATTTCGGTAGCTTGTGCAATCGTTTTATCCCCAATGGAGCGTTTTGGCTGATTAATAATGCGGCGTAAACGAATTTCGTCATTAGGGTTGTTAATTACACTCAAATATGCAATCATATCCCTGATTTCTTTTCGTTCATAGAAACGCAGACCGCCTACAATTCGGTATGGAATGCCGGATTTTACAAATATTTTTTCAAGGATATTCGATTGGGAATTCATACGGTACAAAATTGCATAATCCGAAAATTTCCTGCCTGCCGCAACACCGGCCAGCACTTTTTTAGCAATAAAATCCGCTTCATCCTGTTCGCTGAAAGCGGTGTGCACACCGAGCTTTTCTCCGTCCGCGTTGTCTGTCCAAAGTGTTTTTCCTTTGCGCTCAGTATTGTTCTCAATCACTGCATTCGCAGCATTCAAAATGTTTTTGGTAGAGCGATAGTTTTGCTCCAAGCGGACTACCTTTGCATTTGGAAAGGATCTCTCAAAGTTCATAATATTTTCAATGGTCGCGCCACGGAATTTGTAAATACTCTGATCGTCATCACCGACAACGCAAAGGTTCGTGCTTTTTTGAGCAAGCAATTTAACCATCATGTACTGCGCATGATTGGTGTCCTGATACTCATCGACCATAATATATTTGAATTTATTCTGATAATACTCCAAAACCTCCGGATTCTGCTGCAGCAGGAACACTGCATTGCAGATTAAATCGTCAAAATCCATGGCGTCCGCTTCTTTAAGTCTTGCCTGATAAAGCTTGTACGCCTGTGCGATGAGCCCCAGTCTGTTGTCGCTGCCGGCCTGCTGCATATATTCCTCCGGCTGAATCATGCTGTCTTTCGCATGAGAAACCGCAGACAGAATCGATTTATGTGAAAGAAGCTTATCGTCAATACCAAGGGCCTTCTGACATTCCTTCATCATACGGCGGGAGTCATCCGAATCATAAATAGTAAAATGGTTTGAATAGCCGAGCTTTGAGCCGTCATGCCTGAGCATGCGCGCACAGGTCGAATGGAATGTGGAAGCCCAGATATCATTGCCTTCTTCACCGAGCATGCTGATCAGCCTGCTCTTCAGTTCGCCGGCGGCCTTATTGGTAAATGTAATGGCAAGAATCTGCCAAGGGCGGCAGGAATCCACCGCAAAGCGGTTTTTCACCTGCTGCGGCAAAGGTTCTCCTGCACTCAGGTACTGTTTGGCTGCATTCAAGTCATCATCAGTTAAATCGTTTGAAACGATCTTACTCATATAAGCGTTTCCGTAACGGATAATATTGGCAATACGGTTCACCAGCACGGTGGTCTTCCCGCTTCCGGCGCCCGCAAGAATGAGCAGAGGGCCGTTAATACAGAAGACTGCCTCCCTCTGCATGTCATTCATTCTGAAAAATTCCTTGTTCAGAACATTTTTCCTAATTTCAATCATTTGATCCGTTGTAGTATTGTTCATGAATTCACCGCCAGAACGTTATAATTTAGGCGAATGTCCGCCTATAGTTTTTTACTGCATAAGATCTATTGTACAATATTTTGCGCATAATAGCAAATGAAAATAAAACGCCACACAAAAAACCCGCACCCAATTGTGTGCGGGTTTCGTTTGCAATTAATGAATTCAGAAAATAAAATTATCCGAGGATGCTGATCAAAACACCGGCAGCAACTGCGGAACCAATAACACCGGCAACGTTCGGACCCATCGCATGCATCAGCAGGAAGTTGCCCGGATTCTCCTCTTGTCCAACCTTCTGCGACACGCGGGCTGCCATTGGTACGGCAGAAACACCGGCGGATCCAATAAGCGGGTTGACTTTGCCGTGTGAAGTCCAGCACATGAGTTTACCGAACAGCACACCGCCGGCCGTGCCAAAGCAGAACGCCAACAGACCGAGAACAATGATCTCAATTGTCTGGAGGGACAGGAAAACCGTACCGGTTGCCGTAGCCCCGACCGTAACGCCAAGGAAAATAGTAATAATGTTCATCAGTTCGTTTTGCGCTGTGTTGGAAATACGCCCTACAACACCGCTCTCACGGAACAGATTTCCGAGCATTAGCATGCCTACAAGCGGGCAGGCGTCCGGCAGAAGGAGTGAAACAATTACAGTAACAATAATTGGGAACAAAATCTTTTCCAGTTTAGAAACCGGGCGAAGCTGTTCCATGACAATGCTGCGCTCTTTTTTTGTTGTCAATGCCCTCATAATCGGAGGCTGAATAATTGGGACGAGCGCCATGTAAGAATATGCCGCAACCGCAATCGGCCCCAAAAGTTCCGGAGCCAATTTTGAGGTTACAAAAATAGCGGTCGGACCGTCTGCTCCGCCGATAATTCCGATTGCCCCGGCCTGCTTTCCAGTGAATCCCAGAAAAACAGCGCCGATGAATGTAGTAAAAATCCCTAGCTGAGCCGCCGCGCCAAGCAGAAAGCTCTTCGGATTGGAAATCAGCGGACCGAAGTCGGTCATCGCTCCGATTCCCAAAAAGATCAGAGGAGGATAAATACCGAGCTTAACTCCCTGATACAGATAGTAAAACAAACCGCCGACCTGTGTAGTCTGATAATATTGCTGACCGTTTAAAATAACAATAGGGTAATTTCCCGCCGCACCGCTGTGAGCAGCCATATATTCCTGGACAAGCTGCATCGTTGTTTGAGGTGGAAACATAATGGCCGGAAAAAGATTTACAAGCAGCATACCGAATGCAATCGGTAAAAGAAGAAGGGGTTCAAACTGCTTTTTAATGGCCAGGTAAATTAAAACACACGAAATCCCTATCATAACGTAATTGCGCCAGTCATTTGTAGCGAAACCGGAAGATAAAATAATACTTTTAATCGATTTTAAAAATTCATTTAGTATTACCAATGTTAGGATCAGTCCTTTCTACATTCTGAATTTAAAAAGGGCGGGTATTCTCCAGTAACCCAGCCATGCCCCATGCGGAACGATTTGGCTGTGCAGCACGGCGGATACTTGTCACTTTTCCAGCGGAGGTGCCGTACAAAGTATAAACAGCGGCGGAAATTGCCGCAACCGTTTCTTCGGAAATGCCGGTTTGAACAGACTGAACTGATACGGGTATTAAAGCAGAAGGGGATGGCGACACTACCGGCTGAACACTGTCTTTATGATCTTCATGATTTGACTGCAATTTTTTGACCACTGCCCCATACCCTTTGATCACAAAAGTCAAAAATATCAGCATAGAAAAAACAATAACGATGCCGGTAAGCAGAATAATGATGGAAAGTTGTATTTTTTGTTCAAGACTCATACTTTATCTCCTTATTTCTTAAAAATATTATTTGATAAAAATGAATAGAAAATTAACAATTGCTCTAATTATAAACGATAGCAAAATTTATTTCAATTATATTTTACTACTTTTTGATTTTTATTGCATAAATTTGCCGTGCGAATTATAATAAAATATAAATAATGCCGAGAAGGAGGCTTGATTTCTTGATGACAAATGACGAATTTAGGCGTTCCTTCAGGGTGCCTTTTCATAACAGCCTGGGCCTTGCAGTCTATAGCTGCGGGGTTCAGCGCTGCGGCGCCTGCCATTCCTGGGGTCCCGCCGTGCGCGATCATTACCTGATTCACTATATATTATCCGGGCAAGGCACTTTTTTTAGCGGCGGCAAAGAATATCATCTTACTGCGGGCGACGGTTTTTTGGTCGAACCGTCCCATGTTGTCCACTATGTTGCGGATCGGGAAGATCCGTGGGAATACAGCTGGATCGGATTCAACGGCAGCGATGCAAAAAGACTCATGGGCCAAACCGGTCTCTTGGATCGAAGCCCTGTTTTCCACTATGAAGAAGACAGGCTTTTTGAGGAGCTTCTGATGAAAATCTGCAATGCTTCCGGTTCCACCCCAAGCGACGAGGCAAGAATGGAATCCGGGCTTCTGCTGTTTTTAGCCGCACTGATGGACAAATTCGGTGTTCCTTCCACACAGCACACAAACGGATATGAATATGTGCAGAAAGCAATTAAATTTATAGAATATAATTATTCGAGCGATATCGGCATTACCGATATCGCCTCCAGCGTGGGAATCAGCCGCAGTCATCTGTACCGCCTGTTTATGCAGCACATCTCCATTCCGCCGAATGAATATCTGATGCGCTACCGCATCAGCAAGGCGTCCGAGCTGCTGGAATGCCGTAATCTGTCAGTCGGTGAAGTTGCTTATTCGGCAGGTTTTTCCGATCAATTGTATTTTTCGCGCGTATTTAAAAAATGCATGGGCATGCCGCCAAGCCACTTTACCTGCTATGAACGTGCGACGAAAAAAAAGGAGGATTTAAAATGAGTGAAGCAGCCGAACAAATTGCAAAATGGGCAGAGGAAATCAAAAAATACAGCGCAGTTGACTGGGACAGGCTGCCGGAAATCTATTTATATATGGATCAGGTACTTACCTATATGAACAAACAGCTCCGCCTGTTTGAGCGCAATGAAAGCACAAGCTTATTGACATCAAGCATGATTAATAATTACGTAAAAGACGGTGTTCTTCCCCGGCCCGAGCAGAAAAAATATGCCCGTGAGCACCTGGCGCTGCTGATGGTAATCTGTATGCTGAAGCAGGTCCTGTCCATCCAGGATATCTCATCCCTGTTAAAAACATTGCTGGAAGACGCATCAAACGCCGAAATGTACGGACGTTTCTGTGAAGCACATTCTTCCGCGCTGAAAGAAGTATGTGATCGTGTAAGTTCAACCGCAGAACAGGGCGACGCCGAGCTGACAAGGCTGGTGATTGAACTTTCCATTGAAGCAAACGCACGCCGCACGGCGGCGGAAAGAATTCTGAGCGAATTAGCCGCAGCGGACAAAAAAGATAAAACAAACGAAAAAAAGGACAAGTAAATAATGAAGTCCAAATGATTCGACCGTCCCGCAGCCTTGCGGGACGGCTTTTCTATGTCTGCTCCGCATAACAAATATGGACGTTAACCATAATGATTAATCAGCATAATATAAAGATAGACAAAAGAAAGTGAGGTATTGATATGTGTGGAATTGCAGGATTTTGCGATTATAACGACGATTTGAGCGAGGAAGCTTTGTTTTGGAAAGCGCTTGCGAAACGAATGGGATCACGATTAAAGCACCGCGGCCCGGATGACAGCGGAGTACATGTTTCATCCCACGCAGCATTCGCCCACACAAGGCTTGCTGTTGTGGACATTGAGGGCGGGAAGCAGCCGATGACCGCTGTTGTCGATGGTCTTCATTATACCATCGTTTACAACGGTGAGCTGTACAACAGTGATGAATTGCGCGCCGAACTCAAAGCACTTGGACATACTTTTGAAACAAAAAGCGATACCGAAGTCCTTTTAAAATGCTACATCCAGTTTGGATTTACATGTGCCGAAAAGCTGAACGGCATTTTTGCCTTTGCGGTTGATGATGAAAAACGTCATTGCTGCTATTTATGCCGTGACCGTTTTGGTGTGAAACCGCTTTTTTATTCCATGGAAAACGGACGCCTTGTTTTCGCCTCGGAAATAAAAGCACTGTTTGAGTATCCGGGAATCAATCCTGTCATTGACCGTCAGGGATTGTGCGAAATATTCGGGATAGGGCCTGCCAGAACTGCCGGAATCGGTGTATTTAAGAATATACTGGAGGTCAAACCCGGGCATTTCGCCGTGTTTGACCGTCAGGGACTGGAGACATACCCCTACTTTGAGCTGAAAAGTTATGAGCATCCGGACAGCTATGAAGACAGCGTAAAGCGGGTTCGATACCTTGTGGAAGACGCCGTTACCAGGCAGCTTGTGTCCGATGTGCCGCTGTGCACATTTTTGTCGGGCGGTCTTGACTCCAGCATTATCACCGCACTGGCCGCAAGGAATTATCAATCGGCGGGTAAAACGCTTTCCACCTATTCTTTCGATTTCACCGGAAATGACAAGTATTTTAAACCGACAGCATTCCAGCCGGGGGCAGATAAGCCATGGGTCGAAAAAATGGCCCAACTGTTTAAAACAGATCACCACTATTTGGAATGCGACAACGTGAATCTTGCCGACCGGCTTTATGATTCGGTTACTGCAAAGGACCTGCCCGGCATGGCGGATGTTGACTCTTCCCTGCTTTACTTCTGTAATCTGGTGAAAAAGAACCATGTTGTCGGGCTGAGCGGAGAATGTGCGGATGAAATATTCGGGGGATATCCATGGTTTCATAAAAAAGAAGCATTTGAGGGCCACTGCTTCCCATGGTCACCGGACCTGTCGATCAGAATAAATCTGCTGATCCCTGAAATTGCCGATGAGCTGCATATTGAGGATTATGTAACTATGCGGTATGAGGAATCAATCGCCGCTGTTCCCGTGCTTGAAGGTGAAAGCGCACAGGAGAAACGGCGCAGGGAAATCTCCTTCCTAAACATCAACTGGTTTATGTCCACCCTGCTCGACCGCAAAGACCGAGCCAGCATGGCAAGCGGTCTTGAAGTGCGTGTGCCGTATGCTGACCATCGTATTGTGCAGTATGTATTCAATACGCCATGGGAATACAAATGCCATGACGGCGTCGTTAAGGGGCTTTTACGCGATGCAGCGAAGGATTGGCTCCCGGAAGATGTTCTCATGCGCAAAAAAAGCCCGTATCCCAAAACACACAACCCGGCTTATGAGCAGATTGTGAAACAAAGACTGGCAGCCGTCATGGCAGACAATGACGAGCCGATACACCAACTGGTCAGCAAAGCCGCCGCCGGGGAATTGCTCAGTGAAAAATCCGATTACGGTAAGCCGTGGTTCGGTCAGCTGATGGCCGGTCCACAACTGATGGCGTATTTGCTTCAAGTCAATGACTGGCTTAAAAAATATGATATTACGATTGAGTTGTAACGCACTCGTAACGGTCAATTAAGATAACTAGGCGTCCCAACCTGCAAAATCTTTCGGGTTCGGGGCGCCTTTCTATTATTCAATATTTCATTCGAATTCCCAAGTGATTTGCACCTTATTGCAATTTCGTAATTCCTGTTATACAATGGAACAAAATTCAAATTTGTAAAAAAATGCTTTGAAGAACATAAAAAGGAGTTAAATCATCATGAATTTTTCAAAACGCATACTCGTTCTTCTTCCTGCAGAGGCCCAGCACAAATTACTGCTGGAACAGTCCGCGCCGGACTGCCTGTTTTCGTACGGTTCCTATGGCACCGTTACAATGAATCAAGTCCAGGATGCCCATATCATCATTGGCAATCCGCCGGCAGATTACGTGAAAGACTCCCCTAATTTGGAATGGCTTCATTGCAACAGTGCCGGAGTAGATGCATATTTAAAAGACGGTGTCCTTCCCAAAGGCACAGCTTTGACGAATTCAACCGGAGCGTACGGCCTTGCCGTTTCCGAGCACATGCTTGCAATGCTTTTGGAAATCATTAAACAGCTTCACACTTACCGCGATGCGCAGCACCAGCACATTTGGCGGAGTCAGGGAAAGGTGAAATCCATTTTTAATTCCACTGTACTGGTGCTGGGCATGGGAGATATCGGAGGCGAATTTGCTAAAAAAGTGAAAGCACTGGGGGCATATGTAATCGGCGTTCGCCGCACCCATGCGGAAAAGCCGGATTATGCCGACGAACTGCATTTAACCCAAGAACTGGACAGCCTTCTGCCCCGTGCAGACATCATTGCGCTCAGTCTGCCTGAAACGAAGGATACCTATCAGTTGTTTTCGCGTGAACGGCTTGCCTTAGTAAAAGAAGAGGCCGTACTCTTAAATGTCGGCCGCGGTACGGTCATTGACACGGACGCGCTCTGCGACGCGCTGGAAAGCGGGCATCTCTTTGGAGCGGGACTTGATGTTACCGACCCTGAACCTTTGCCGGAAAACCATCGGATCTGGGACATCCCGAACGTTGTTATTACGCCCCATATATCGGGACTTTACCACCTGCAGGAAACCTTTGAACGGGTGGTACGTATTGCCGCAGAAAATTTGAGACATTACGCTAACGGAGAACCGCTGAACAATGTCGTCGATTTTTCAACCGGCTATCGCACCAGAAAATAAATGATCGGACTGGCGGGACATGAATGACAATGTTCCCTAAGTATTTTAAATTCTCATATTGACAAGCCATGCCCCATCACCATAATATATAATATCTCCTTTCAAAGGAGGGATTTAAATGCTTTGGTGTTGGGACCCTCACATTCGCCGCTGGCGCTTCTTCTATATGGGCCATTGGATCCCTTTATAGGAATAAAACGCAAAAACAGGGAATGCCCATTCGGGCATTCCCTGTTTTGGTGCTGGTGATCGGACTTGAACCGATACGGTGTCGCCACCGAGGGATTTTAAGTCCCTAACTATATGGCTATATTACTGGATTATTCAATTAATTACGCCACGATTACGCCAATGCTGAATTATTACTCTAACAAACACAAAAATAAAAGTTGACAAATAGAACAAATGTACTATAATATATTTATCCCATTCGTTTCCGCATTTAGCTCTGTACTTTTTGTAGCGAGAAGTACAGAGCACTTTTATAAGCGCATGTTTGGAGTGATTTTATGTCAAGTTTGCTAATGATGATCATCATGGTCATATCTGCCCCATACTGCTTGCCGTCTGCGCGACCTGCACCACTTTGTGGGTATCTCGGCGCATAAATAATAAGGAATTAGCCTGCCTGATCAGTATGATGTTGGGGAAATTGCTTGCTATTATTCTGCTGGTGTTGGCGTACTGCGTGCTTCCTGCGATAGCTAGAAGGGCAATGTCGATTATGGGTACGGCGGTGTGATTCGGCGCGATTGAGCTGCAGTAGTTGGTTATAGATCATAGCCTGGTTGATAACCACTGCATTCAAATTCTGATTTATATCCTTTAGCAAAGTAAATATTTCCGACATTGCTATTCCTCCTAGTTATAATTGTTGTGAGTAATTATAATGCAGAAATTTGTCGGAAATGTGTTTTCGTGGAGAATAATCACACGAACTGCCCTTCAAACTGAGAATTTCGGAAGATACTTGCCGCGAAAGGAGGTAAAGAATACGACGCGTTATATTTGGCCTGCTGGAATGGTTGGGGCCGTTAGAAGTAAATAGAAAATCCCTGAACCACGGGAATCACTCGGCGGATGGGTATCAGTTATATAGATCTCACGATGTGATCTACGCGGTTGAGAAATAAAAAAAGCCCGTCGGTTAACTTCCGGCGGACATATCTTTTACTATCAGCTCATTAATATAGGCGTTTAGGCTCATGCCCTTTGAATCGGCATGGGCTTATTTTTTATTCTCAATTGCGTCCAGTACGCGCTTTGCAATATTTGGATCGTGATTTTTCTTTAAAATTTCATCAACGTCAAGACGTTCTATGCGCTCGTTGATTGCTATAATTACAAATTCATTTAAGCTTTCACCCTTTGGATATTCGTCTGTAATCTGCGAAGCTGCAAAAGCCTTTAATTCTTCCTTTTGACCTTTGGGTACCGTAATGTATAATCGGTCGTATGCTTTCTCGTTATAGTTGCGGCTCCATTCAGTTTGCTTTTTCATATCTCGTTTTCTTTCTGTCATAAAAATCACCTCGTGAACATCATATCACTTTTACACTAATAACGCAATTAGTCATTATTGCTAATAACGTTATTAAAAGTTTGGATATTATGCTTATTAAATAATAACGTTATTAGTGATATGCCATAGTCACGATAAAGAAAGGGGCGGTCAATATGACAAACGACGAAATTATGACACTAAACCTTAGAAGAATAAACGTATGTGATATAAGGTTGGCATTAATAAGCCTTATTTGTGACATGAAAAGAGTGTTAAACGATGAATCAACAAGCGAATATTGTTTTACCTGAATCAATAGCCAAGTGGGAAGCACTTAAAGCGGAAATTGCAAAACAGTTTGATGCCCAAGACGCTGAATAATCTACACACGCCGCACAGGAAATTAATCCGATGCGACTTATTTTAGGTAAACATGGCATTCATTCTTTTTATACATTTGCGACAAACGATGTGGCCTTCAAAGTTAACAACATTATGTACGCCGTTGCAAAACTCACATGCAAATTTCTTTTTTCTTAGAATGATTTTATCATCATCAACAAAAAATTCAAACTGATCATTTGCATTTATATTAAGACCCTTCCTGAGTTCTTTGGGCATAACAATTCGGCCTAATTGGTCAATTCTTCTAACTATTGCAACTGCCATACGTTCGCCTCTTTAAATTTTATTTTCCCATATTTTACCATGCAGAAAACATGGTTTAGTTCCATACTATCAATGGTAATAATTGCTAATTTAACAAAAGGCCCGCTGGAAATTAATCCAACGGGCTATAATTTTATCTATTCTGTTTTCGCGTCCCCGGCCGCCGCCGTATCTGTCTTAACCTCTGCCGCTGCATCCGCCCCGGTCTGTGCAGCTTCGGTGAGCGCGGTATCTTCAATGGTACCAATAATACCCTGCATTGCACCTACCGGCAGCGCCTGATCTGCTTTGCTCTCAACCTGGGACTTTAAGCTTCCGACGATCTTCAGCAGGAATGGCGGCAATGCCACACCGATATCGGACATGTTTTCAAGGATACTGATAATCTCGTTGCAGATCAGCCACACCGCCGCAAGTGACGCGACCGCATACCCAAAATGCAGAGTAATGCCGGCAGAATCCGCCGCGTATGTAATTAGGCAGTCAATGACGGCTCCGATGCCGACCAGCAGCCACATGCAGATTTTTTTGACGATTCCGCGGAATCCTTTATAGCTGCTGATCTTCTGGTTGCGGTACTTCGCCGCGGCAAGGCCGGTACCGTAATCAATGATGTTGACTGCCACTAGGAGCAGCATCGGCACGGCCAGAATTCCCAGCCACGCCGACAGTGCCGTGAATACCGCGATAAAGGTTGCTTTTAATTTGTCCATGAATTTAATACCCTCCGATTTTATTTATTTAAACTATGCTACTCTTGCCACAAAACGCTTGGTTGGTTTCTCACCCGGCGCGGCTGTGTAGATCCCGGTTGCCTGCCCGGGCTGCCCAATAGACGTGATATGCCAATAATCACGGCCGAGTGCCGTATCTCTGCGACAATGCATTAATGCTACAACATTTGTGGTTCCACAGGTCACCGTAGGCACTTGCCCTGATTCAGTGTAGAAAGTGTACATCCTGCCTTTTTCAAAACACACCTCGGTCGTTGTGTCGATCTTAACGGCAGTCTGCGGCTGTTTCGGGTACCCGTTGTAACCTCCGGCTACAATCATGGTGGGATAATCCCTGAAAGACACATCCATGTCCACATTGCCGGTAATGCCTGGTACCGTTCCGGTGCTGCCTGTCTGCTGAATATAGCAGGGATAGTCCGGTGCGCCGCTATAATCTGCAAGCCACACGTCATAAGCCTTGATCGTGGCCGCGCTGAATTTTCCGGATTTAATAAAATCGATGTTGGTATAAAGGTTGGCAAACCATCCATCCGCTTTCATGCTGTCCATAAAGGCGCGGGCCATGCTGTCGGCAGAAGCGGTCACGGTGATTTTATGTGATACCGCCCAGTTGATTGAATCGTACTCATAGTCAAAAGCAACAGGAAAATCAATCTGCCCCTGATATGGGGCAAGAACCTTTTTGCAGACCTCTGCTTCTTTGAGCGCGTCCGCAATGGACACAGCGTAGCTGAACCAATACACGCCGACATGTAACCCTCGGGCAAGAGCGGCTTTTATGTATTCATCAAATTTAGGATCTTTCTGACTGATGTCGTTGCCGTATCCGGCGCGGATAAGCACAAAGCCAATGCCGGAAGCGGCCACCTTATCCCAGTCAACGACAGGATTGTGCTTACTGATGTCTATTCCCTTCATTCTGCATACGCCTCCCCGGTAATCTGCTGGTATTCGTCAGCTGTGATCCAGCCGAGTATCACGGCCCGCTTCAGGCCGTCCTTGGTGAGCGGCCCCGTTGCTATCATCTTTGGCAACCTTGATATAATTGTAGGTATCGTCGTCGATTGACTTTGAATACTCGAATTCCGTTGCCAGTGAGCCGTCACCGATGATTAAAGGCAATCTGAGAAAAACTATGTCCCTCAAATCCAATGCGCCGAAATTGTCACGCAGGGCATACCAATAACCGTTGCCGGTTAGATTGTCCTGGATGGACTGATACACCATATCCAGGTACGTTTTATTATCGAACAAATACTTTCCTAATTTATACTCGGTTCTGTCTACCGTTCCAAGCCTTATACGGTCACCGCACGATAGCGCAACTGTATTCAGCCAGTCGGTGAGCGTTCCAATAGGTCGCATGATGGAATTTGAGGACTTAAAATAGCGGAGTTGATCGTAGCAAGTGCATGAATATTTCTTGTTGGTCTGCTTTGTATCAAACAGGAACCCATAAAATATATTGTCCGAACCGTATTGAAAAGTCACCGTGCAACCATTTGCATACCTTTTTGTACCGTATGTAGGGTAATCAAACGACAAGACTCCTGCGCCGTCATTCCACTTGGAAATGTATTTTACGTTTACGGCAAGGTCGGAAACATCTTCACCGTTTATCGTAAGCATTTAATCACCATCATTTCAATGTTTTCGACCAGCTTTCAACGGACGCCCCGAATTTATTAAACGCCGAGCTGATAGCACTCCACGCCTTCCCGGCCACTTCACCGACTCCGACTGCAACGTCCTTAATGCCTTTTAACTGGTCAATTGCGCTGACGCTGGTGCCTGTCGCGCTAGAACTAGAATTTATAGAACTAACTGATTTCGGGGTAGAAACAATATAGGTTGTGCCGGCTTTTACGGCTGCAGGATTTGTAACCGGCTTGCCGGTTTTCACGTCTTTATAATCCAGTTTTTTAAAGTCCGCGACTGCGCCGGTGTGCACTATTTTTTTTGTTGCGGAATAGACTGTGTTTTTTGGAGTTATTGTTACCTTCGGCGGCACTGGCACCTTTCCTGGTCTTGCAATGTACGGAACTCCGGTCGTTTTGATCGCAACAGCTTTATATTCCTGTACAGTGATTTCTACGTCGTAGACACCACCGTACTTTTCTTTTTTGGTGTACTGTTTTAGCCTCACCAATTCAGAAATATTTTCAGTAGAGGACACCGAAACAAACCGACTGTAATCCTTCGTTTTAAGCATTGTTTCAAAAGCGGTAAACACATATCCCGCCGCCTGCCAATGGTCAAACTTGTGGATATTCTTTACGGATAATTCACATGATATCGTCCACTCCCTGAGGTTTTCCGACTCCGGAACAGAGAATTTCCCGTTTTCAATTCCATCGTATTCCTGCATGTCTCTTCCGGAAGTGAGGGAAATATCTTTTACTCCCGCGATGTTGATGCCGCCTAAGGAAACATAATAACTCATGGGTATACCCCCTGCGGCTGTGTGCCGGAATTCTGATATACCATATCACCTAGCGCTTGATTAATCTCTCCCAAGTCAGCGGTTTTACTTACATTTTGATTTTGAATGATAACCGATGGTGTATTATTGACCATACTGAAATTGGCGATCGCTTTCTGAGCGGCAAGGTCGAATAAATACTTCTGAGATTCCTTTTCAATTTCGACTTGACCCTTTACGGAGATAGGAGATTTATTGGAAACTTCAACCGGAACCTTAGCAGAGATGTGCGCGTTGTCAAGGGATTTTGTATAATCGTTTTTAGCCTGTGCCAAAGTAAGGACATTCTTTTTGAGATCATTGTTTTGACTGTTCAGAGAAGTCGCAATTCCGATAGTGGCGGCAGCACCGGCAATCAATACCGCCGCGCCAATCCAGTTTCCTGCCACAGCGCTTATCGCCGCGCCTGTGGTAAGTGTATATAGTCTTGCGAGTCCCATAGCGGCATTGTAAACAACAATTGCGGAAACAACACCCCCAATTATTGGCACCAGCACATTTGCATTTTGGGCTACCCAGCTCATAGCGTTGCCAATTGCCAGTGACCCATTTGCGACAAGACTAAAAAACGGCTGAAATTTCCCGGCGCTCATGTCGTCATTCAATTGTTTCATCAGCAAGGAAAGATTTTGAACTGTCGGGCTTGCTTCCCCCGCCATTCCCTGCACAAAATTTGTCTTAAACCTTTGTGCGCTCATGGTCAGGCTGTTAAAGTTTTTATCCACCACGCTTTGAGTAGCACCGAATCTATTAAATACCTGATCCAGATAATTAATTGTTCCTGCTATATCGCCTTTTTCAGACAGCTTTTGAATCTTTTCAGCCGACACTCCATTCATGTTGAAGCGGTTTTTCAAGCTCATCGTTTGCCCGGTAAGAATTTCCTTGATTGCAAAAACCGCGCCCTCTGCGCCCTGATTCGGGTCTTTTGCATAAAGACGCTCGGTCAGTTTGTTCAACTGATCTATCTGGTTAATATCCCGTGTAAATGCTAAAAAAGAGGTCGTAGCACTTGACAAGTCCTGCGCGCCAAGGGCAGATGTTTTGGCATAGGTATTCACATAATTAAAAAGAGCAGTACCGGCTTTATCATTGCTCAATAGGGCTTCAAAAGTATTTTTCTGTAGCTGCTGTGTAGCTCCTGCCTTTACCGCCGTAAAGAGTAAATCAACGGCCTTTTTCCCTAAATAAGCCGCCGATACAAGACCCGTAATCTTTGCGGTAACCGCGCCGATACCAGTAACTGCGGCTGTAGAATTACTGTTTATGCCCTTCATGCTTGCTTTAAATTGATCGGTTGCCTTTTGCGCCTGCTGCTGTTTCTTTTCGTAAGCGTCGGATGCTTGAATGATTTTCTGCATTGTTGCGGTATACTGATCGGTTAATTTAAAAACCGTCGCTAAAGTTTGAGCCATAATAAATCGCCTCTTTACAAGCATATTAATTGTGATATAATCGAATAAAAGGAGTTGGTTCCATGATTAAGGTCAAACAATTTAAGCCCAATATGTTTTCTCCTAATGCTCAAAAAACAATGCAAAAATTTATAGAAGAAAACCACATAAAAGATGAGAACATCATTAGCGTAGTGCCTACTTCAATAAACCTGCACGGAGGGCAAACGATGTCGACCGGACTTTCTCTGACATATCGTGAATAGAGCGGAAGGCAAAGCACCTACCGCTCTATTTTTTTATATCCTCATTTGCAATGATTCCGCTCGCAATAATAAACGCGCGTTCGGACACGCTCATTTTCATAAATTCACTCGGTAAAATGTGATAATTCTGCAGGGCGACATGCGCGTATATCCAAAACGCATCGTCGCCCTGCCTTATCAGTTTTTTGCCTCACCCACCTTTTTGTTAAAATCAGTCGTCAGTTCATTGTACTTGTTATAAGCTTCTATGAGCGCTGCCATCTCCGGGTCTGTGGTAAGGGCCAATAATGCTTCTTTTGCGCTTAATATTTTGTGCCCTTCCCTTTCTGACAATCCCTTAAGCAATTCGGCATCGTGCATATCGGGATAAATAAGGGATTCAGCAATACAGGCGGTCATGATGTCCTTATAATTATCTCCATCAATATCCAACCCCTCTTTTGAGGTGAGCTGTTTCAATTCCCACTCAATAATGTTTCCTCTTTCATCCACAAAGGCGGGTGAAAGAGGAATTTTGAGATTTGGCTTGCGTTTTGGGTTTAAAAAGCTGTCTAAACTTTTCATATATCCTCCTTATTCGTCAAACATTTCAGGCAGGTCAATGTGGTGTGCCTTGAATGTGGTAGCCTGCGAAATCGCTTTGCTTGAGCTGTCATCAAAACCGCCCATCGGGATTTTATCAAACACCATTTCAGATACAGTAATTTCTTCACGTCCGTATGCGGGGCTGTCAACATAATACTGTACCGAGATATCCGGGAAAGCGCCTCCGTTCTGATAAGTCCTGACAGCTTTTTTAAACGCAGAAGTGGTGTTGTAATATTCCAGATTTCCGGTGTAGGCCACACCGCGATAGGCGTTTTGCTTAACAGGGTCTCCCGCGAAAAATTGGCTTTCAACCTCAAATTCAGCAGTTACGTCAATCTTCTTGATTCTAAAGGCGTCAAGAACTTTCCCACCAATAGTAACAAAGCCCTGACCGTCTGTTCCGCTGGGTATGCCTTGAAGCTTGATATCGTCACTCATTTATGTATTCCTCCTTACAGAGCCTTTACGGTAACATTAATTTTGTCCACTGTATCGGCTACCAGAATTCCGACCGTTACGATAATTGCGTCCCGGCTTGCACCGTCAACAATCGTGATATCGTCAGCAGTAAAGCCGTCAATATACTTTTTATTGAGATAGTTGACCGTGGTCATGTCCGCGATCATACCTTTGATTTGGTTCTTCCCAGATACAGTCCGACGAATTTTCCCGATCGCTTTTGTATCGAGAAGCTTTTGCAGTTCTGAGGCATACCTCGTAAGAGTGCGTATCACAAGCCCCTTATGGAAGTCCTCTGGATTTTCTGTTGTATAAGTAGTCAAGGAGTTAATATCGTAAAGTACTTTCACCCCGCCATACTTATAAACAAAAAGCATTTCACCCACTTGTGTCCTTGCTTCCTGCTGGGCCTTTGTAAGGCGCGTCGCAACATCCGTCCACCCGATCACATCAAAATAAGTGCAGCTTCCGGCTATTCCCTGCTTTGCAATAATTCCCGCCATAGTCGCGGCCGCTTCGGGAGCAGATAGGGAATAAGCCGCATTAACGCCGCCGATAGTCGAATTGTAAATAAATTTATTGTTCGCAGAGGTCCCGGATACCACAGCGCAAGCGTCTTTATCGTTGGCGACCTGCTCATTGGTAAAAGTAATTATTTTTGCAATTTCCGCGGAATCCGTGCCGGTGTAGGCTAGGACGTTGTAATCGTGCTTTTCAATTTCTGTTAAGTATGCGTCTATCGCCCCGGCATCCTCTGTCCCGTCTGCCCCGCCCGTTAAAATGACAGTAGCGGAGGCAAGAGTTCCGGACCCGATAATTGTGATAAAATCATTGGCAACGAAATTACTTTCGTCTGCAACGATCTGCGAATCTATTTCGGCAGTGTCGAGGAAAGTTTTAATAATCCAGTTTGTATCGCTCGCCGTGACAGTGACTTTAAGGTCATTTCCCCGGATTCCGCCGTATTTTGCCGTTACCGTAATTCCAGCGGCAAGCGTTCCGGTTGCTTTTTCACCAGTGTTCAGCCGATAAAGAAGCAGTTCATCAGCGTAATTCATAACCTCATTGACAAGCTTCATTTTGACGTCGGACAGCTTGTATCCGAGCTTGGTTAATGCGTCGTCTCCCTTGTATATCTTTGTCAGAATGTCGCCCCAGCTGAGCATAAGCGGTATCGTAACAACACCTGTTACACTGGCAGCCGCGGCACGCTCTCCGGCGACTACTTCAACATTCGTACCGGGCAAAATTGCGGTAATCAAATGACTACCCCCTTTATTTTATTGATGATTTCGTCTTGCGTAATAATCAGGCCGTCTGAATCAGTTGGCATGGTGACTGCTCTGACAGCCACATTTCCGGTAACATGACCGAGGCCGTCGGTAATGTCAGATGCTTTGTCCCTGCACCGGAACGTTCCGACGTCGCTCTGAATGACATCAAAACCCTGCAGGATAAGGAATATCGCATGATTAATCTCGGCACGGTCCGCAGAATCTTCCGGGATGTAGGTTATTTCTATTCCGAACGTGAATTCAGCCGTGTCGGTTGATTTTTTGCTGTTGGATTGATCGTACAGGTTTACGCCGATCTCGGGCGGATGGACCCCGGACGTCCTGTTCCCGATAGCGACTTTTGACGCTGGGAACAGTCCGGCGAGGAACACGGCCGTACCGATCAGCACATGATCAGCGATGGTGAGCGTGCCAGCCTTACGTCGAGCATTAAGCTTTGGGTTGAATAATATGTTTACCGGAATATTCACGCTACCACCCGCCCTTCTGCTTTATTTCCGCTATCTTTGCTTCAAAAATAGCGGGGGCCTGCCGCTCTGCTTCATTCTGCCCCTGCTCAAGCATTCGCTTTCCCGGAACATAGCCCCATGTAATACCGTGAGATACGATACGATGGCCGCCATTGACATATATGGCATAAGCGACATTATTGCTGAAGCCACTGATCCAGTCTTTTCCTTCTTTACGGGTAGCGTCTTTTTTCCAACCGCGGCGAAGTGTGCCACCTATTTTTTTATGGACTTTGAAAGTGACAATTTTACCGTCATTTGTGATAAAGCTCACTTGCGATGGATATTGCCCAACCGGAGTTGCTTTAATTGAGGTCTTCATCCCAACATCGGCCATTTTGGATACAACACTCTGAGCACATTTTGAAAGATCAGCGCCCAGTTCTTCCAACTGTTTTCGATATTTGGAATAGTTTTCAGCGAAATTAATGTCGCTCATGCAATTTTCACCCCAGACATCTTTACACTATTGGAAAACGTACGGTTAAACGGCAGCCCGGCCAGCCCGGTAAAGGTCTGGCCTTTATGCTGTACCGTAATGGAATCTCCCTCTTTGAGTACAACAGACGTATCCACAAGCAGCGTGAATTCCGGTTCCGTCATAGCCGCCGCGTTGTCAGTATTCAGCGTAGGCATGTTTTTCATAGATAGATGACAAAGGATGTTGGAGTAAACCGTCTGCGGCTCACTTGATTGGTCGATTTCAGCGTCGCGGGTTACGGTCGCCGTATCGTCCCATTGTGCTTGCATGACAGCCTTGCAGCTTGCAATCGTGTCACTGGGTAAATTCATGACATCACCTCAAAACAGGCATCGAAAAGCATTAAGCGCCGCGGAGTAATCAACCGTCGGCGCTGTTGCTTTATTTATGTCAGTGTTAAACGTCACCGACGTATCGCCCTCACTGACAGATTTTACTGACCCGCTCGACTGCTGAAAAACGCCGCCCTTCATAATAGAGTAAGCGATTTCAGCCCACGGATAAAGAAGCCCGTCGGGCAAAGCTGTCATAGCAAGCGGCAACCGGCAATATCCGCAAATACTGTCCTTTGCCTGGTTGATATATGACGTATATTTCGCTGTGTCAGTCGCGGACGGATCCGCAGGGACATACCCACGGTCCGTCCAGACTTTCAACACATCACTTACTAGCACTGCCATCGGTGCCACCGGCTTTCGCGGTCTCGGCTTCTTCCACGGCAGTGCGGACCTGCTCTACCGTCAAGCCATCCGGAAGTTTCAGTTTCAGCTTTTCAGCACGACTGATAAGGTCGGAGATAACCGGATCCGTTTCCTCCGGTTTTCCGAGTACTGAAAAGCCATCGCCGGTATACTTGGATACTGTTGAATCTTCAATCAGGAGTACCATACCCCTGCGTTTTACCCATGTCATAAAGCAGCCCCCTCCTTACGCCTGTGCCGTCGCAGCAGTGTGGATATAGATACCCGCGGTATCGTTATCCGATACGATCAAATCGTGATGCAGACGGTAGAAGATGTCATAAGCATCCGCGCTCTGGTTAACGTCAGGCGTGACAATTTTGTCCGCGTTCCGCTTAATCACAGCGCGAAGGGCCGCCTTGCGGACATATACGAAATTGATCGGCTTGTTGCCCGTAATCGTCTTATAGCCGCCGGTTGTCTGCCCTGCAGTTTTGCCGTCGTTCAGCTGAATCAGGCTATTGAAACGCACCTGAGGAATTTTGATGATTGGAGTAATTCCATCCAGCATATCAACCCTGCGGTCGATATTGGGATTAGGCTGACCGACATCAATCCGGCGGGAAATCTTCGCATCGGATTTAAGCATCTTGTAAACCGTATTGGTCACATAAAGCACACGGCCCTCTTCCGGGACTTCCTTTTCGTTGATTGTCTGCTCTGCCGTATCAAACAGGTCAAGGATGCTGTCAGATGTACCGAGGTCTTTGGACACCACCGCCGCCAGAGTATTTGCACGCGTGGCAGCGGCATAGATTTCAGCAAAACGCACGGCGTCGATTTCCGGAATTTCTTTGGTACGGACATACTCAGAAGCTACCCTGCGATACAAATCAAAAGCAACTTCGTCATTGTCGATGACGTCAATGCGGAATTTGCGGCCGCGGTCGTACTGCAAGGTATGCTCTTCCCATGTGACCCCGGCAGAACCCTGCGTATAACCATTATCCCTGTCATAGGTACCCGCACCGTCCACAGAGACTTTCGGCAGTTTGATTTTGTTTGTTCCTACAAACTGCGTCGCAAGCGTGGAATCGTCCAAATCGGATGTTTTTGCCTGCAATACATACAGCAGGTCAAGGATAGGAATGAATTTTGTTACCTTTTCAGCAAAAGTATTGATTGACATAAATAATTATCCTCCTTAAAATCAGATGGTTTTAGGCAGCGTTACTCCGGCTTCAGCCGCCCATTTTGCGAGATCATTATCGCCCTTCGGCGGATCACCTTTTGCCGGCGGAGGCGGATTCTGCTGTTGGGTTTCTCCGAACAGGTACGAAGCGTCTTTCTGCAACGCCGCGACCTGTTCATTCAGACCGAGAACGTTTTCCCCATCGAGGGAAATCTTGCTTTCGTCCAGAAGGGCGCGTACGGCTTTTGTGTTTTTGGCCTTGGCGCCAAGCAGGGCCGTTTCGACCCGGCTGTCAAGCGTGACTTTTTTCAGGTTGGATTCATAATCGGCTTTTGCCGTTTTATTGGCCTCCTGTACGGATGTGAGTTGTGCTTTCAGTGCTTCATTATCACCGGAAAGCTTTTCAAAGCCCTTGATCTGCTTGTCGCGCTCAGCAATCTGCCCTTCGAGGGACTTTTTTGCCTCGTTTGCGGTGTTGAAATCCGTACGTGAAACAAAGCCTTTGCCGATTTCTGCCGATACTTTGCTGTCAATATCCTCTGAGTACGCGTCCCCGAGGACTGTTTTTAGCCATTCAAGCATAACATTTCCTTTCGTGCCGTTGTCCTTTTTATCGGGCCAGTCCCCGCATTACGGCGCACCTATTATTTTCCGGGTGCTGCGGTTAATTTTGTATTAAAAAACGCCCTGCCATAAGGCGGGACGCTTTATAAATGGGTATAAAAATACCGCCTGCAACTAAGCAGGCGGTATTTACTGAAGGACCAGTGCCTTTTCGTAGACTCCTTTGACTTTTTTTCGAAGTTGATCTTCATTAAGCAATTCCCGGTCATCGTCAATGTAAGGGTCAAAAGCAGCACAATAGTCAGGCATATTTTCTTCAATCAAATCACAGAGTTTCGGATTTTCTTTCTGAAATTCATCGTAAACAAAAGTTAATCTAGCCGGAAAATCAAATGAAAAGTCATTTGGTCCTGTTTTTCCCTCAAGAAAATCTTTCATCATTTGTATAAGTTCTGGCCCTATCATTTGTTTTCACTCCAATCTGCTTTTGGGGTCTTTCTGGTCACGATACTAACTATTTCGCTCGTATCTGTGGCCTGTATCACAGCAAGGTCATCATAAAAGCGAACTTGATGGCCATTAGGCTGAGTATAATTTGGCACTTTTTGAAGAATGCCGAGCAATTGTTCTTGCGTAAAATTCACTTTATCCTTAGCGTGCTTTTGCCCGACAGTTCGGTTGAGCGCATGTTCGGTGAATTCAAAACCATTCTTTCTAAAGAACTGGTATGTGTCTTTAAGTTTTTGCTTATATTCGACGGTGTAAACATCTTTTGAATAAATTTTTTCAAACGTTTTCAATTGACGCTGAGTTTTTGCGAATTCTTCAGGATTATTATACTTCTGATCCTGATAATTTGCAAATGGAAATGGTGCATTTTCCCCCAAGGTAGAACGGACTTTTTGATATTGTTGAAAGTCGGGAACTTCGTTCTGCGCTTTCTTCCGCTCAGTATCAACGGTGCCGACCCCGTACTTCTCGTCCTGCTGCGCTTTCCATTCTCCGTAGGTCTGCGCCGTGGTCGGAATACTTTTGCCTGTCACCGGGTCGCGGGCCATACGCTCACCGCTAAAACTGTCCAGATCGCCAATGTAGGGAGCCGTCGTGCATCTGCAGTTTACATGAAAGGACGGATGATTCACACCTTCGACAGCCTTATCGACCGGGTAATGCTTGCCGTCCTGCGGTGAACAAATATCACAAGTCGCTTTATCCAGCGTAGCGACAACCTCATACTCGTCCAACCCATCATCACGGTACGCCTGTAGATGCGCCTGGTTGACTGCATGGGAGGATTCGTTATAGAGCAGCCGATACGCCTCGTATTTCTTCCCGACGCCGCCCGGAGTGCCGTCTGGATTAGTGCGGACAGCGCCGATTGCTTTCTGCAATTCGGTGGAAAAGTCCTGAGGCGGCCGGCCGGTCATAAACATATTGTTCAGCGTCGATCGGATACGGAACCCGGTATCAATATCCTGCCGCCACAGCCGAGTGGAAATGTCCATGCCCTGAACCGGTTGTTCCAGCACCTTCCGGATAGCCGACGTCGAAGGCTGGGAAAAGTTGAATTGAAAACCGGTATATTTCTCAATGTCAAACTGGCGTCGGTAGTATTCCTCGGTGTAAACCTGTGTCGCGGTGCCCTCAATCTGCTTTTTTTGTTCCTGATATAACTTTTGCAGCATACCGTCGCACTGCGTCAGGAGCGCCTCATACCGGGTAATGCGTGCTTTCACGGACAGGTTGTCGACCTGAAGATCAAACGTGCCAATGGAATCTTTGGCAAGCCTTTCAAACTCATTCAGATCGCCGCGGAAATCTTGCAGCTCAGACAGAGAAAGAACTTTCTGCGCCTCGTCCAGTGAAATCTTGTTATTTTTAGCGTAACGGGCATAGAACTTAAAAACCGTGTCATTCAGATCGCGCTTGGCTTGCTCGAAGGATTTCACCAGTTCTGGCAGGGCGCCATCCACAGCGGACTCCATGCGGCCGATACTATCAATCGCGCGAGTTTCCCAATACGAAGGCATCAGGTACCGCCTCCATCATCTGCATTCGGCTGCGGAGGCTTATTTCCGCTGCCTGGTGGATGCTCATGCCCCGGTTGCCCCATCGAATCCAGTAAATTCTGTTCATTCTGCTTCTGTTCTTTTTCAATCTGCGCCCGCTCTGCCTGCCAATCATTCACAAACGGTGCATTTTTAGTCTTTGTCTCGTTGGACATAACCGTATCGGGCAGTGTGGACAAAATCGTTGCAGTTTCGGTATTGTTCTGCGGTTTCGTGCGCTTCCATGTTTGGACGAACTGCTTTGATTTCTCTACACCGAGATAGTGCAGCACTGTTTCCAAAAATTCATCGATAGAATCACGAAATTCGGTTTCCATCAAGCCGCCCTTTAATTCCAGAAGGCCGTACAGATAGTCGATATACACGCCGGACTGATTACCTGTGCTACTTGGCGGATTCGGATTAACGGCCATTGCGGACGTCCAAAATTCTTCGTTTAGAATATCCCGGAACGCCTGTCTTGCTTGAAATGGGATTTCATTCGTAATTTTATCAACGCCGCCATTGTCTCCCACGGTAACAAATTTTTTAAGTTTGAGCATCTGCGGAACGTCGACCGGGCGCATAATGGGTTCGCCATTATCATCAACCGCCTCCGTACCGTCTTTGTTATAAACCGGCACTTCGGATTCACCGCTGTAATTTTTGAGGACCCACAATACTTCTTGGATATCATCGCAGTCGTTTGCAAACCCAGAAACCAGTTTATCCAGTGCATCAATGATGTCCTTGTACATAATCAGGTCATTAAACGCCTTAGCATTGTTGCGGAATTCGATGAACGGCACACGGCCGTAGTTGTGCGGCTGGATATTGCAGGAACCATCCGGCAGGGTTTCGTAGTTTATAATCGGTTTTGCACTGCCCTGCGCTTCGGGCTTAATCAGGTACGCAACCTGAGAATCGCCCCATATCTCGTAACGAGTCACAGGCTTGCCATTTTGGTCGTTATAGCCGTATGCTCGCAAGAGATACAGGAGCTTTTTCTTGACCGTTGAGCGGTCATATATCGGCACACACGTCAGCGGATTCACGTACCAATAATCAAAACCGTTATCTTCCTGCCAGAACGCTAGCCATGCGCGGCCGCAATTTGAAGCGTCGGTGCCGAGTTGCTTGATTACTTTCGGCCACTGTGATCCGACGGTATCATTGACTTTTTTCAACGTCGGGTCGTCGCCTTTACCAGCATCGTCTGCCGGAAGGTCAAACTGCGGCGGAACGGAAAACAAATATCCGATTTTCTGATCCACCACAACGCGGTGCCGGTTCATCGATATTCGGTTATCTGCGGAGTGCAGCGGAGATTTGCCGATTTTCTTCATGAAACTGTTGACTTCGTAGATGTACGCCGCACCGTTCTTTTTAATTAAGCCCTCGTTGTCGTAATACTTGAAACCGTCTTCGGCCTGTGCTTTCATCCGCAGGTAGGCACAATTTTCAGAATACATATAATTCTGAATGATCTGTCGGAGCTGATTTATGTCGTTGAAATCAATCGTAAGCGATTGCAATGTATCACCACCCTATCTTTGTGCCGCCATGGCGGACCATGACCGTGTTTACAAAATACCGTATTTCGTCCATTGCGTGGTCGTTCTCCTTGATTGGCTTATCTTCCTGTTTTTTATCATCCCAGCAATATGAAGAGAATTCTGTGATAGCCCCGGAACAGTTTTTCGTGACCTTTATGCGACCTTGACTGAATGCCTTAGCTGTTTCCCTAATTCCATCCACAACATCATTGTTAGCCTGCTGAACTGTAAACCGTCCATGCTTTCGGATTTCGGCTATCATCGAAGCGGCGGACGGGTCAATGATAATTCGGCTAATATGTCGTTTTTCTGCCAGCTTTTCTAGTGCAGTGTAATACTCCGCATCTGTAAGTTGCCGCCCTGTTTCACGCCCGGAGTGATAATATTCATCAAAGCGATACCACACTCCTTTACTTAGACCATACAGCCCGGCACTGAACGGGTTAAGTGTGCCGTAGTCAATGGAAATGTAATATTTCACATACTGTCGTTCCTCCTGCTCTACAATCCCCAGACCATTTGCAATATCAGAGTAAATCAATCCCTCGGCGATAACCCATAGCCCACGAATATAGCGGTCAAAAAACACCCCGAAATATGAATTTCGGTATCTTTCCTTGATTTCTTCCGACAATGATAGGTTGTCGTCCATTGTGAAATGCAGATATAAGATGTGGCGATCTTTGCACTTTAAAATCCAATTGACATAGAACCAGTGTTGTGGGCCTTCCGGATTGCAGTTGAACCAGAACTTAGAACCTGTTACAGAACAACGGGCGGTTGCCTGGTTGACGAAGCTTTCCGGCATCAAAGCAACTTCATCAAAAAATACGCCCGCTAGAGTTATGCCTTGGATCAGGTCCTGTGAGCGTTCATCCTTGCCGCCAAACTGATAAAAATAGTTTACGACGCCGCCACGCCTTACGACCATCAGATTATCGGCTCGTTTGTCTTGCACGGAGTATCCACGGGACCTCAACATCAACCGAAGCCAAAACAGAACGTTGCGGCGAAGTGACCCGATTGTCTTACCGCAAATAGCAAAATTCTGCCCGTCAAATGCATTCATAGCCCACATGACATATGAGAGAGACATACAAAGTGTTTTACCCGAGCGGATTGCACCATCAGCAATAATACCCTCCTGGTCCTTTACTGAACTATTCGAGCACCACCATGTAAGCACTTTCTTTTGCTTAATGGAAAAAGGTTTAAACTCAAAAAACCCTTGACGTATCTGTTGTCTAAGCTTTACGGCGTTATTGTTTATAGCCTTGCGGAGCGCCTCAATCTTGTTATCGATTTCATCCCACATGTTCGCTATCCTTTGCAGAATCATCATCATTCTGCCAAATATCAGCAGCCTTCCCGTTTAAAGCCTCGGTAAATCCATCATCAGGAACAGATTCATCACCAGAGGTTTTAATGGAGGCTTGCGTTTTGAGTAGTTCAATTTCAAGCCGACGCTTATCATATTCTTGCTTATGTCGGTCGGATGGATTGAGCTCAAAATACCTGCTTAACCAGTCCAAGGCTTTCATACGGTCAGCCAGTTTCACGCTCGCTCCATCCTTACCTTGTTTAACCTCAGCAATGAGCGTTCCGTCAACCTCTGTGGATTCTTTAAAACGGACGTCATTAACATCCTGGGTAATCAGCCTTTTATCTTTGCCTTTTCCCTCATAGATGGGTCCGAAAGGCCCCATAACCGCAACAGTGGCACGGCCCCACTCGACATAGTCGGTCATATCCGCGAACGCTATTTTCATATATCGGTCAACCACATCATCGGCGGTTGCAAGTATTCCCATGCTACGAATTTCTTTTAATTGCTTTATCTCTTCTCTGATTTTCGGGTTTAACAGTAGCCGGGATGCATGACCATTAGCATTCTCATATGTGCTGTGATAAGCTTTCATATAGGCCATAGTCGCATTAAAAGTTTTAATATAATACAGGCAGAAGAATTTTTGCTGCTCTGATAATTCCTCATTACTTTCGACCGTTTCAACTAGGATCTTATTGGGGCTTTTGTTTTTGGAACGTTCCGTATTTTTCGGAACCGTTCCGTTCCAATGATCTTTATTCTTCCATCCGCGAATAGTGCCTTCCGGTAGATTAAGCTGTGCGGCAATCTCAACGAGGGGAAGAGTGCCGCCGGATTCTTTATAGAGCCTAAAGGCTTTATCTCTTTCCGGGCTTCTCCTTTTTCCCATCCTCACCACCTCGCTTATCGTTCTTCTCGTAAGGGCAGCGTGGCAGCATACAGTAATCGACCCCCAGGCGTTTATTGTCATTAAGCCAACAGTCTTTACACTTCATGCTGCCACCCCCTAAACGAAAAGGACGGCTGTATCTAAACAGTCGCCCTTTTATATAATTTCTCACAATACGATTTTAGCACTTTGATTTCGTCATTTTCGTCATTTCTAAAAATTTTTCGCATTTTCTTCGCGGATACTGCTCATCATGATGCCCGATTTTAAATGCAACCTGCCGCCAACTCATACCGTTTATGTAATACAGGGTCAATATCTGCCGTATTTCACTGCTTTGCACGTTTCCGATAAAAGTATTCAGCCTGTCATATTCAGCAATGCAGCGCCGTTCTCGTTCTGCAATATCAAGTTTAATCTTTTGAAGTTTTTTGTTTTCTGCCGAAAAAACTCCTGTTTCAGATTTAGCAACCCCCTGAATCGTAATATTGTGCTTTTGGTACGGCTCACATTTACTGGAAGCTTGTACACTGCTCGGGGTCCTCATGCCGGACATTCTCTGCCGGATTTCAGCTTTTTGCTCTTTTAGCAATCTGATTTCATTCTTAAGTTTTCGAAGTTGGGATAATTCATCCTTAGTCAATGCGCTACCTCCTGTCTGTTCTCCCTAAGAGATAATCGGTCGTCACCCCGAAGTAGTCAGCCATACTGCAGAGTGTATGCGCGCTTGGCTCATTTTCACCACGCTCATAATAAGTAAGAAGCGATCTGTGAATCCCGACCCCGTCTGCAACTTTCTGCTGAGTTAATCCGCGCTCGGTTCGTATGGATTTTAGACGTTTTGCAAAAGTCATGATTCATCACGCTCCTGCTCCTGCGCTTGCTGGGTATAATACCGAACAAGCCGGCCAATCGTGCGCGGGTCCACGCTGTGAGTTTCAATTGAAAGCTCTAGCGCCTTTTTCAACGTGGCGATTTGCAGATCTTTGGCTGTGTTTCTAGCTTCAAGGCGTTTCGCATACCGTTTGCTATCATCCCACGCCATGCCAATCTGTTCGTAAGCCTCAATCAGCGCCGGAATATCTTCGCGGGAATTGGCGATAAATTCAGCATCTTTTTTTGAAACTGTATTCTCTCCGTCCGGGTCATGGTAAAAAACGTATTGTTCTTGCTTGTCTGCAAATACGCCGTTAATCTGCCTAGAAAACGGTTCATTCGTATCAACCGACCACGGCCCTGGTGTTGCTTTTTCTGCGCGCACCTTAATTTCTTCAATATATTTCTGATTCATCACTTTTCCTCCTTCACTTTCTCAATGCGCACCCGCAAGGCATTCAGTAAGGAATCCTGCGTGGTGCTCTTATTCTCCAATGCGGCCATCACATCCTCGTCCATACCGCCTTGCACGACCAGATGATGAATGATGACCTTCTGCTTTTGGCCTTGCCTGTGCAGACGCTTGTTGGCCTGCTGATACAACTCCAATGACCAATTCAGCCCGAACCAGATAACGTGATTGCCGCCGTCCTGAAGGTTAAGGCCATACGCGCAGCTTGCCGGATGTGCCAGAAGAATATCAATCTCATGATTGTTCCAGTCGGTTTCATCCTGCGGCCCCTGATACACCCGAACCCGTAAGCCGCTGCCTTTCAGGACTTCAAGCAGCCTGTCCCGGTCATGCTGAAAGTTATAGAACACTAGGGCCGACTTTCCATTTAGGCCCTCGACAAGCTCCGTGAACGCCTCAATCTTGCAGTCGTGAATTTTTACCGGTTGCTTGTTCTCGTCATACACAGCCCCGTTGCACAGCTGCAACAGCTTGTTTGTCAACACTGCGGCGCTACCGGCATCAATCGTATCCTCGTCAACCTGCAGAAGCATATCCTTTTCCAGTTTGTCATAGGACTTTTGCGCCTTGGGATCCAGAACGACTGGCACGGTCACACTGATGCAGTCAGGCAGCTCCAAATAATCCTCCGCTTTCATCGAAATGCAGATATCGCCAAGTAAATCCTGAATGATGCCGTCTGCGCCCTCTTTCGGTGCATAGCTGAAAACGTGATCCCTGTCGCGCTGATCCGGATCAAAGTAATGTTCGCGGAATTGCCCGATTGTCTTGCCCAGCCGTTGGCCATTGTCCAGCAAATAGATTTGCGCCCATAAGTCAAGCAGCCCGTTCGGGGCCGGGGTGCCGGTCAGCTCCACGATGCGGGATATTTTGCCCCGCACCCATGTAAGGGACTTAAACCGTTTCGCCTTATTGTTCTTGAAGCTGCTGCTTTCGTCAATCACAACCATATCGAACGGCCAGGCATTGCGGTAATAGTCAACCAGCCACTGGACGTTTTCCCGATTAATGACATACACGTCCGCGGGGCTATTCAGTGCCTTAATCCGCTTTTGTAGAGTGCCCAGTACCGGGATGATCCGAAGCATATGCAGGTGATCCCACTTAGCCGCCTCTTTGCTCCATGTGGCTTCTGCAACCTTTTTGGGGGCGATAACCAGCACCTTTGAAATTGCAAACCGATTATATTTCAGGTCGTTTACAGCGGTCAAGACGATTGCTGTTTTTCCAAGGCCCATGTCCAACCAAAGCGCAAGCGCCGGGTCCGTGATAAGACGCTGTATCGCGTATGTCTGATACCCGTGCGACTGAAATTTCATCCGTCAATCATCATCTTTCCTGTCGCATAGGCGATAAAATTATCAACCATTGCTTTACTATCAATCACCCAAACTCTAAAACCAAGGGTTCGTAATTTTGCCTGTTGTTGAAGCTGCAGGGCTGTCGGCTTTTTGCCCGGTGCTTTCAGTTCTACGAAAATCACCCTGCCTCCCGGTAAGCAAACCAACCTATCAGGCACACCATTGTTTCCGGGGCTTATGAACTTATAAGCCTTGCCGCCGATTGCTTTCACCTGGTCGCGGAGATAAGCCTCAATTGTCGATTCCCGCATTCTGCCTCGCCTCCTGAATGAAAAGAAATACTGCATCTTTGTCGCCGCGCCAAGACCCGTATTTCTCCTCGCATAAGCATCGAAATTTTGCACCATTTATGCTACCCCAAAAATAATCTGTCGCAATTTTGGCTGGCGTACCTTTTATTCGTCTGCCGGGATAGTTCCGTGGTTTATAACTGCCAAAAACCTCAGGAGAATTCATAATTATTTCTTTCAGCTCTTGGTCTTGCCGAATGGTATTTAAAAATTCAAAAATCTTCATACTTTCTTTATCCTTTCTTTATCCTTTCAAGTCGGCAACGTACGCACACGTAATATGTGCCTGCAAATAGGCGGATTAGGTATATCAGACGTGCGTGTTATTGCCTAATTACCTATTTATAACTATTTAATATAAAAAGATTGTTACTTTGTTACTTTATACCCTTAAGCCCTCATGAATACTGAATTTTTGCGGTAACAAAGCGGGTAACAAAGTAAGTAACATTCATTTTCAGTTGTTACCCATTAAGGTAACAATCTTCGGGGGTAACAATCACTTTGTCACCTTTCGTCGGAATCCCCTTTGCGTTTTACAATATCCGAATTTTGCTGTTTTTTCCATCCGCTCCCAATCACCGTACATTTCAATTATGCTGTTGATTTCCGCGGCATCAGTGTTTTTAATGAACCTTTGGTCATTGCCCAGGGCTTCACACCATACTTCTAATGCACAGATCCTTTGGCGTTCGGCAAGCTCAAACTCACCTTTTTCTCCACCACTCCAAAACATATTGCGGCGGTTAAGATCCCATTTTTGCCAGTCTAGGGGAACCTTCTGTTCCAAAAAGTCATGTATGATACCCTCATGAGGCGAATGCTCACGGTGATCTTCCTGCTCCGCCTGCGCGTATTCCTCTAATTCTTTTCCTAAATATAATGGCTCTCCGAGCTGCCAGCGCATGACGGCCTCGGCCCATATCTGGTCCACTTCTCCGTCTAAATCTTGGAAAACGCTCTTTGTGGCAGCCTGAGCTCCCGTATCCACCGGCCAAAACCTCCGGTTTCCTGTCTTGTCTTGGAGGTATTCACGATTATTGGTAGTTCCGAAAAACACGCAGCAGCGGGGGCATTCTTTAACATTCTTAGCGTAAGCAGCGCGGTACCTGTCCATTTGTTGGCTTAGAAACTGTTTTACCCGATTGATATCTGAGCGCCTAAAGGCTTCCAACTCGCCAATTTCAACTAGCCAAACACCTTGGACAAGCTCGGACGCTTCTTTACCTTCAAACGATCGGATACCGTCCGTGAACCAGCCGCGGGACATTTTGCGTAGAAGGGTACTTTTACCGATGCCCTGCTTTCCCGATATTACCGTCATAACATCAAACTTTACTCCCGGCGTCATTGTACGGGCTACCGCTGCTGTAAAGGCTTTGCGGGTGACTGCACGAATGTATGGAGTATCAGCAGAACCGAAATAGTCTATAAACAGGGTGTCAAGGCGCGGCATACCATCCCATTGAAGTCCTGTCAGATAATCTTTGACCTCATTAAAAGAATGCCGTTTACTATGTAAAGCCAGTGCGCTATCCACTTTGCCGGGTGCTGAAAGGTTGTATATTTTCTCCATATACCAGTACGCCCCATCATTGTCACTGTCTTCCCATTGCCTGCGGCATTCAAAAGGATTCCAAGGTAAAGACCCAAATACTTCACCCCTGTTGGCAAACTCATTCATTGCAAACTTACCTTTTAGTCGTGGATCATTTTCAAGAATAGTCCAAATATTGTCAATGGTTTTTAATGGCGCGCCCTGAGCATTTGTTTGCAGCTTTGACATCCAATTTGCTGCATCGGTGTCATTGTCCGTCGGAACGTCCTCAAAGTCTTTAGTGGCAACTTCGTAACGCTCTTTATTGAGGAGGGCAGCGACATTCTGATCCGCTACGGCCAGCTCACACATTGATGTGAAAGAAGGTAAGCGGTTGTTCGGGGTGTCCGGTTTGGCGTCATCGTCCTTGACGGCGTATAGGTGCATGCGGACCAGGTCAAAAGCATTGCACAGTTTACCGCCCGCCGGATCCGTCGCATGATGGGAGAAAATGAAATTGCCATTGTCATACACCACCGCGCCGCCGGTCGTGCTGCCGCCGGTGAAGGTGTAGCGTTCGGGGGAATTATCTACCGGCTCATAGATGCCGGGCAGAAACTTGTCCATGGCGCTGTAAATATCGTATGTACGGCAGAACGCGCCGACTACACCGCCTTTTGCCGTGGGGTCGCCCTGCTTTGCTGCCAGACGTTTGTGAACGTCTTGTGTGCCGGGTACTTGCGGCCATTCCGCAACATTACGCCAGTCACCGTACATGGCAAGGACTCCGTCAGCGGATAAAAAGCCCTTGTCACCGTAAGTGTAAACATATTGACTATCAGCACAGCAGGACGGCCAGTACATGAGCCGGGATGCTTCAAAGGTTGAAGGATCGCACATATCAATGCCGATGAGCTGCGCAGCCTTGCGCGCGATCGGCTCATACTCGTCTGCAGTTACCGTGCGATCAAGGGGCAGCAGTACACGTAGCCGGGGTGCTTCAGGGGAATGCTTGCGAGTAGAGTAAATTGCATACCCGCAACCCAGCCCATCCACTCGGCGCAGCACGTCATCTGTACCGACGGGCTGGATGTGGTCAAGGTCAAGGGTTAACACGTCGCGTCCATCGATGGCGTTGCTTTTGCGCCGGCCACCACCGTGAACGATACCACCCACAAAACCGCCTACATCCTTCAGACCGTCCTGCTGCGGCTTTTTCATTCTCAGATATTCCGCAAGGGGCTCAGTGCCACGCGTTGGCACACGGAGGCGGTCGTATAAGTCGGATATGTAAAGCGTTTGTGCGGGCCATTTGGTAGAGTTACGGCTGCCCGCCGCGCTGATGGTTATTTGTCTGTCATAATTTAACATGCCGGGTTTTCCTCCTGTTCAAACCCCGCCCCGCGGGAATGGAGTACTGCAAATTTACGTTGCGCTTGTTTCTTCCGCATTTCGGCACACCGGTCACAGATATGTTTTTCGGTTCGGCTGATGATGGTTGCGCCGCAACGACGGCAGTATTGTTCTTTGATACGTTGGAACGACGCACAGCTATCACAATCAGATTCACCGGCCGTGCAGCCCTTCACCTCGTCCCAGTGGGTACACATATCCTTTTGCCAGTAGCCGTCGAAACAGAGCTGGTTGCGGTGCATCAGCAGCAAACGGGTAAGGCGCGAAAGGTCATTTTTAACCGCACCTTTCCGGAAGTCTTGCCTAACTAATGGAACTGGTTTACCGTCGCCCCAGGAACCGGTACCTATCATTTTCATAACAGAATCAAGGTTCTCAGTTTTATAAGATGCATAAACTCTTCCGCGAATCGCTTTATCAGATTTACCGAGTTTTTCGGCCATCAAGGCGTAACTGACACCGTTCTTAATCAAGGCCGCAAGCTGTTCCAGTTCGCCGGACTCCCATTTAATATGATTGTCTGGTTTTATTGGGCGTTCTTTCAGCCCAAGGTCACATATGCGGCGCTGTATCGCACCGCTGGTTCTGCCAAGCTCTTTGGATAATTCAAGGTAGGAATAACAGTATTTTTTGAGCAGCCTTTTCAGTTCAACATCCTCTTTGGGGGTCCAGGGTGATTTTTTATACTGAATTGCTTTCAGCTGGTCAGCTTTGCGCTGCTCTTTCACCCAGGGGGGTTCTTCGCCGAGCATATTTTTCTCAACTTTCGAAAAATCAATGAAGGTGCGGTTTTTCTCGGCCCACTTCCAAAAGTCAGTAAGGTAAACAATTCTGAATTTACAGGTATCAACAATTTTATACTTAATAGGGAATCCCCGATTTTCTACCCAGCTTGTAAGCATATAATCGCTTACAGTTCCGCGCCCTAAAGCGATTGATAACTGATTGAGGGTTATGTATTCACCGGCATCGAGGAAAGCGCCAAGGCCCAACTTGAAAACCTTTATTTTAATGGAATTATCACTGCGGTTTAGATGCTTTGCAATACAGCCAAGAGAGCGCTTACCCCAGTTGTCCATGAGATAGTCATATTCTTCTTTAGTCCAATTCGGGCCTGCTCCCATGATGAATCACTCCTAATCTTTCGTATAAAATTTTCCAACCCAGCCATCGGCTTTCAGCGGTAGGCGGGGTGCCCAGTCAATCGATTGGCCCATGATATTACATACCGCGTCAAGGTCGACCCGATCTGCCGGGCAGTCGATGATTACTTCATCATGTACATGAAACACAACCGGGTACCCTGCTGCCTCTAACCGTTCAATGTTGACGGACAGGCAGTCTCGGGCGATTGCCTGAACGCAGTTCTCCACGAGTTTACCGCCATAGGTGTCAACAACCTCCCATTTCTTCGACGTCTGATTCATACCATAATAATGTAAGGAATCACTGCCCCATTGGTTGGCAGAGATAAATGGTTTAGCATAATATAGTTTGCGGCAACTCGGCAGGGTGATGGTCATGAAAAATTGCCCTGTCGAATAATCACCCTCGAGGGCGAACAATAAGCCCCGCACGCCTGCCGGTTGCCCGGTTTTAACGACGGATAACGCTGCGTTTTCTATTGAGTACCACAGGTCACGGATCCGCTTATTACTGTCACGCCAACGGCGTACGATGTCAGGGAGTTCTTCTTCCGTAAGACCTTGCTTTAATGCACCCATATTAATGAGGGCTCCGGCTGCGCCTTGGTAGCCGAGGGCGAGGGTAGCAACTTTTCCCTTTTGGCGAAGGGCATATTCAGGGTTACCTTTGACAATTTTCTCAATAGGTACGCCGAACATTTGAGAGGCACAGGCTTCGTAAATTTTTCCGTGTGTCCTGAATACTTCGAGCACCCATTCTTCACCGGCCAGCCAGGCAATCACTCGCGCTTCAATGGCTGAGAAGTCGGCGTCAACAAACATGTTTCCGGGCGCTGGAACAAACGCGGTGCGGATGAGCTGTGACAAGGTATGCGGAACACCGCCGTAAATAACTTTAAGAGGATCAACTTTTTTCGCTTTGACGAGTTCCCGGGCAAGGGGTAAAGGTTCAATATGTGTCTGCGGCAGGTTCTGCACCTGCACGAGCCGCCCCGCCCACCTGCCAGTACGGTTGGCACCATAAAACTGAAGCAGCCCTCTGACACGGCCATCGGTGCAAACGGCGTCGACCATAGCCGTGTATTTTTTTACGCTGGTCTTGCTTAACTCTTGTCTGATTTCAAGCATGCGACGGGCGGCATCACTGTCGATATCTTTGCCCAGCATAGTTTTCACAGTCTCCTTTCGGAGGTCGGAAACTTCTTCGCCCGTTTCGCTTGCTATCCATTTTGAGAGCTGTGCGACACTGTTCGGGTTATCCAGTCCTGACAGTTGCACCGCTTCGGCAGTCAGGTCGGTCGTAACACGTTCGGAGCAATCCAGCGCCCCTGCAATAAGGTCAAGGTCAACGGCCACGCCGCGTGAGTTAATGCGCAGGTCGGTTTCCCATTGGTGCTGCACGTCGTCCGGTACGGGGAATGGAGATAACCGACGTTCAATCTCCTGCTCGGTAACGACATCCTGTGCATTGTATTGTTTAAACAGCTCCCATTTTTCCGGCTCGTGACGTGGCAGCGTGCGAGTGCGTTGTCCGTTACGGGCTGTGGGTGTTGTCGGAGTGCAGAACAGTTTAATAAGTGACTTGCCAATACCCATTTTGCGCTTATCCTCCGGCAGGCCCATTGCCGCGCCGGTTGCCGACAACCCCGCGGTGTAACCACAGTAAAGGCCGTGGAGCATTGTGTCGCGCCACTGGTAAAGCCAAGCTGTACGATCCGGCAGATTGCGAGATAGGCAGTACCATTCAAACGATGCGTTATAGGCGTGCTTGATAACGCTGTCACTGAATAGGGCGTTATTGATTTCCTGCGGTATTTGTTCGCCTTGCGCCATATCAATGACGATCGGCGGCGCACCGTCGAGGGAATAACCGAATAAGAGTATCTGAAAATCGGGGGACTGCACATATTTGTACAGCCCCGATTTTGTTATTGGAACGGATGAATAGGTTTCCAAGTCAATATTTAGATGATGGATCATTAGGTGTTCTCCTTCAGCTCGACTTCATAAGGGAAACAGAGTTTCATCTTTTCTGCTTCTTCAATGGCCTGCGAGTAGCGAGGGTATTCCGACTCCGGAAGTTCATATTCTCGGTAAGTATAATTTGTGTGTACTGTTTTGACGGTTTCATCGACGATCGGTTTTAGGGTATTTAGATTAATATACAGATAACGATTTGTGATTATCTCGGGCTTGTAGTCCGGGGACTGATATAAGATATTCATTTTACAGCCCCATAATCGGTCCGGTCATTGGCCTACCCGTAATCGGGTCAATAGACGGCTGCACGGGCTGCGCAGGTGTCTGCGGGTAAACGGGCTGTTGAGGGTAAGCAGGCGCGGCGGGCTGCGGAGCATACTGGGGATACTGAGGTTGTGTCGGGTAACCGTATGCAGGGCCGGGAATATTCGGAGCGCTGCCGGTTACCGGGTAAGGTGCTTGTGCAATACCCGCGAAGTCACTCGCCGCGTCCGCATGGCCGCTTAGCGGTTCGCCATCCTCGACCTTCAGCACATTGTTTAGGCCGCAACCAATACCTTTGTTGCCACTATTGGCATAGGCGAAAAAGCGAATTGTCACACGGGCGTACATGCCGGAATAAATATCACTTGCATTGGTAATCTCAGACAGAGTCTGATCGACGACCTGCGGCCTTTGTTTACTGGAAGCAGTCATAACCCAATGGCCTTTACACTCTTCACCAAAAGGCTCACCACTATCACGGACGCCGTCGCCGTCATGGATCGGGACTTTAAGCATTGGAGGGCGAACACCCTTCCATGCCTTTTCCATACCCTCTTTTGCCGCTGCTTGAATGGCTGCATCAATATCGGCCTTGGTTGCCACATCAGACTTTGGAATAAGCAGGGTAACGCTGTACTTGGCTTCGCCGCCCTGCTGCGGGGTGCGAGGTGTTGTCAGGGCTGCATAGGACAAACGGACTTTGCCGGTTAATACTTTCATTGCGTCATTTTGATACATAATTTAGTTCTCCTTTTTTACTTCAAGTTCAAGTTCAATTTCGATTTCTTCAGACTTAGTATGGTAGGATAAGCAAGCGTGATTTTCGTCAACTTCGGGTTCTGTAATACAGCCCCCACCAATACAAAAACCACATTCTCGGCAGTCGCAATAAATCATTCTGTCACCCCTGCAAAATCGTTTGCCGCGTCGTGCGGGTGATACGCTTCGCGCTTGTCCGTCTCGGGTACAAGCGTAGGTTTGCCAGGTGGGGCTACAATATGGGCGCCGACAACCTCAGTGAACAGCTTCTTACCCAATGCTTTTTCAAGCGCCGGCGCGGTCACAGGTTTCCGTTCGTATAACATTGCTTCATCAATACCCGCAGCTTTGATATCTGAAAATGCTGTTTCCTGATCATCCCACGAACGTCTGCTTACGCCCTCAACAGCTTTCCAACCCTGCACATCTTCGCCGGCAAGGATTGCGGAAAGGGCATATTCTTTCAAGTCACTTGCCCATTTTTCAAGATCAATTGCCTTCTGCAGGACTTCACCGACTTCTGTATTGGACAGAAGCGGGGGCAGCGGGAACTTGCCGCTTTCGGCTTTACTGGGGGCTGCTATCCCTTTGAAATCCTCTAAGGCGGTGTTTGTGTCTGCCCTTGCCCGACATTGAGCCTTTGCACGGCAGAACCGGCACCAGTCACCAGGGCAATAATCACCTTCACCATTAAACGCTGTCTGTGCTACGGGACGAACGGTGAACACGCCCCAGTCAAGCAGCTTGTCCCGTTCAATTGTCCATTCACTGATACTGTCAAGTCGGGGCTGGACGATGGTCAAAACAATCTGCTTGATATCGTAAATGATGTTGTAAAAGTCGATTGCACCCAGTGCATAAAGCATCATCTGCGGGTTTTCTTCTGAGGACACAGGCACACCCTTGCCGTACTTAAAATCAATGACGTGCAGTGTGTCGCCGCCGATGATGATGCAGTCGCCGGTCCCGAATCCTTCTGGGGCATAGTTGGAATAATCCAGCCGCTTTTCAGCCGTGACATATGGGCGCGATGGATAGGCCATTGTCACGCCGGTTATGTAATCGAGATAAGCGTCAGTATGTTGCTGCATTTCGGGGTCATAAAGCGGATCGGCTTCCAGCTTTTTCATACGGCTGTTATAGGAGCGGGTACTCATTGGTTCTAAGAATTTCTTCCTAACCTTCAGCTCCCCAATGGCATGGGCAAGTGTTCCCTCAGCGGCATAGTCACTGGTGCTGTCCGGCAGTGTTTCTTCCAGACGTGCGGATGGGGGGCAGTGCATCCAGCGTGAAGCGCTGGATGCAGAAAGTAATGCATGTTGTGCTAGCATTATATATGCGCCCCCAGTTGTCTCAGCTCCGTAGCGAATGCGCCGTACTGATCTTTGGGTAACTGGGTGATAGCCTGTACATTGAATTTATGCAGAAGGTTAACTAGGTCGGGACCCTTACCGGCATCCATTAGCGGTGCCGAAGCAATAGATATTTGCTCAAGTGTGAAGGCGGGCGCGGCGGCTACGGGCACTTGATTAGAAGGGAAGGTGGTAGGGGCATTGGGTACTGGTGCAGGTGTAGCAGCGGGGGCCATACTGACCGCACCCGTCATTTGGTTGGGGTATGTCGGTGCGGTTGGCGTAGGGTTTACGGGAGCTGTATACTGCTGCGGCGGGTACTGATACTGCGGTGGCTGAGGTGCCTGGGTAACCGGCGGGGTGTAGGCGGGCTGCTGTACTGGTGCGGGAGCATAGGCAGGGTTGTCGCTATGCGCACCGTTGTCAAGGGCAAACGGGGCAGAGGCGGGCACTATGGCCTGTTGAGCGGCCATCTGCGGAAAAGTCTGAGGCAGGGGAGCCGGGGCTTGCGCAGGTGCAGGGGTTTCGAGTGCATGCGGGGTTAAGGAATTGACAGCCTCACCTTTTAATGCTTGAAGTAAATCAGCCAGTATTTTGACCAGTTCCGGGGCTTTAATTTCGATTGTAAAGTTTGACATCGTATTTCCTCCTATTTATTGGGCTTGTACACATTCAAGCCGATTTTGATTTCCTCTGAGCCGGGTACGGGCTTGTTGCCCTCGGTGGACGCGACGGTTATAGACTTGCCACTGGACGACAGGCCGAAGCTCTGTGAAAGATCGACCTCGATCAACAGCTTGTTATCTGTGATGGACATCTTTACGTTTTTCATATTTTTTTCCTTCCTTTGCCGGGCTGCCGCAGTGCTGACAATGACCGGCGACGATATCAAGACTCCCACAAACGGGGCAATATTCAGGCATATTGACAATTACCTCCTAAGAGGAACCGATCTGCAAGAAAGAATACGAGGTTTAAAATCCGATTCCCATTCGGCTTGAATGTTTTCAACCGGGGTATTTCGCTTTTTCATGAAATAAAACTTGTCCTCCTTTCAAGGCTAAGTACCATTTATGGGACTATGCGTATTCCAGAGATAGACTTTTAGAACATTTGCGCTATACTTGAATCTGTAAGATTTCCTTAATAGCATCCTCTAACTTTTGGCTGTTGAGTTGCCCAGTCATCAGTTTGTAAAGGTTTGAGCTATCTACATACATTCCGGTTTTTTCCTTTACTTGTGCTATCAACCATTCCTGATTCTGACTAAGAAGCATCAGTTTTGTTTTGATTTCTACTCCAAGCGGTGTCAAAAGTCTTTTAAGCATAAAAATCCTCCTTTTTCTACAAAATAATATTGACAATTACGTAAACATGTAATATAGTATAGCTACCACACCAACTAAATACGTGATCACGTTATCTATGTGCTTATCATATTACACGTAGACGTAAAAGTCAACACATTTTTAAGCGTTCACGTAAATTTGTGAGATATAACAAATAGGGGTGCTTAACTATGTTATCCTTGTATGAAAAAATCGAAAGTCTTTGTAAAATCCGTGGTGTCAATATAACTGAAATGTGTAAAAATTCAGGTGCAAGTCGAGGCTCTTTAACAGATCTAAAAATGGGGCGTAAAAAGACATTGACGGCTGAAACTCTCGCAAAAATAGCAGAATATTTTAATGTTTCGATCGATTATCTAATGGGCAACGAGCAAAAAGAAACGCCCACCCTTACAAATAAGGATGAGCGCGATATCTTCAAAAAATGGCAAGCAAATCTTGACGAACTGGAAAACTCGCAGGATGGCCTAATGTTTGACGGACAGCCACTTGACGATGTAACAAAGGAGTTACTGGCCGCAAGTCTGCGCAAGGATTTGGAAATGGGGAAAAGGATCGCTAAACAGAAATTTACACCTAAAAAATATCGAAAACCCGAAGGTGATTGAATGTGTATTGAAAAAGTTGTGGAATCTCTTTGTTGTAAATATAGGACAAGAAATCCATTTGAAATAGCATCTTGCAAAAATATTGATGTGTCCTTTTTGTCATTGGGAGAAATAAGGGGATATTATAGCCAATGCTATCGGCATAAATGCATACATATTAATTCAGAGCTGGCTTTAGAACAGCAAAGATTTACTTGCGCTCACGAACTGGCTCACGCGATCTTGCACCCGAACTCAAATACTCCTTTTTTGCAGACAAACACATTGTTTTGTGTAAATCGGTATGAAAATGAAGCTAATTATTTTGCAACAAGCTTGATTGTCCCAGAGGACGATTTGAAGGAATATGAATCTTTCTCCGTACCTGAAATAGCCGCAATGTATTGTATTGATGAAAGACTCATCGAACACAGACTAAAAATGATGAAAAAATAAAAAAGCCGCCCTCCCCTACTGTAAATAGGAAAGAGCGGCTCACCATCAGCAGGGCTGACAGTATGAAATAAATCACAATTAAATTATACCTGTTTAGCTCTCCACAATCAATAGGAGGATTATATATGGGGAAACATCGGGATGACGGAGATGGAACTTTTCGAACGCTATCAAATGGCACAGTAGAATATGCTATCAGTTATGGCAAAGATGCTTATGGCAAAAGGCGGCGAAAACGATTTTACGGTAAAAATCCTGCCGAATGTCGCAGGCAAGCTAAAGAATTTCTAAAAGATGTTGGAATCCAAAAATCCGCTGTAACTGATTATACCCTTAGTCAATGGTTGGATCGTTGGCTAAAATCCTATCGCGGAAAACGAATCCAAGCTGGTCAAAAGCAAATTCAGCAGAGTACGCTTGATGAATATCAAAAATATGCCGATCGGATTAAAAAGCACAAAATTGCAAATGTGCAGCTTATAGATATTAAACCTATCATGATTGCTGATTTTTTCAATGATAATCTTTCGAAGTATAGCTATACAGTGATAAAAAAGACACGTTTTTTGCTAAACGCAGCATTTGAAGCCGCCGTTGAAAATGATTATTGCTACAAAAACCCTATGCATACTGCTGCAATCCCTCAGAAAGCCCCAGGAGAGAAGAAAGCGTTCCCTGACGAAGCATTTGACACCATCAATGAATATGCGCTCCTGGACAAAGATTTTGGTGTTTGTATGCTATTGTTACTTCATGCCGGGTTACGTTCTGAGGAATTACGCGCAATTGGTCCATCGGATATTAATGGCCGTATCGTAACGATAGACAAGGCAGTAAAAGAAACCGGTGAACTTGGGGGGACAAAAAATGGTAAGCCGCGTGTAGTTCCATTACCGCCAAAAATTTCCCCTCTTGTCCACAAACGACTTAATCTCGATGATAAATATATTTTAGGGGGGAATTCCTTCGTTGTCAAAGACACACTTAGGAGCAAGTACAACGCGTTTTTTAAACGATTGAATAAATGGTGTAAGGAAAATAATAAATCGCCTGTAGAGCGCCTGCCGCCCCATTGTTGCCGCCACACCTATTCTACTCGAGCACGACGTAAGGGAATTGCAATAGAAATTATTTCTGCATTATTAGGTCATTCTGAAAAAGAAGTGACTGAAGGGTATACGCACCTCGATACAATTAAAGACCTGACTAAGGCTACTAATAAGCTTTAATTTTTTAGACTTTTATTACGCCACTGATTACGCCATCCGAGCCGATTTGAGCTATTTTGAGCCGATTTTATGTTTTAAAAGAAAGCCCTGATAACTGCTAAAAATCTAGCATTCATCAGGGTTTTTGTTGGTGCTGGTGATCGGACTTGAACCGATACGGTGTCGCCACCGAGGGATTTTAAGTCCCTTGCGTCTGCCGATTCCGCCACACCAGCGTTTCAACATTTGCTATTATAGCATAGCACACCGGCAAAATCAAATAGAATTTTACTGTTTATACTGAATTTGAATCTGATTTTTTCTGGAATACTCCTTTGTGGTGTCATCACGGATGACTTCGGACTGATTTTGCCGCAGCAGCATGGTAAGCGGATAAATATCTATCCAGATTTCATTGACGCTTTCTTTCTGACTTTCGTCGAATATCAGCTGGAGGCCAAAATGCAGATGACTGACCTTAATATTATTCACATTTTCTTTTGTGCTGTAGCCGGTGTGCCCCACATACCCAATGACATCTCCTGCCGTTACTGTCTGACCAACCGCAAGGTTTGCCGCATAGGGACGGTTTTGTCTTAAATGCGCATAATAATAATAGCGCTGTTTGTCAAAGCTGCGGATACCGATTCGCCAGCCGCCATACTGGTTCCAGCCTAAAGCTTCTACAATACCGGATTCGACCGCTATAACAGGCGTACCGGTCGCTGCCATCATGTCATGACCAAGGTGCTGACGTTTGTATCCATAAGTTCTTGCCGCTCCAAAATCGTCATAGCCTTCATATGGAAACGTTTTAGCAATCGGTGAAAATCCAATCAGTCCATATTTTTCCGCTCCGCTGCTGTCGGTGTAGGTGCCTAAAAGACCGCTTAGAACAGCTGCATACGCTTTATTATAATATGTATAATATTTCATATCCTTCGTCAGATCCGCCATGCTCTGCGTTTTCAGTTTTGAAATCAATACATCCATATCATTGCTTTTGTAACGCGAAAAATTTCCACCGTATTTTGCAGCAAGATAAGCGAGAAGTTCAATCCAGTTTAATTTCTTCTTCTCTTTCTGCGAAGAAATATCAAGATTCATCGCTTTTTTGAGTGCAAGATAAGGAACATTAAACTCAACATATTTGATGTAATCAGAAGAGGAACTCTCTGTCTTTGCTGAAGTTGGCACACTTTCGCCGTAACGCCCTGAAGCGGCGGCAATTCCTGCCGCCGCTAGGAGAACGAGAAAAAAGGCAATTATTTTTTTCATCTTCATAATATGAATAAACAAGCAATCACCTACTGTCTACCCATTATTATGATGCAGGCATCTGAAATATAGCATAAATTTAAAGATCGTCGCCATCCTGATCAGGTTTCTCCCCGTCCCTTGCAGTCCCGGTATAACTGCCCAGTACATCGGACGGTATTTCACTTTTGTTCATGCTTGGAAGCGTAACAGCCATCCTGTCCACATCTGATTTAACTTTATTCTTATTCTTTTGTTTATCTCCGAATTTAAACACAAAAATCACCTCATGCTTATTATGAACAGGCAGAGGTGAAATATGAATCAGTTATTTAAGAACCGCGCCGACAGTCTGAAACATAATTTTAATATCGTTCAGCAACGAGATTTTCTTTATATATTCAAGGTTATATGCCATTTTAGGCGGCAGAATCTGCTCCACATAAACTTTCTCCGGATCTTCCGCCGCTTTTAAAAGGTTGTCCTCGTCTTTAAACGCGATGCTTGAGGTAGCGGTAATTCCGGGCCGAATGAGCAGCGTTGCCATGTATTCCGGAGTATATACGTCAACATATCTGCGTACCTCCGGACGGGGTCCGACAAGGCTCATGCTTCCGTCAAGGACGTTTAAAAGCTGTGAAAATTCATCGAGCCTCAGTTTTCTGATCAAACGGCCTACCTTTGTCACGCGGGGATCATCACCCACAGTCAGCGGAGGACCGATTTTGTCGGCATCCTGCACCATGGTTCTGAATTTAAATATTTTGAAATCCCGGTTGTAGCGCCCGACGCGAATCTGCCTGTAAAATACCGGTCCTCTGGAATCCAGTTTGACGGCAAGCGCTAAAATAAGAAGTAACGGCGAAAGAATCACAAGAATCAATAATGATACAACCACGTCAAACACGCGCTTCGCGCCGAGCGAAAATTTGCGCTTGTCAAGTAAGTCAATATATTCTTCAGTGTATTCATTTTTCATATTTTGAGGGAGCGCTTGAAATTTCACGGCAAGATCCTCATTCCAAATTTTGTATTTTTAATATTATAGCACAAGTTTCAGCTTCATAACATTTTTTTGTAATGAAATGCGCAATATGTTTACAATTTATATGATATAATGCTATACTATTTACATATTAATTCGAAATAACGGATAAAGGGGATATAAAATGTATTATCTGGGAATTGACCTTGGCGGAACAACAATTAAGGTTGGCGTCATTGACGAAAACAACCAAATAATCGCCACAGCTAAGAGAAAGACCAGAGTGCCTTGTGCACCTGAAGATATGTGTGAACAGCTCGCTTCAACCGCATTTGAAGCGCTTGACAATGCGAAAATTTCAATTGACGATGTTCCCTGGGTAGGCATTGGGACTCCCGGTACGGTAAATACGGATCTTGGCGTGGTAGAATTCTCCAACAACCTGTCCTTTAATCATTTTGAACTGAGAAAGCTTTTGGAAGCCAGAATGAACAAAAAGGTATTTGTAGAAAACGACGCAAATGCGGCGGCTTACGGTGAATATCAGGCCGGCGCGCTGAAAGGCGCGAAAAATGCGCTGGCAATCACACTTGGAACAGGTGTGGGCAGCGGAATCATTATTGACGGAAAGATTTACGCCGGTTCAAACTTTGGGGCAGGTGAAATGGGACATACCGTTATCGCCTACAAAGGTCGTCACTGTTCCTGCGGCCGTGACGGGTGCTGGGAAACCTATGCTTCAGCCAGCGGCCTGATTCGCACAACCAAAGAAGCAATGGGAAAATCAGACGATCACGGCAGTCCGATTTGGAAGCTTGTCAGCGGAGATATCAGTAACGTAGACGGGCGCACTGCGTTTGACGCGATGCGCGCAGGCGACCCGATTGGAAAAGCTGTTGTGGATGAATACATTGATTACCTTGGATGCGGTCTCGCCAACTGCATCAACACGTTTCAGCCGGATATCCTCTGCATCGGCGGAGGTATCTGCAATGAAGGGGAAACCCTTATGAAGCCGCTGCGTGAATATATTGCCGGCCAGGCTTACTCCGTCAGTTCACAGGGACAGACGAAGCTGTGCAAGGCACAGCTTGGAAACGATGCGGGAATTATCGGCGCAGCGCTGCTGGGCAAATAATCATATAAAAAATACTTTATAAGAAGGCCGAATAATGAGCATTGAAAAATCTGTATTTGGTAAAATGCCGGATGGCACTGTAATTGACAGTTTTACACTGCAAAACAAAAGCGGAATGACTGCGCAGATCATCACTTATGGCTGCCGTATCGTAAAACTGCTGACAGCTGATAAAAACGGGAACTTCGGCGACGTGGTTTTGGGGCATGACACGCTGGAGGAATACCTTGTAAAAAGCGATGTTTTTGGAGCTGTTGTCGGCCGTTATGCAAACCGTATCGGGGGAGCCGAATTTAAAATCAACGGGCAAAGTTATCCGATTGCAGCAAACAACGGAAATCATTCACTGCACAGTGCTCCTGGAGGTCTTCAGGACCGTGTGTGGCGGCTCAAACGCAGTGACAATGACGACGATGCGCCGTCTATTACTTTTACGTACCTCAGTGAAAACGGAGAATGCGGATTCCCGGGAAACCTAAACGTGACTGTTACCTACACCATTACTACAGACAACGCACTGATCATTGATTATGGTGCGCAGACCGACATGGAAACCCCCGTCAACCTCACCAATCATTCCTACTTTAATATCGGTGCTGACGTTAAAAAAAGTATTCTATCACAGGAATTGCAAATTAACGCGGATTACATCACCGATGTCAGTGATGATTTAATCCCCACCGGCGAAATGATGTCTGTCGCTGATACGCCTTATGACTTTAACAAGCCCAAAACCATTGGGCAGGACATAAAAGCGAATGACAGGCTGTTAATAATCTGCGGAGGCTACGACCATAATTTTGTGATTAAAGGCACGGACGGCATGAAAAAGGCCGCTGAACTATATGATCAGTTGAGTGGCAGGGTTATGGCGGTATTTACCGACATGCCGGGAATACAAATCTACACCGCAAACAGTTTTCCCGACGGTGCGACAGGCAAAGACGGCGTAAAACATTTGGCGCACCACGCGGTATGCCTTGAAACACAGTTCTTCCCCGATTCCGTACACCATCCGGAGTTCCCTTTTCAGAACCTAAAGCCGGATGAAAAGTATAAGCATACTACGATCTATAAATTTACTATCAGATAAAATAAAGCTTGGGGAGACCGAAGAATTATCCTAATCAAAGATTAGGCGTAACATAAAATGACGACATAAAAGAGCCACGAAACATTTTAGTTTCGTGGCTCTTTGATTCAGGGGGCAGAACTATGATCTGCATTTCTTACTACAGAACGAAATTGTTTGCAGGCCTTTGTTAATGACGATAGCCGGCAGCCATTTACTGTCCCTTATTTGTTCTTATCCAAGATTTCTTTTGCCATAGCTACCAGATCAACCTGCTTAAGATTGCTGTCTGATGCCATGAAATCATAGCTGATCCCGTTATTGGTCCAAGTAAGGCTCTGAAGGATGCTGTTTCGCACGGTATTGTCACCGTAAGAAAACTCAATTTCTCCGCTTGCCTTGTCCTTTTTGTCTTCTTCCGTCAGTTTATAGTCTGCTGGAACAGATTTATATTTCTGTGAAGAGTATGAAAGGGTGATGCCTTTATAATCCGTTTTTACCGCTTTGGAATTTGATGTTTCTCCGGGGATCTGTTTATTGACATACAGGTTCACTTTCTTTTCCTTATCGAATACATATGTGTAGCCAATAAATTTGTAGTCACCCATTTTTTTGCCATCTTCACCGATAGGAGTTTTGCTGCCGATTACCGCTTCATGAAAGGTATACTTGTTTGAAAACGTTTCCACGCTGTTCGGAACAAATCCGAGATCCTTTTGAAGCTCTTTTTCTGTCGGGAAAGAAGTGTATGTTGGCTTGGATGGAGATGATCCTATATATTGGCTGACACGTGCTGCCGCGAAAACGGTAACAGTGGTCAGACATAGGATGGCAACTAGAATCGCTGCACTTTTTAGTGAAAATCGTTTCTTCATCAGAAAATCCTCCTTTTGGGTCTGTTGTTTCATTGCATTTACTCTGAGTCTTAATTGATCGGAAGCCTCCACCTGGTTTGAGATGCTTAAGAGCGTCTCTTTTATATTTTCTTCAAATAACTTTGTGCTCCGCATAGGTCTTGCACTCCTTTCCTGAATAGCACCTGACTATAAGAGCCTGTGAAAGATAAAATGGTTCAAAAAATAAAAAAGAATTTTGTTTTTATGACAAAAGGCTTTCTAATATAACCGTATGTCTGTTATTAAAAATTGTCAACATGAATAAATCTGGACCTTGTTCCCATTGGGTACAAGGTCCAGATTATTTTATCGAGCAAGTGATCGTTTGATCGGCAAACAGCTAATCCGCAACTGCAAACTGGCTGTTGTAAAGATTTGCGTAAAATCCCTGTTTTTGAAGAAGCTGCTCATGCGTCCCCTGTTCAATGACGCTGCCCTTATTCATCACCAAAATCAGATCCGCTTGCTTAATGGTGGAAAGACGGTGCGCAACGATGAAGCTGGTCCTTCCTTTCATCATTTCAGTAAACGCCTTTTGAATACGGACTTCCGTTCTGGTATCGATGGAGCTTGTCGCTTCATCCAAAATGAGAATCGGGGGGTCAAACAGCATCACACGCGCAATACAGAGTAATTGCCGTTGTCCCTGCGATATATTTCCGCCGTCCTCCGATATGAGCGTATCATACCCGTTCGGCAAACGCATGATAAACGAATGGGCATGCGCCGCCTTTGCGGCAGCAACGATTTGTTCCTCCGTCACATTTTTACTTCCGTATGAAATATTGTCGCAGACTGTTCCCGTAAAGAGCCATGTTTCCTGAAGAACCATGCCAAACATTTTCCGCAGACTGCCTCGGGTCACTTGATTTACATCCATTCCATCAATCTGAATCGTACCGCTGTCCACGTCATAGAAACGCATCAGTAGATTGATGATCGTGGTTTTTCCGCAGCCGGTCGGGCCGACAATTGCAATCCGTTCGCCCTTTCTTGCTTTCAGGTTCATATCCTGTATCAGCTTAACCTCTGGACGGTAGGAGAAATACACATGCTCCACATTAAGATTCCCCTCACTGGCAGTTAAGGTAAGCGCGCCGGGAGCGTCCGGTTTTTCTTCCTCTTCATCAAGAATTTTGAAAAGCCGGTCGGCGGAAGCAAAAGCGGTTTGAATCTGGGTGATAACGCCCGTAACCTCGTTAAATGGTTTGGTGTACTGATTTGCATAAGCCAGAAAAGAGGAAATCTGACCGATTGTCAGCGGGCCCGGACGGCCGGTAATCGCGCAAAGCGACCCGATCGCCGCAACCGCGGTGTAGACAACGCCGTTGACAAAACGGGTGCTTGGATTGGACAACGCTGAATAAAACTGAGCCTTCACCCCACAGTTGTAAAGACGATGATTGATCTCATCAAACTGCTGTTCCGAAAAACTCTCATGAAGAAATGTCTTTACAATTTTCTGTCCGCTGATCATTTCTTCCACATAACCGCTGAGTTCTCCCTGCGTGGCCTGCTGCTCAACAAACTGTCTGTGTGAAATCCGGGCGATAAATCCGGCTACAAATAGGGAGAGAGGGGTCACCAGTACTACCACCGCCGTAATGACCGGACTGATGGTAAGCATAAAAATGAGCGTTCCTAAAATTGTTACCACCCCTGTAAAAAGCTGTGTAAGCCCCTGCAGCAATCCGTCGGCAACCTGATCGACGTCATTTACAATACGGCTGATCATATCCCCGTGTGCATGACCGTCAATGTATTTTAACGGCAGACTGTTAATCTTTTGATAAGACTGCATACGCAAATCACGCACTGTATTGTAGGTGACTTTGTTTGTACAGTATGCCATGACCCACTGGAACACAGCGCTGATTACGATCGTTCCCGCGAGTGTGATGAGGATGGATCTCATACTGCCATGACTGACATTTTTAGGGCCGATAATATGGTCGATTGCCCGCCCGATTAAAATAGGCCCGTACAGGGTAAGTGAAATCTGAATGAGCGCGCTGACCAGCGCGCCGGTCAGATATCCGGCATACGGCTTAGCATAACGAAGCAGACGCTTTAATGTGGATAGCTTCATTTTTTGTTCACCTCGTCCCTGCTGAGCTGCGACAGGCAGATCTCCCGGTAAATCTCACAGCTTTCCAACAGCTGTTCATGCGTACCGATGCCGGCGATCTCTCCGTCATCCAGCACGATAATTTTATCCGCGCGTCGGATTGTGCTTGCGCGCTGAGAAACCATCAGAACGGTGATCCCGGATGTTTCGCTTTTTATGGATTTTCTTAAAGCGGCATCCGTAGCAAAATCCAACGCGCTTGCGCTGTCATCGAGAATCAGAATCTGCGGGCTTCCGACCAGAGCACGGGCAATCGTGAGCCGCTGTTTTTGACCGCCTGAAAAATTTTTGCCCCCCTGATTCACAGGACTTTCAATTCCCTGCGGCATTGCGGACACAAACTCATATGCCTGCGCTATTTTCAGCGCTTTGTCAAGCTCTTCACCTGTCGCGTTTTGGGACCCGAAACGCAGATTGCTTTCGATTGTGCCCGAAAACAAAACTGCCTCCTGCGGCACCATGCCAATTTGGCCGCGCAGCTGAGAAAAAGAGTAATCACGGACATCCACGCCGTCAATCAGAATTTTGCCTGCCGACACATCATAGAAACGGGGAATCAGGCTGACCAACGTGGACTTTCCCGAACCGGTTCCGCCGATGATGCCAACGGTTTCCCCCGCCATAATTTCGAGCTTCAAATTTTTAACGGCATACTTATCGGGTCCGTCGTAAGAAAAGCTCACATTTTGGAATTGAATTTTCGGTGCATTTATGATGGGAATAACCGGCGATTGACTGGTTTCCAATATTGTGGACGTGGTCTCGAAGACCTCGTTCACCCTTGACGCGGAAGCGGACGCTTTTGTAAAGGTTACCACCAGATTAGCGACAACAATCAACGCAAGCAGGGTCTGCGTCATGTAGTTTACAAACGCAATCACTTCCCCCTGCGTCATCCCGCCGGAATCGACCCGCCAGCCGCCGAACCAGACGATCGCAATAATCGCAAAGTTCATAATGGTATAAGTAAGCGGATTCAGCAGCGCTGAAAGCTTCCCCACATGAATAGCGGTACTGGTTTGGTCATCGGCCGCCGCGTTAAAACGTTCCTCTTCACTCTTCTGTTTTGAGAACGCACGGATCACTCTTGCGCCGCTCAGCCCTTCGCGGGTGATCAGGGAAATGGCATCAAGCTTCTTCTGCATCACGCGAAAAAACGGGATAGAACGGGTCATAATGATATAAAGAACAAGCGCAATCAGAGGAGTGGCTATTAAAAACACAATAGAAAGCTGAAAGTCAATGATCATAGCCATTACAATTGCACCCAACGCGAGAAACGGTGCGCGAATGACAAGGCGGATCAGCATGGCTACCGCATACTGAAGCTGATTGATATCATTCGTCATGCGCGTAATGAGCGACGGCGTGCCGAAATGATCAATTTCAGAATGGGAAAAAGTATTGATATGTTTGTACAGTTCACTTCGCACGACGGTTCCAAAGCCCTGTGACGCGACCGAAGCAAGCTTTTGACAGATCAGTGCGGAGCAAAGTCCGGTCACACCCAGCATAAGCATAATACCGCCCATGCGCCAAACATAAGGAAGATTGCCGGTTCTCACACCGTTATCAATCATTTTTGCCGTGATAATCGGCACAATCAGCTCAAAAATTGCCTCAATCAATTTAAAAATTGGCCCTATGATTACTTGTTTTCGATATTTTTTTAAGTATTTTATGAGTTTCAGCATTTTTTGAATCATTCCTCTGTCATATCATGTAAATTTCATGTATTATTATATCATATCAATACCCATATGAATAATATTGATTTTATCTGTTTACTATACGTTTTTCATATGACTTGAGGTGGACAAAATGGATTTAAAAAGACTTGAATATTTTATGGCTATTTCCGAAGAGGGCAGTATCAGCGCAGCCGCAAAAAAACTGCATATCTCGCAGCCGCCGCTGAGCCACCAGCTTCAGCTTCTGGAATCGGAACTCGGCGTTAAACTGGTCGAACGCGGCGCGCGGCACGTCATGCTGACGGACGCCGGAGTTATTCTTTACAAGCGCGCCGGCAATATTCTGGAAATGGCCGACGCCGCCGCGCGTGAGCTGGGCGAATACGGAGAAAAAATGAAGGGTACGCTGCGTATGGGTGCAACCTCTTCTTCTGGCCCTCCTCTGCTTGGCAGCCGGATGATCGAATTTACCAAAATGTATCCCGAGGTTAATTTTGAGCTTCACGAGGGCAACACGTTTCAGATGATTGAACTTCTGACGGGCGGCGTAATCGAAATCGCAGTAATCCGGACCCCGTTTCACGCAGAAAACACGGCATGGTACAGCCTTGAAAAAGAACCGATGATCGCGGTTGGAAATCAAAGATATTTCGACAGCCCGGACTGTGGTCATATTCTTTTAGAAGATCTTCGAAACAAGCCTCTCATCATTTACCGACGCTATGAAAAGCTGATTTTGTCGGCCTGCAAAGCCGCCGGTTTTCAGCCGAGTATCTTTTGTCTCAATGATGATTCTCGTACTGCGCTGATGTGGGCAAACGCGGGCCTTGGTATTGCCGTGACACCATATTCCATGGTGTCGTTTTACCGCAGTCCCGAATGCCTGTGCAAAATCATCGATAATCACAATCTTGAAACACAAATTACGGCAATTTGGAGAAGCGACCGTCCTCTTTCAGCCGTAGCGAAAAGTTTTTTAACTGTCTTTAAAAAATAGTTATCCATATGAAAGGCAATTGTGATTAAATTCAGTGGGATTTTTCACCGTACTTTTGTTCGTTCTCATCAATCAGTTTTTGTTTAAAGCCATCAAACTTTTCTTGATCAGTGTGCGTGTGCTGACGCCGGACATCCGCGCCAGCTTTTCAATTGTGTATTCCATGAAATCCCCTCCTTGCAAAATGATCATACACCATTACGTTGCGACAATGTCAATAGCCTTATTTGATTTTCAGTTTAGTATTTTTTAAAATCAATTTTACCTTTCACCGCAAACTTATTCCGGCAGGAATACGCCGGAATGCTGTCACATATACTGTTAGAAAACGGTTTGCTGCAGATTTAAGCGAATCTTTTTCGGTCATTTTTAGTGAAAAGGTGTGATTGACTTGGTTATACATACAGTGCGCCAGGGGGACAGTGTTTATTCCCTTTCCAGACGATACGGCGTATCCATCCCAAAAATAATTTCTGACAACAGTCTTGAAAATACGGAACGGCTGATGATCGGCCAGGCGATCGTCGTGGATACAGACAGCGTCACCCACACTGTCACCCCCGGAGAGTCGCTCTATTCCATTGCCCGCCGTTACGATACCACGGTATTTCGCATTCTGAGCGCAAACCCTTCCATCACCGACCCTTCCAGAATCAAAGTCGGGCAGGAGATTATCATTCCCTTCACCAGCGAAAAACTGGGTACGATTGATGTAAACGGATACGCTTTTCCAAACATCAACAGCAACACACTGGAAAGCACCCTGCCCCATCTCACCTACCTCAGCATTTTCAGCTATCAGGTACGGCCAGACGGCAGCCTCGCCTCTATACAGGACGAACCGCTGATACAGGCGGCCAGACAGCAGAATGTCGGCCCCATGATGGTTGTCACGAATATAAAAGAGGGCGCCAGCTTTAACAGTGAGCTTGCCCATACAATTTTGACAAATCAGGAAGTACAAACCACTCTTTTAGATAACATTGTGAGAACTTTGAACGAAAAGAAATATTTCGGGCTGGACATTGATTTTGAATATATTTTTCAAAGAGATAAAGACAATTACAACAGCTTTATTGAAAAAGTTGTCGACAGACTGCACCCGTTGGGTTACACCGTAACCACCGCACTCGCTCCAAAAACGAGCGCAAGCCAACCGGGGCTGCTCTATGAGGCACATGATTACGTCACGCACGGGCTTCTTGTCGATCATGTAATCCTGATGACCTATGAATGGGGGTACACGTACGGTCCGCCCCGTGCGGTTGCTCCCGTCAATCTGGTGAAAGACGTTTTGCAATATGCCGTTTCCGTCATTCCCAGTAAAAAAATCCTGATGGGCATTCCCAATTATGGCTATGACTGGACACTTCCCTTCGTGCAGGGTTCCTCTGCACGTTCCCTTTCCAATCCTGCCGCTGTCAGCCTTGCTTCAAGAGAAGGAGCGCGGATTTCATTCGACACCAAAGCACAGGCGCCCTTTTTCAATTACAATGACGCGGGCGGGCGCCAACACGTTGTCTGGTTTGAAGATGCCAGAAGCATTGAAGCAAAACTCAAACTGGTGGATGAATACAATTTGGGAGGCGTCAGCTACTGGACGATCAACAGCTTCTTCCCGCAGAACTGGATCGTGCTGAACTCTATGTACAATGTCCGTAAAGTAAGATAAGAATGAAGAAGGATCTGAGCGGTACGCTCAGATCCTTCTCTCTTTATTTTACAGCCATGACCGGCTGCGTTTGATATAAATGGATTTGACAACCTGCGCAAGCATGATATAACCCAGCACGATAAGCGCAAGCCACCCGAAATAAGGAAGGGGCAAGCTTGCCAGCCCAAGGTATGCGCCAAGCGGCGTAAACGGAATCACAACGCCGATCGCCATGATGACCGATGTCAGCAAAACGACGGGGGAAGCCGCACGGCTTTGAATAAACGGCAGCTTCGGCGTACGGATCAGATGAATAATCAGCGTTTGTGAAATTAAGCTTTCCACAAACCATCCGGCGTTGAACAGTGCAACGAGGGCCGGATTGGTGGCCGTGTTGCAGCCGAACACATACCACATCAGCAAGTAGGTCGCTATGTCGAACACGGAGCTGACGGGGCCGATACAAATCATGAATTTCCCGATGCTCGAAGCCTCCCATTTGCGCGGCACACGTAAATAATCCTCATCCATGTTATCCCACGGGATGGAAATCTGCGATATATTGTACAAAAGATTCAAAACTAAAATCTGCACAGGCATCATTGGGAGGAAGGGAAGAAATGCGCTGGCAATAAGCATGGAAAGCATATTCCCAAAATTGGAACTTGCAGTCATCTTAATGTATTTAATAATATTGCCAAATATTTTGCGTCCTTCAATTACACCATGCTCCAGTACCATCAGATCTTTTTCAAGCAGAATGATGTCGGCGCTTTCCTTGGCAATATCCACCGCTGTATCGACGGAGATCCCGACGTCCGCCTTACTCAAAGCCTGTGCGTCATTGATGCCGTCACCCATAAACCCCACAGTATGGCCGAGCTCCTGAAGCGCGTTTACGACACGCGCTTTTTGAACGGGAGAGAGCTTTGCAAAAATCGTGGTATCTTCCGCATGCTTTAAAAGTTCATCCTCGCTCATTCCCTCCATCTGAGAGCCAAGCAGGATTCTGTCGACCGGCAGACCAACCTCACCGCATATTTTTTGTGTTACCCCTTCATTGTCGCCGGTCAACACCTTCACCTGCACGCCGTATTCTTTCAGAGCCTTAATCGCGGTGGCGGCGGACTTTTTCGGCGGGTCCAGCAGACCAAGGTAGCCCATCAGGGTCATATTGCTTTCGTCTTTAACACCGAAAACGCCCTCCACGGCGGGATCTTTTTTCTGCGCGACCGCAATCACCCGCATGCCCTGCGCGTTCAGTTCATCCGTCATTTGCACGACCTGTTCACGCAGTTTCCCGGTCAGCGGGACAACCTCGCCGTCATACTCGCAGAATGAACAGATCTCCATAATCTCTTCCACAGCGCCTTTGGTAATCACCTGTGTTTTTCCGGTTCTATCCTTCAGCACAACACTCATCCGGCGGCGGGAGAAATCAAACGGTATCTCATCGACCTTTAAATATTCATTGTTCAGATAAGTAACGCTTTCCTCACCGGCTTTTTCGATCACTGCCAAATCAATCAGGTTTTTCAGTCCGGTCTGGAAATAGCTGTTCAGATACGCGTGTTTCAGAACACGCATATCTTCCCTGCCCTGTACGTTCAAATGGCGTTCAATAATAATTTCGTCACGTGTCAGCGTACCGGTCTTGTCGGTACAAAGAATATCCATCGCGCCAAAATTCTGTATCGAATTCAAGTGTTTGACAACCGTCTTCTGGCGTGACATGTTGACGGCGCCCTTCGCCAGATTGGTTGTAACAATCATCGGCAGCATTTCAGGCGTCAGGCCGATTGCGACCGAGATGGCAAACAACAGTGCTTCAATCCAGTCATGTTTTGTAATGCCGTTGATCAAAAAGACCACCGGAACCATCACCAGCATAAAGCGGATCAGCAGATAACTGACGGAATTGACGCCTTTGTCAAAGCTTGTGGGAGCACGTTCGCCGGAAAGCGCCTTTGCCATGTTGCCAAAATAAGTATTGTCACCGGTAGCAAGCACAACCGCAGTGGCAGAGCCGCTGACGACGTTGGTGCCCATAAAACAGATGTTACGCAGATCAAACAGATTACGTTCATCAGTAGCTTTATCCGGCTCCGGGAATTTTTCCACCGGCTCGGATTCACCGGTCATCGCGGACTGGCTGATAAATAAATCCTTTGCTTTTAAAATCCGGACATCCGCGGGAATCATATCGCCGCCCGCCAGCACAACAATGTCGCCGGGCAGCAGGTCCGTCATCGGAATTTCTTCCCGTCCGTTTTCGCGGCGGATGACCGTGGCGGTAGTCTTGACCATGGACTTTAATCCTTCCGCCTCTTTACCGGAACGGAACTCCTGAAAGAAACGCAGTCCACCACTGATAAGTACCAGAAAAAGGATGACAATCACAGCCGCAGGACTTTTTTCACTTGGCTTTGCAAGAATCACTTCTGTCAAAAATGAAATCGCGGCGATAATCAGCAATACAAGAGTAAACGGATTTATAAAAGCCTTTGCAAGCTGCACATACCATGGTTTTGGCTTTTCATGCGAGATTTGATTGCTTTCATATTGCTCGGAGAACATTTCCACATCGACGATATCCAGACCTTTTTCCCTGGTTTTCAGGGCAGAAAGAAGAATATATTTTTCCATTCTGGAGTATTCGGCTAACTTCTTCGCAATGGACTGTGTGCTGGCACCGTTGATTTGCATCCTGTTTTTTTTCATTTTCTTACATCCCCATTAAACAATAATAACCGATAAAAATCCCCCCGCCCGAATATTGCGAGGCAGGGGGAAAATAAATTGTATTTGCTATCACATGCTATGAAATGACAAGCAAATGATAGTACTTTTAAAGTTGCAAGTCAATACTAAAAAACAGAAGTAATCAATTCTTCGAATAGGCAGGCTGTACTTTGACATCTTCGGCATAATCCGGAATAAGCGAAGGAAGACGCAGTTTGCGTTCCAGATACTCCGACCCAATGCCCGTAGAAGAAAACACAAGAATAAACATCATTCCTGTCTGAATCCAGAGAATCGTGACATCGGTCAGTCCATGCACGGTGACAGCAACCATTGCAGCAACAAAAAGAATATTCATGTCTTTGCACAGGTTGCTTTTAAACCGCAGCGACAACAGTTTCAGCTGTATCATCACATAAACACCAATCGCGCCAAGGCCAACAAATCCAAAATTCAACAGGGTGTCCAACAGCAAATTATGGCAATGGTAGGTTTTGTAGCCGCCCAGCTGCTCACAGATCATCTGGTAGGACAGCGCACCCGTTCCAAAGAAGGGATGTCTGATGATTCCCCTGATAGCGGTTGTCCAAATTGAAATTCTCTGATCAAAGGTGCTGTCGATTGCTTCAAGCCCTCTTGGGAAAATCGACGGAAAAGCAAGGCTGACCAAAATAAAAGTCACGGCACCTAACACCAAACCGGCGGCCAGCTTATATCTGCTCTTCATGATGAGAATGGTCATGATTGCGCACGCGGTGGCAAGAAAGGCAGAAAGGCTTGCACATAGATAAAGTCCGATGAAGTTGATGGCGATAACTGCCAAATAAAAGTTTCTATTCTTTGCTTTCGTAAAAATCCGATAGATGGCAATAATGACAATAAATTCAATCATCATGCCATAACAATTCGCATTGTGAAACGCGGAAGTCGGACGATACCGCGGTGCCGCACCATAAGCGGTTATTTTTTGGAAGATGGCAATCAGCGCGCACCAAATGCTTGCAAGACAGGATAAATCCATCACCTGATCAAAAAGCTGGCGCGTCATGACGCTTCTGACATAAAATCCACAGGTCACCGCAGCAAGTATTACAATCGCATAGAGCATTCCCCAGTAATTGTTATAGGTTGCAGATACAAAAAAGGGAATGATTAGAAAACCGAGAAGATATTTTGAGTACGGAGACGTAAATGCCTTTGTTCTCTTTTTGCAGTTCATCATCGTCATAACGGCGATACCGCAGGTCGTAACAACACTTAAATAAAATGGAGCAAAAATAGAAACTGTCAACAATAGAACAAGCATACTGTCAAAATCCTGAACAGGCAGCTTTATCTTTTTTAAGTCAAATTTAATCATTCTAATAAGGGCCAGACCCCTTTCTTCACATATTCCTATCTACTTGTGAACTAATTTCCATCCACAATATCTCATATTTTCTTATTATACCATAATACAAATATGAAACAAGGTAAATTATGAATCAAATATTTTGCTTAAGCAAATTGTTATTTAGTCATTTTAACGAAAATTGTTACGAAATTTTTAACTTTTTAACAAATTATATTTTGATTGGTAAATCAGTGACTATCTATAGTATAATGAATTTCAGTAAAATTAATACATGAACGGGGATATAAATTCATGATGGATTTGAGCAATACTCTCGGGCTTTCAGAAGAGCAGGTGGAGTCACGGCGCCAGCGCGGCCTGACAAACGGCTCGGAGGAAATAAAGACCAAAACAGTTGGGCAAATTATACGCGGCAATTTGATCACACCGTTCAATATTTTAAATGCAATTCTCGCGGGACTGATTTTAATGGTCGGTTCCTATAAGAACCTGCTGTTTATGGGTGTCATCATTTCCAATACGCTGATTGGCGCTTTTCAGGAAATTAAGGCAAAAAAAACAATCGACAAGCTGAAACTGATTGCCGCCCCGAAAGCACATGTCCTGCGCGGAGGAACAAAACAGGACATGCCGGTCAGCGACTTGGTGCTCGACGACATCATGATGCTTACTTCCGGGAATCAGGTTTGTGCCGACTGCTTTGTGGTTGACGGAGAATGCGAGGTTAATGAGGCGCTGATTACGGGTGAAGCTGATCTCATCAGCAAAAAAAACGGGGACCATCTTTTGAGCGGCTGCTTTATTGGAAGCGGCAGCTGCCTTGCACAGGTTGAACACATTGGCGCCGAAAACTATGCCGCAAAAATTACTGAAAGTGCAAAATACTTAAAAAAACCAAATTCCGAAATTATGACATGGATTAATAAAATTATTAAATACATCGGGTTTTCCATTATCCCGGTCGGACTTCTGCTTTTCTATAAGCAGGTCTATCTTTCAGGACAGGCATTCAACCGTGCGATTGTCAGCACCGTCGCCGCGCTGATCGGCATGATTCCCGAAGGGCTTGTCCTTCTTACCAGCGTTGTGCTGGCGGTGAGTGTGCTTCGCCTGGCCCGCCACAAAGCCTTGGTTCAGGACCTTTACTCAATTGAAACACTGGCCCGGGTCGATACGCTGTGTCTGGACAAGACTGGAACCATCACGGAGGGAGCCATGCAAGTAGATGCGGTCGTCCCGCTGTGCGGCATTTCGCAGCAGGAAACCGAAGACGCGGTAGCTGCGCTGATGAACTCCCTGAATGATGAAAACCCGACCTCCAATGCATTGAAAGAGCTGGGGCTTGATCCTCCGCAATGGAACTGTACCAATACGGTTGCGTTTTCCTCCGTACGAAAATGGAGCGGCGCCAGCTTTCATGAAATGGGCAGCTTTCTGCTGGGCGCGGGGGAATTTGTTCTGAAGGACGGCTTCGAGAAAATCAGGCCGATGGTTGAGCAATACTCCGCCCAGGGACAGCGCGTGCTGCTTTTGGCCCATAGTGAAAACACACTGAGCGACAGGGAACTGCCCGAAAATGTCTCCCCTCTTGCTTTGATCCTTTTGAGTGACAAAATCCGAAAAAACGCCAAGAAGACACTGGAATACTTCGCCTCTCAAGGTGTGGACATAAAAATCATCTCCGGGGACAACGCAATCACGGTTGCCAATATCGCTAAAAAATCAGGGCTGAAAACAGCAGACAGCTATGTTGACGCAGCCACACTGAAAAGCGATGATGAAATCAAAGAGGCATCGGTCAAATACTCTGTTTTTGGGCGTGTCACGCCGCAGCAGAAGCTTGATTTGGTTAAAGCTTTAAAAGAACAGGGCCGCACGGTTGCGATGACGGGCGACGGCGTGAACGATGTACTCGCTTTGAAGGAAAGCGACTGCAGTATTGCAATGGCTTCCGGCAGCGACGCATCCAAAACGGTTTCCCAGGTGGTCCTCCTCGATTCAGACTTTGCAAGCATGCCCAGGATTGTGAACGAGGGACGCCGTTCCATTAATAATTTACAGCGCTCCGCTTCCCTGTTCCTCGTAAAAGCAATATTTTCTGCGATCATCGCCGTTTTGTTCATCTTTTTAAGCTACGATTATCCGTTTCAGCCAATCCAATTCACACTGATTAATGCAGTGACAATCGGATTCCCGTCTTTTATTCTCGCACTTGAGCCGAACAAGGAAAAAATCCGTGGCAAATTTATTGTCAATGTTATTAAAAAAGCGCTGCCGGGGGCACTGACCATGGTGCTGAATATTGTGCTGCTTGTGCTGATTTCCGGTTTTCTGGATTTCACGCAGGAACAAATTTCCACGCTTGCCGTGATGATCACCGGATACACCGGACTGCTGACCCTATTTAAGGTTTGCATCCCATTTAATTTAGAGCATACCGCTTTATTTTCCATCATGGTGTCGGTCTTTGTCGCGGCGCTGATTTTCTTTAAGCCGCTTTTCGCAGTGGTCGGTTTAACTCTGCCCATGGTGCTGGTGCTGATGCCGATGTTCCTTGTGGCTACGAGCCTTATGACGGCAATCCTTCATATGGTTGAAAAGGTGATTATGAAAAAAGTGGGAAACTAAGGCCTTCAGTTTAATCCGATTTTTTTAAAATATGCTTCGCTTGCCGTTTTCCCGGGGCGCAGATATCTTCCAAGGCCATAGAGGCATTCTGGATCATCCGTAATGTAATTGATTCTGTTTACACAAGTTAAGGTGGCTTGAAATCCAAGATTCCGGATTACCGGCAAGGACGCGTCGCTGATGATGCCGAACGGATAAACAAACGTAGTCGGCGTGTACCCGGTGTGGTCTTTCATCTCCGTCTGCATTTTGCTTAAGTCTGCGTTCAGCAATGCGGTGTATTTGCTGACGCTCTCACCTTTCTTCATTCCCGCTCCAAGACGGCCGTTTTTGCTCTCATGAAGATTGTAGGTGTGATTCTGGACTTCCACCCGGCCCGAAGCGATCATTTCGTTCACTTCATCCCATGTGCAATGCGAATAATTGGCATGGTCCGGGCTGACACTTTGCGAAAATAACTCCGTACAGTAGCCGATTGGAGAAAGCACCATTTTCATATTGTACTTTTTAATTAGCGGATATGCGTAAAGATAGTTGTTATAATATCCGTCGTCGAATGTAATCATCACAGGCTTAGATGGCAGAGGAACCTTTTTATTTACATAGTTCAGCAAATCCTGCATCACAATAGCGGTATAGCCTTTTTTTTGCAGATATTGAAGGTCTTTCTCAAAAATTTCCGGTGAAATCACATACACGCCCTGATATGCTTTATCTTTCAACATACTGTGATACATTAAAATCGGCAGCTTTACACCTTTACCGGTGTCGGTCGCTTTTGCAGGGACGCCGCAGCATACAATCAGTACAATTGCTGCGACTGTAAAAATCATCAGTATCAATCTCCGATTCATGTGAAAAGTAACAAACATAAGCATACTCCCCTTATCTTCAAATATATGGAGTATCGCTAAGATATATCACAAAAGGACCGAGTAAAGCTTTGGTTTACCCGGTCCTTTTCTATCACTGAGAATCATCCCGCCGTTACAGACGCAAGAAATTCTGCTATTTCACTATAGACCTCATCTTTATTCGTTTCGCAAAGGATAGCATGACGCGCTCCCGGGTACAAAACCAGATGCACATTATGCCCTGTTTTTTTAAGTTTTTTCGTAACCTGCCGAACGCCCTTGCCAAAGTTGCCGACCGGATCTTTGTCACCCGACAGCAGCAGAAGCGGAATATCCGGCATCTTTTTGAACCAGCGGGATGAGTTGATCTCAGCCTGCAAATAAACGATATCCCGGTAGCCGGATGCAGTCAGATCAAAGCCGCAAAGCGGATCCTTTGTATATTTGTCAACCTCTGCCGTGTCGCGTGAAAGCCAGTCGTTCGGGGTCCTGAACGGTGCAAAGGGCTTATTGTATTCCGTGGTTGAAAGCTTTGCAAAAAGCAGATCGTGGCTTAACGCGCCCTTCTTTTTGACGATGGAGTCGCTGAGCCGTTTTTGAACGGTAAAAGCCGCCGTTCCCGGGTTGCCGCAGGTCCCGATATAAATTGCTGCGGCCAGTTCATCTTTATATTGTACGGTGTATGATCTGGCTAAAAAAGAACCCATGCTATGCCCCATTAATACAAAAGGAACATCGGGATAATCCTGGCGCATCAGCAGATAGAGTTTGTGCATGTCTTTCACCAGATTCTGACAGCCGCCTTTACCAAAATAACCATACGCCCCGCCGGTGGACACCGACTTTCCGTGGCCCAAATGGTCATTAATTGCGACTGCGTAGCCGTTGACAGCCATTTCCCGGGCAAAGTCAACGTAAAGAAGGCTGTGCTCTGCCATACCGTGAGCAATCTGCAGCACAGCCTTTACATCCGCCTTTTGGGCAGGTTCGATAATTCGGGCAAAAATCCGTTCATCATCCACACAGGAATCAAAGGACATCTCTCTTTGTAAAATATCCAATCCGTCACCTCTTTATGCTGCGATTGTATTTCTTGATTTTATTATATCGCAGGAAAGATGTGAAATGTAGTATGATTTGTAAACAATTTTAGACCGCAATATGATAGATTACAAAATAATGAAAAACCGTCCCGCCAAGCACAAACAGGTGCCAGATGGAGTGCATATATTTTATTTTCTTGCCGAGTCCGTAAATCACCGCACCGACTGTGTAAAACACACCGCCGATGATTAAGTAAAAGATGGCGCTCCGGTCGAGATGTTCAATCAGAGGTTTCAGGAAAAAGACGACAAACCAGCCAAGCGCAAGATAACAAATCATGGAAAAGGTTTTAAAGCGTTTCAAATCAATCGCATTGAGCACAATGCCGACAATGGCCACCGCCCAAACAATGTCGAACATAATCCAGCCCGTCATACCGCCGAAACACAAAAGCGCAATCGGTGTGTAGGTTCCGGCGATCAGCAGAAAAATCGTGCAATGGTCAAGGATCTGACAGATTTTCTTTCCATTGCAGACATCAAGACCATGGTATATCGCGGAAACCGTGTATAGCAGAATCATGGTTACGCCAAAGATGGATACTGCGGTAACCGACATGATGTCGTGATGCCCATTGATGAGAAGCGCGATAAAACCGGCTATTGCCAAACCTGCCCCAACACCATGTGTGATGGCGTTGATGATTTCTTCAGTCATTGTGTAGCTCGGCAGCTCCAGCTCCTTGCGGCGCGTTGCCCTCCATTGAGACTTGTTTGTACTGCTGTCATTCATAATATCACCGTCTTTTAAAAATTATGTTATGTAATTTCAATAACTACATAACAGTCTACCGCGGTATCCGCTGTTTGTCAAGAGCTTACAACGCTAAACACCTTCTAAGTCAAAAGGAGGAATAAAGCTTTGGCTCGCCGATTCCAGTTCCTGAACAAAACCGTCCAAGTCCAAATCAAAAAGATGCTCCTGCACTTTTTTGTACTCGCGTTTTGTAATTCTACGGTTAATCTCAGGGTAATCAACCGCTCTGCCGCAGGGCACATACTGCGCCATGAGGCTGACGAGCACCCCATCCGGCAGATTTTCATCCAGCCAGTCGAGTGCGGCGATGGAGTTGCGTGTATTGCCCGGCAAAATCAAATGCCGTACAATCGTACCGCGCGTCATCATTCCCTCAGCATCAAATTGAGCCGGGCCGGTCTGACGAGCCATTTCAATGATGCAGGCCTTAGCGTTTTCAGCGTAGTTCGGCGCGCCAGAATATTTCAAAGCAAGCAGATTATCCGCGTATTTGAAGTCGGGCAGATAGACATCAATCAGACCGTCCAGCATTTTGAGCGTTTGCACGCTTTCATAGCCGCCCGAATTGTAAACGACCGGAATCTGAATCTTTCTAAGTTTCAGCGCCTCAATAATTGCAGGGACAAACTGCGTGGGGCTGACCAGATTGATATTGTGTGCACCTTGTGCCGCAAGCCGGTCAAAGATTCCCGCAAGCTCCTGCACGCTGACGATTTTGCCCACTTCTTTTTTTGTGCTGATCTGATAGTTCTGGCAAAACACACATTTTAGGCAGCAGCCGGTGAAAAAGACTGTTCCGGAACCGCTTTTCCCGCTGATACAGGGCTCTTCCCAAAAATGAAGCGCCGCACGGGCGACGACAGGATTCGTGCCCAGCCCGCAGAAGCCGGATCCCTCGGTCTCTGTCCGTTTCGCGCCGCATGCCCGCGGACAAAGCATACAATGTTCAATCATCATGCTTTGCCCTCCGTCAGGCACATCATTGCGGCAAGACCCCCGCGCTTTCCGCCGCTCGCCCGATGGGACCAAAGCCACTGCGCATTGCATTCTGTACAAAGCTGCGCAACCTCTATGTTCTTCTGCGGCACTCCCGCTCCCATTATTATGCGTCGGTTGGCCTCCCATAAATCAATCATATATTTGTTTTTGCCTTTATCAACAATAAATTCCTGCGGTTTCAGTTCGGATATCACGGCAAATTCTTCATATACCGGGGTATCCACTTCAAAGCAGCATGGACCGATAGACGGACCGACCGCGGCGAGGATGTCACCGGGGCTGCTGCCGAATTCCCGAACCATGGCTTCCACCATCTTCGCTCCCATTTGAGCGGCAGTACCGCGCCAGCCGGCGTGTGCAAGGCCAATTGCACGCTTTTGCGGATCCAGAAAAAAAAGAGGCACGCAGTCGGCATAAAAGGTGACAAGCGTCACGTTTTTTTCATTGGTAATCAATCCGTCCACACTTTTCATATCTTTTGGCTTCCAAATACCCGTTCCATAATTGCCGGACCCCACCCTGCGGACAAAGGTGTGGTGATCCTGTGACGAAGCAACCAACGTGGAATAATCAAAACCTGCGGCAGAACAGAACCGATGAAAATTCTTTTTCACATTTTCGTCGCTGTCTCCGCGGCCAAGATTTAAATTCATTGAAGCAAATTCATTTTTACTCACGCCGCCGATTCGTGTGGAAAAGGCATGGTTCACAAAGCTGTATTTTTCAAGCAGAGGAAAGGTCAGATAGATAACGTCCTGCTCCTCATGTATCCTCATATTTTTACCGTCGTAATTCATAATGCCCTCCGCAATGGCTAATGATCTATTATGATGTTATATACTTTTTTATATTGCATAAGCAGAATAATGTAACTGCTTTTTGAAAAATTCAGTATAAGTTTAGCATAAGGAAAAAGAGAATGCAAATTCGGGCATAAAAAAAGGAGGGCTGTCAGCTCTCCTCTTGAGGCTCTTCGTCCTCCGTTTTATCCTTGTCGGCATTGACCGGAAGGATTGCTTTTTTTACAACCATACCTTCATATTTCAGCTTAAACTGTACACGGCCGTAAAACCGGTGGTGACAATGCCAGCAAATGAATTCCGCACGGTAGCTTTTGTTCTTGAGCTGCCATTCACTCGTTCTGTGCGCACGGCTGCCGCAGATATCGCATTGAAAATGCATATCGCTCCGGTTAATCAGCGGATTGTTTAGATCACAGACAATTAATGTCTTGAAAAGTATCCTGTCATAAAACTCATCCGTGGTCGCGTCTTGAATAAACGGAGTTAAGCTCTGAGGTACGTAAAGTTTTTGAAAACACCTGAGCGAAAGGAGGCTGTCTCCTAAAGCGCGGTGATGATCAAAACCTTCCTCGTCAATTTCCAAAAGCTGTGCCGAAGTACTCAGCCCCATTTGTTTCGTCGGATCGTAATTGAGCATTTTTTCACAAAAGGCCTGCAAATTTACGTAACGCTTTAAAAAAGGAATATGCTCATTCCCGCAAAAATAGCGGCAGTTTTCGACAAGGGCAAGAATGTCCGACGTGCCCCATGTCATTAAAACCGCATCACCGGCCCATTTTCTAAACTGGCTGGTTACCTGCATAAACTGAAGGCCGGCTTTTAAGTCCTCATTTGTAATACTGGTCAGGGTTTTAATTTTCCCGCTGATTTTCTTTCCAACCTGAGGACGCACCAGAGCCTCAAAGGTATCAATCACATTTAAATCACGGTCAATCTTAACCGCGCCGAACTCAATGATTTCATTCATAAAACCTTTGAGGCGGCGGTTGTAGGTTCCGTTCCACTCCAAATCAAGTATTACAAAACTCATATCATTTATTCTTGCTCGCCTGCTTCATACGAAGTTCCTTGCTCAAAACCATTTTGCGCATACGAACGCTTTTTGGAGTCACCTCGACCAATTCGTCATTGCGAATAAATTCAATGCATTGTTCCAGACTCAAAACCGTATGTGGGGTGAGCTTCAGCGCGTCGTCCGAGCCGGAAGCGCGGGTATTGGTTACATGTTTTTTCTTACAGATATTCACAACGATATCGTCGGACTTCGGGCTTGCGCCGACAATCATTCCTTCATATACTTCCACGCCCGGCCCGATAAACAAACGTCCGCGTTCCTGTGCGGCAAAAAGGCCGTAGCCGGTGGAATCGCCGGTTTCATGCGCAACAAGTGAACCCTGCGCACGTGTCTGAACATCGCCCTTATACGGCTCATAAGAATCAAACACATTGTTCATGATCCCATTGCCGTTGGTATCGGTCAAAAACTCCTGGCGATAGCCCATCAGGCAGCGGGCAGGAATTTTAAATTCAAGGTGGCTCATTCCGGTGTCGCGCGTACCCATATTGATTATTTCCGCCTTGCGGGTGCCGAGTTTTTCCATGACTGCTCCAACGTAACTGTCGGGCACTTCAATCATGAGAAGTTCAATCGGCTCACATTTTTTGCCGTTGATGATTTTATAAATAACATGCGGTGCGGAAACCTGGAATTCGTAATTCTGACGGCGCATTTGTTCAATTAAGATGGAAAGATGCAGTTCGCCGCGGCCGGACACTTTAAAGGTATCGGCTGAATCTGTTTCTTCCACACGCATTGCCACGTTGGTTTCCACCTCTTTGAACAGGCGGTCACGCAGATTACGGGAGGTGACGTATTTGCCTTCCTTGCCCGCAAACGGACTGTTGTTTACCATGAACAGCATGGAAACGGTCGGTTCGTCGATTTTTACAAAAGGAAGCGGTTCAATGCAGTCTGGTGAACAGGCGGTTTCGCCGATGTTCAGACCGGTAATGCCGGAAACGGCAACGAGGTCGCCAAGTTTGGCCTCCTGCACTTCCACACGCTTTAGGCCTTCAAACTGATACAGCTTGGCTACTTTTACATTTTTCTGCTCACCGTCAAGGCAGCAGAGAACAACATTGTCACCGTCATGAATTTCACCGCGTTCGACGCGGCCGATTCCGATCCGGCCCACATAGTCATCATAGTCAATGTTGGAAAAAAGAACCTGCGTCGGACCGTTCATCTCGCCCTTCGGAGCAGGTATATTTTTAATAATAGAGTCGAAAAGCGGAGTCATATCCGCACCCGGAACGTCCGGATCCAGCGTGGAATATCCGTCGCGGCCGGAAGCGTAAACAACCGGAAATTCGAGCTGTTCTTCGTTAGCGCCAAGCTCAATAAACAGGTCAAGCACCTCATCGACCACTTCGGCCGGTCTTGCGCCCGGACGGTCGATTTTATTGACGACGACCAAGGGCTTTTTCCCAAGGCCGAGCGCTTTTTTTAGCACAAAACGGGTTTGCGGCATGCAGCCTTCAAACGCATCAACCAAAAGCAGAACGCCGTCGACCATCATCAGGATACGTTCAACCTCGCCGCCAAAGTCGGCATGGCCCGGTGTGTCCACAATATTAATTTTAACGCCATTGTACATGACGGCCGTGTTCTTTGACAGAATCGTGATGCCGCGTTCACGCTCAAGGTCATTGGAGTCCATTACGCGCTCCGCAACATTTTCGTTGGCACGGAAAATGCCGCTTTGTCTTAACAGCTGGTCAACCAGTGTTGTCTTTCCATGGTCGACGTGAGCTATAATTGCAACATTTCTGATGTCATTTCTTGAATCCATAATAGATGATACCTCTTTAATTTCATAATTCACAAAACTTTATTATTATATCACATTTCTACCTATTTGTGAATAAGCGCTGTAAATAAATTCAAAGCCTATCCGACAAAAAAGCGCCGGCAGATACCGGCGCTTTGCAATATTGGAGCGAACGACGAGGCTCGAACTCGCTACCTCCACCTTGGCAAGGTGGCGCTCTACCAGATGAGCTACATTCGCGGATTTGGTGCGTGAATTATTATACGACAGAACCTGACCTTTTGTCAAGTAGGTTATCAAAAATTTTAAAACCTTTTTTACAATTCACTATTTCATGTGCTTATGCTATAATAACAGACATGGTAAAGAAAACAAACTGAAATGTTTTGGAAAGGTGATCTCTATGAGTTATTCCATTAATCTCGGAGAGTGGAACTCCATTTTCGCAGTTCCCTGTTCCGTAGTTGATAAACATATTAAATTGGCAGGTTCCGTTCAGCTGAAGGTGCTTTTATGGGAGCTGCGCCACGCCGGAGAAAGCTTTGAGGCGGCTGATATTTCGAAGGCGCTGTGCATCGACAAAGCCGACGTAACTGACGCCATGCTGTACTGGCAGCAGACCGGGCTTTTCGCTGAAAAAGACGGAGAATTCGTACCGGCTGAAAGAACAGCCGCCCAAAGCTCCCCCGAAAAAGAAAAGCCGGAGACTACGCCGGAAAAGCCGGACCCCGCACCTGCTGAAAAGCAGCCTAAATTGCTGCCGCGCCCGCAAAGGGCCGACAACGCTTTTGTTGCAAAAAGGATGGGTGAATCAACGGAAATCGCCTGCCTGATGCAGGAGGCGGAGCAAATTCTCGGACGTTTGATTTCGAACGGGGACTCCGCAATGCTTTTGATGCTGCATGATGATTTCGGGCTGCCGGCAGATGTCATTATCATGCTGCTGCAGTACGTGGTCAGCATCGGCAAGGCGAATACGCATTACATACAAAAAGTAGCCATGAACTGGGCTGAAGAAGAAATCTTCAGCCACGATAAGGCGGAGGAAAAGCTGCGCCGCCTGGATGAAAATAAAAAATCCTGGCATGCTGTGGAACAGGCAATTGGTATTGCGCACCGTTCGCCTTCCACCAAAGAACAGGCGTTTGCGGCAGTTTGGATCACAGAATGGAATTTCAGCACTGTCCTGATTCACGAAGCGTATGAACGCAGTGTTGACAACACCGGCAAATTCAGCATCAGTTACATGAATAAAATTTTGGAGCGCTGGAAAAAAGAAGGCATTACCACACTGGAACAGGCGCAAAAGGATAAAGATGACCGGGCGGCGGCACGCAAAAGCACCAAACCACAGAAGACGACTTACGACATTGAGGAATACGAACGTTCAAATGTTTTTGATAATTTTGACAGGAAGTGATTGCATTGGGATACAGCAGGGAGATTTACGAAAGTGCAGAACGAATTCTTGCCGAGCGCCGTAAAAACGCAGAAGACAAAGCTGCACAGCGCAAGACCGCATTTTATCAAAGCTGCCCTGAAGCGGGAAAAATCGAATCAATCCTGTCGCGGACGGCAATCGCTGCGGCAAGGGCGATTTTAGGGGGCGGCAGCACAAAGGAGCAGCTCACCAAATTAAAAGCCGAGAACCTTGCCCTGCAGAACAAACTGAGTGAACTGCTGCGGTCTTCCGGCTACAGCGAAACCTATCTTGAACCGGACTACTGCTGCAAGCTTTGCGGCGACACAGGGTATATTGACGGCAGAATGTGCGAATGCATGAAAAAGCTGCTGAGGGCACAGGCATACAACACTCTCAATGCTTTGACTCCGCTGGAACTGTCTACCTTTGAAAGTTTTTCTCTAAAATATTACTCTGATAAGCCGGAAAGCGACACCGTAAAATCACCGCGCAGCATTATGGAGGACGTGTACTGCAACTGCCGCAGATATGCGGACTGTTTTTCCCTCTCCTCCCCCAGCTTGATTATGCAGGGCGGCACGGGACTTGGCAAAACGCACATGTCACTGTCCATTGCCAACACGGCCATTCAGAAGGGATTCGGCGTCGTTTACTGTTCCGTCAATAACATTATTACAAAGCTGGAACGAGAACATTTTGGCCGCGATGACCACGGGAACACAGACCGTCTTTTACTGGACTGCGATTTATTGATTCTGGATGATTTGGGCACGGAGTTCAAAACCGCATTCTCCTCTGCTGAAATCTACAATATCGTCAATACGCGGCTGATGACGAAAAAGCCGACCATTATCAGCACGAATCTTACCATTCAGGAGCTGCAGGAACGGTATACCGAGCGTTTCGCCTCAAGAATTATGGGAGATTACGTGCGCGTTATGTTCTGCGGCAGAGATAACAGGCTTCAAAAAAGACTGAGAACTACATAAAAACGGGGGCCGCGAAAATTCGCGGCCCCCTACCATTTTATTCTATATTTTCACCGAGCGCGTCAAGGCTCTGCGCTTTCAGGTAAGCGTTGATGAACCCATCCAGATCGCCGTCCATCACAGCGTTGATATTGCCGGACTCGAAGCCGGTGCGGTGATCCTTTACCAGCGTGTAGGGCATAAAAACATACGAACGGATCTGTGAGCCCCATGCGATTTCTTTTTGAACGCCCTTAATATCTTCAATGCGCTCCAGATTTTCACGCTCTTTAATCTCAACCAGCTTTGACTTCAGCATTCTCATGGCGACATCGCGATTTTGGTACTGGCTGCGCTCAACCTGGCAGGAAACCACAACCCCCGTTGGAATATGGGTGAGCCGCACAGCGGAAGAGGTCTTGTTAACCTTCTGACCGCCAGCACCGCTCGCACGGTAAACGTCCATCTTAATATCTTCCGGATTGATTTCGACTTCAACATCATCATCGATTTCCGGCATCACTTCAAGGGAGGCAAACGAGGTGTGCCGTCTTCCCGAGGCATCAAACGGCGATATACGGACAAGCCTGTGAACGCCGACTTCGCTTTTTAGAAAACCATAGGCGTTCAACCCTTCAACTAAAATACTGGCGCTTTTTAGGCCGGCTTCTTCGCCGTCAAGATAATCCAGCGTTTCCACCTTGTAGCCGTGGCGCTCGCCCCAGCGGCAGTACATGCGGTAAAGCATTTCAGCCCAGTCCTGTGCTTCGGTGCCGCCGGCGCCCGCATGGAATGTTAAGATTGCATTCTTGCTGTCGTATTCGCCTGAAAGCAGCGTTGAAAGGCGCTGTGCTTCAAGCCCCGACTGGAACTTCTGCATTTCCTCCTGCGCTTCCGGCAAGAGGGAAAGGTCGCCTTCCTCATCGGCAAGCTCAATTAAAGCAAGCGTATCGCCATACGCATTCTTCAGTCGTTCATATGCGGCAGCTTTATTTTTCAGCATACTGGAACGCTGCAAAACTTTCTGTGAATTGCTCATGTCATCCCAAAAACCGGGCTGAGCGGCTTTCTCGTCGAGCTTTGCAATTTCTTCACGCATGCTTTCAAGCCCAAGGGCTTCAGCCAAATCCTTTAAATCCGGCTCAAGTTCCTGCAACGCAAGCTTCATTTCTTCAAATTGCAGCATAATATCATCCTTTAAATCATTATCTTTAAAATCCGGTTAACTTAGTAAGTATAAATTATTTTGTGTATAATGTAAAGATGAATTTGCAGACAGGACGCCCTTCTGTTTCGCTTTCATCCGGGGCTTGCCGGACAGCCAATTGTGAATTAGATGAAAACTTATTGAATATATTATTGAAGTTTCCTTCGAAATTATATACAATAGGTGAATATACATGTTTGATATCTAATATGGGAGGATAAACTATGATTGACTATACAGGTTTAAACTGCCCTGTTTGCGGAAAGCCCTTTACACAAAACGATGATATTGTGGTTTGCCCCGAGTGCGGCGCTCCGTATCATCGGGAGTGCTACGCACAGGCGGGCAAATGCGTTTTTTCCGATAAACATGGCTCACATACCGCTTGGACTCCGCCGGAACAGGAAACAAAGGCCGTGAAAGAAACAGAAAACGAAGCGGGAAGCAGAAATAAGCGCTGCCCGCGCTGCGGTAGCATGAACTCACAGAACGCAATGTTCTGTGACCACTGCGGCCAATCGCTGACGATGAACCAGCAGGATGTTGCCGGTTTCCCCCCAACCGGAAGTTTTCCGCAGAATGGGTTTCCACCGAACAATTTCCCACAAAACGGCTTCCCGCCGACAGGAGGCCCCTTCCCGCAGGGTCAGCCGATGCCGTTTATCCTTGATCCAATGGGAGGCGTAAACCCCAATGAACCAATCGATAATATTCCTGCGGGGGATGTTGCAAAGCTGGTACAGAGCAATACACAATATTATCTGCCTTCATTCCTGAAATTAAAACGTTTTAACAGGAACCGCTTTAATTTCAGCGCATTTCTGTTTTCGGGCGGCTGGATGCTGTACCGCAAGCAATACAAAACAGGCTCGGTAATTACCGCAATCATGAGTGTAATGTATCTGATTTCCACGTATGTGTCCGTTCATTTTTCCATGCCGCTTTTTGAATCCCTTCTCCAGCAGCAGGGAATCGCGGCAGATACGGTTTCACCCACTTACTCACAGCTTCTTCAAGTGTCGGAACTGATAGCACAGCAGCCGGTCCAGCAGATCCTTCTTTTCTGCGTGCCGACCTTTATTGCGATTATTCAGATCATTATTATGCTGATTGTAGGTTTTAACGGCAATAAATGGTACTTAAAACATTGCATCAGCAAAATCGAACAGATCCATCAGGAAACCCCGGAAGCGACCCGCGCCGCCATTCGGCTGCAGGAACAAGGGGGCGTAAACACTTCTCTTGCAATCTGCCTCTTAATTTGTTATATGATTGTGATATACCTTCCTCAAATAGTATTTTGAATTAATTAGGAGCTGTAAAAATGAAAGTAACAAAAGCTGTAATTCCGGCTGCCGGCTTAGGAACCCGCGTGCTGCCGGCAACCAAATCCATGCCAAAAGAAATGCTGCCAATCGTGGACAAGCCGGCCATTCAGTATATTGTGGAGGAAGCGGTTCATTCCGGCATCAAAGATATTCTGATTATCACCAACCGAGGCAAAGGACTGATTGAAGATCACTTTGACCGCGTTCCGGAGCTTGAAGCAAAACTGACCAGCGGCGGCCCGGAAAAGGAGAAAATTCTAAAGGAAATTATAGATATCTCCCATGAGGCAAATATCTATTTTGTGCGTCAAAAGGAAACCCGCGGCCTCGGTCACGCCGTGAACTGTGCCCGCTCCTTTGTCGGAAATGAACCGTTTGCAGTTCTGTACGGGGACGATGTCATCATCGGCGAGGATCCTGCGTGCGGCCAGCTGATCCGGGCTTACAACGAGTTCGGCAAAGGGGTTTTGGGTGTAAAGCAGGTAACAGCCGAAGCAATTACCAAATACAGTTCTTTAAAGGTCGATCCTATTCATGACAACTATTTTAACTGCACGGATATGATTGAAAAACCTGCACCCGATAAAATCATGTCGCTGTACTCTATTCTGGGCAGATGCATTCTGACACCGGATATCTTCGATATTTTGGATCGGACACAACCCGGCGCAGGCGGCGAAATTCAGCTGACCGACGCAATGTGTGCTCTGGCGCGCTCTGTCGGAATGGTTGCGGTCGACTTTACCGGAAAACGTTACGACATGGGAAACAAGCTGGGAATTATGCAGGCGCAGGTCGAAGTCGCGCTGAAGCACCCGGATATTGGGCAGGAATTCAAAGCATACCTTAAAGAGCTTTGCAAAACGCTGTAAATTAGTCTTGACTTCATAAAGTCAGACTGCTATAATTACTCTGTTAAGCCGCTATTTTCGGCTTACTATCCTTGCTCCGAATTTATTTCGGGGCCAAAGTCCAAAAGGAGGTGCAAATAATGTCAGATGTAAAGAATTCTTATGAAACCGTATTTATCCTTTCCACAAAGTTGGGTGAGGATGCAGTCACCGCACTGGTTCAGAAGTTCAAGGATTTGATTGAGGCAAACGGTACCATCGACAGCATTGATGAATGGGGAAAGCGCAGACTTGCGTACCCAATTAAAAAGCAGGAAGATGGCTACTATACCTTAGTGAATTTCACAAGTGCTCCTGAGTTTACCGCAGAGCTCGACAGAATCTATAAGATTACCGACGGTGTCCTTCGTTCTCTCATCATAAAGAAAGAAAGCAAGCAAGAAAGCGCTAAGAAGGAAGAGTGATTTGAATGCTCAATGTCGCTGTTTTAATGGGCAGACTTGTTGCCGACCCTGAGCTTAGGCATACGCCAAACGATGTTTCGGTGACAAGTTTTACAATTGCCGTTGACCGTTCTTATGTAAAATCGGGAGCGGATCGTCAGGCGGACTTTATTGATATTGTTGCGTGGCGCAGTACAGCTGATTTTGTATGCAAATATTTTCACAAAGGCCAGCTGGTTGCAGTACAGGGTTCCATTCAAACGCGTACTTATACCGACAAAGATGGAAACAAGCGCAAAGCTTTTGAAGTCGTCGCTGATAATGTGCATTTTGCAGAGTCAAAACGCGACAGCGCCGGAGCGCAGAGCAACAGTTATCATTCAAAGACAGATATTTCTGCTGAGCAGCCTGTTCCCGCATATGCAAGCGGTGATACGGGCGATTTTGAGGAGATGCCTTCGGACGACGATTTGCCGTTCTAAAACATTTCCCCTTGAATTAATGATGAGAAAAGGAGGCTTTTTGCCATGGCCGATAGAAATGACAGAAACGACAGACAAGACAGAGACCGCCGTCCGGGCGGCCGCAAGACCCGCAAAAAGGTCTGTGGATTTTGTGTTGACAGAGTCGACACAATTGATTATAAGGATGTTGCCAAACTTCGCCGCTTTATTTCTGAGAGAGCTAAGATTCTGCCTCGCAGAGTAACCGGGACCTGTGCACATCACCAGCGTGAGCTGACCATCGCTATTAAGCGTGCCCGTCACCTCGCACTGCTTCCATTCAGCAGCGATTAATTTTGCTGCCTGCAAATTAACTTCCAGAGCGGACGCTGTTGCGTCCGCTCTTTTGTTTTTATTTGCAAAGATTATGGCTTTTCAATTTATTCAAACGGATAATGAACACCCCACTCGACACGACAATATTCTCCGCACACAGAATTCCAAAGTTAATTTTTTGATAAAATTTTCCACTTATTTTTCTACTAATTGATATTTGTGATTTATTCCATGCAATGTTAGTATATTGATAAAATAAGAAAAATATGGAGAACCTATGAAAAAGAAATTCTTCCTTCACAAGTTCTTGGGTGGGGCAATCATTTTGCTTCTTCTGTGTACTGCCGCAGAAATGAACAGCAGCACAAAGCCGGATGCCGCGAACCGTACTGTATCATCCGGTTCTGCAATCGGCATCACAAACAGCAGCCATGACTCATCCGCATCTGACTCCTCAGCAGCCGGCAGTACGGTGCCCGAAAGTTCATCGATATCTTCTTCGAAGGCACCATCCTCTTCCCCCGTTACAAATACCGCATTTGTTACAACAGCTGCCTCCTTAACAGCAACCGTTTCGCCGCCATTCCAGCATCCATCAAAAATGGTTGTTGGCTACTATGGCGGCTGGGCAGCATATTCTGGCTTTACACCCGATAAAATCAGTGCCTCCAGTATTGATGTCCTAAATTACGCATTCGCAAAAATCGGCACAAACCTTCAAATAACCGCAGGAGATTCCTACATAGATTATTCCAACTTCAATAAACTCAGAAATTTAAAACGTGCTTACCCCGGGCTTAGAACTGTAATTTCCGTAGGCGGCTGGAGTGACTCCGGCGGATTTTCCGATGCTGCGCTCACAGAATCTTCAAGAGTTTTATTCGCAGACAGTGTTGTCCGGTTTATTAAAGCCAATGGTTTTGACGGCGTTGATATTGACTGGGAATATCCGACCGGGGGCGGGCTTGCTTCAAACGTCACACGTTCTGCCGACAGAACCAATTTTCCGCTTTTGCTGAAAACACTACGCAGCAAGCTGGATGTTCAGGGTGCCAAAGACAAAAAGCATTATATTCTTTCTTTCGCAGGCGGGTCAAGCAGCCACTATGCAAGCAAAATCGGCCTATCGGCCATTTCCAAATATGTAGATTACGGAATGATCATGACCTATGACCTACACGGCTCCTGGGATTCGTTTACGGATTTTAACGCTCCGCTCTATTCCCCGGCAGGACAATCCCCTCAAGACAAAAACAGTGTTGACGCGGCTGTGCGAAGCTGGCTGAACAACGGGTTTCCGTCCAAGAAACTGATTATGGGTGTACCGTTTTACGGCTACGCTTATCAGGGCGCCTCCAATGCGAATAACGGGCTTTGGCAGAGATTTACCTCCGCTTCCCCAGTGGGGTATGACACCATTCAGTCCAAATATCTAAGCAGCACATCCTATCGGAAGTTCAATGATTCGTCCGCATCGGTTCCCTGGCTATTTAACGGCAGCACTTTTATCAGCTACGATGACGCTGCCTCGATTCAGAAAAAAGTGCAGTATTCCGTTTCAAAAAACCTGCTGGGTGTCGGTGTATGGGATCTCTCTTTCGACAGGACAGGCACTTTGATCAAGTCAGTAAAAACGGCGCTAAAATAGCTTATTAATCACCACAGACAGCGGACACTCTTTTAGCAGGGGTGTCCGCTGTTATCATATCCTGTAAACCGTCGATCTTCACAAAGAATTAATACGCCTTTATGCATCTTAACACTATCTTTATATAAATAATGTTAGGCTGTTCTTTGTGGAAAAGCAAAGGAAAAAGGCTAGTAAGAAAATTTGAATTTCGTAGGTGAATAATTATGTACATTATCGTTGCAGGCTGTGGAAGATTGGGAAGCAGCCTTGCATATGACCTGTCAAATCTTGGTCATGATGTTTGCATCATTGATCGGGATAAAGAAAAATTATCGGTTCTGGGCAGCGGATTTAACGGTCAAAGGGTTAACGGTATCGAGTTCGACAGTGACAATCTAAAAAAATGTGGGATTGAGCAAGCAAATTCTCTGTTAGCCGTAACTTCTGATGATAATATCAATATTACCCTGTCCCTGATTGCGAACAAAATTTATCATGTTCCACAAGTGATTGCACGGGTAAATGATCCAAACCGCAAGTATATCTATGAAACACTGAATATTGAAATCATCAGTCCTGTGCAGTTGGGGGCAGAACTGCTCATCAATCGTTTGGATGTCAAAAAGTGCGACCTAATTTCCAAACTTGACGAAAATTATGATATAATCGAACTTTTAATAAACAGAAAAATTTCAATAACTGTTGCAGAAATTGAACAGAAATTTTCTTGTGTTATTTCGGGAATACGTCGAAGTGAAAACATTATTCTACCGCAAAGAGATACCCTGCTTCAGATTGGCGACAGGTTGATTTGCACCATACATAAAAACGATAAGCCAAAATTGCTCAGATTATTTTCAAAGGAGATGCCGGTATGGAATCCATAATTATCGGAGGCGGCAAGATTGGCTACAACTTGCTTAAAACTCTGAAAGAAAGAAATTACCAGGTTACACTTGTTGAGCGGGACAAAGATACATGTATGAAAATCGCAGACGAATTGGACGCTGATGTGATTTGCGGTGACGGAACAGACCTAGAGGTTTTAAAGGACGCAGGAATTGACGGTGCCGAGATTGTGGCGGCCGTGACCGGAACCGATGAAGAAAACATGGTAATATGCCAAATTGCAAAGCTTAACTCTCATATTAAAAAAACGATTGCCCGCGTAAACAATCCAAAAAATATTTCCATGTTTAAGGCGCTCGGGATTAACCGAATTGTCTGCAGCACGGAAGTTATCGCGGATATGATCGAATATGAACTGGATAAAGAAGATTACCGTATTCTGCAAACTTTTGAGCGCGGCGCAATGGTTTTGGCGGAAGTGACCATTGATAAGAAGAATCCATGGTGCGGAAGTAGTATAAAAGATTTGGTACTGCCAAATGAATGTGTGATTATTTCCATATTGCGTGATGAAAAAGTCATTTATGCCAGAGGAGATACGCAAATTCTGGAAAATGATAGTGTACTGTTTATTACCAATCACCCGGTTCTAACATCGCTTATGAATGATTTACATAAAGAAGGAATAAAAAATGCGACAAGTAAAAAATAATTTGGCAGGTCTTACAACTGAATTGTTTGGGACTGTGTTATATATTGCGCTGCTTTTTATTATTACGATGGTAATTGCGAGGTGAGTAAGTGAAGACGGATCGAGATACAGTAGGAAGCCTTGAAATTATCAGTTACTACACCGGACTGATCATTGTAGGCACTGCTTTTTTAATGATAATTCCAATTTTGGGCTCGCTGGTTTTTTCCGAGTGGAATCCGTTACTGGATTTTATAATCAGCATGAGCATTTCGATAATCGTGGGTTTGATCATGATTTTTCTGGGAATCCGTACTCAAAGAAAAAAGGCTGTCATTCAATGGAAGCATGGCTTTGTTGTTTCCGCGCTGACGTGGATTTTGTTAATGCTGCTGTGGGCAATTCCTTATGTTTTAAGCGGACACATGAAATCTCTTTTAGATGCCTGTTTTGACGTTATGAGCGGATTTACCACAACGGGTCTGGTTCTTACACAGGATTTGGATCACCTTTCCATTGGGCTAAACATTTGGAGACACCTTCTTACATTCATCGGAGGGCAGGGAATGATTGTTCTTGCTCTTGTTTTTATGACCCAGCAAACCAGTGGAGCTTATAAATTGTACGTAGGCGAAGCAAAAGACATTGAACTGGTACCAAATGTAAAAGGTACCGCAAAGATCATTTGGAAAATCAGTATGATCTATTTACTGGTCGGAACGGCTGTGCTCTGGGTTGACGGTATGCTGATCGGGCTCCGGCCTGTATCCGCATTACTGCATGCGTACTATATGTTTATGTCATCGTGGAGTACGGGCGGCTTTGCCCCAATGACGCAAAATATCATGTACTACCACAGTCTTTCCTATGAAACGATTACCATGGTTATCTTTATCGTGGGTTCTTTTAACTTTGGACTGCATTATGCAATTTGGCAGGGGAAACGAAAAGAGCTGGTCAAGAACATTGAAACACAAAGCTTTTTCATCACTTCATTCCTGGCATGTATGCTTGCCTTGTTCGGACTTTCTAAATTACATGTTTATCCGAACGCGGTATCAGACTTCAGAAGAATCATATTCAATGTCCTGTCCGCACATACAACAACCGGTTTAGGTAATATTTATGCAAGACAGTTTGCATTGGAGTGGGGCGACTTTGGCATCCTGATTATGACAATCGTGATGCTGATCGGTGGTTCTGCCTGCTCCACTGCGGGTGGTTTTAAGGGATTACGGGTTGGCATTGTGGTAAAAGGGTTGATTATGGACGTAAAAAAGCTTCTATCTTCGGAACGTAACATGAAGGTCTATAAATTTCATTACATAAAGGACCAAATTCTGGACGACAGTATTGTTAAATCCTCTTCAATCATTATTATTTGTTATATCGTCCTGTTTGGCGTAGGAACCCTATTGGGCACCTATTATGGATACCCGCTTGCGAGTTCTGCATTTGAAGCCGCCTCTGTTACAGGGAATGTAGGGTTCTCGATCGGCATTACTGCCCCTGCCATGCCTGTCTTATTAAAAATCTATTACATTCTTGCTATGTATATGGGAAGACTGGAGTTCCTATCTGTTTTCGCGCTGGTGGGCTATGTGATTGGGGGGATCAAAAAGAGATGCATAAAATCATAAAATACTTCATGTTGATTGTTTTGCTTATTTTAACTTTTTCCGTACAAGCATTTGCAGCGGGTAAAACAACGGAAATAAACCAGTTAATTGAAAATGCAAAAGCGCTTGACGGAAAAGAAGTGACGGTACAGGGAGAGGCCATTGGCGAACCACTGCCAAGAGGTGAATATTGCTGGATCAATATTAACGACGGCACAAATGCAATTGGAATATGGATGAAGGCGTCGGACGCACAGAAGATTACTCTCTTTGGAAATTACAAAAATAAAGGTGATGTAATCCGTGTTACCGGAATTTTCAACAGGGCCTGTACCGAGCATGGCGGCGAAGCAGACATTCACAACAATACCATGTTCATTGTGCAAAAGGGTATCCCTGTTAAGGAGCAAATACCGATTGTGAAAATAATAACGGCTGCCTTTTTGTTGTTCGCTGCGTTGTCAGCTCTGTTTGCAATCTATCATTTTAAGATTTTGAAAAGAACTTCCGATTCATAAAGCTAAGTATAAAAATCACAAAGGCGCTCGTATCAGCTGGTACGAGCGCCTTTGTGATTTCAGAATCAGATTAGCTTTTCTTTTTAGTGCTTAGTTTTTCCATTCAGCATGGTGATCGTACTCTCCATCGATTGGGAAGAGGACAGTACAATTGCCATATCTCCTGCCATCAGCTCTGTGTTTCCCTGTGGGACTATAATTTCTTCTCCTCTGAGAATGTAGGCCACCGTACTCTGTGACGGGAAACCGATCTCCCATAGCTTTTTATGAAGTGCCGGAGATTTATCTGTAAGCTGCACCTCGCATATTACAATCCTGCCATTTTCCATGGGCAGATATTTTCTTATGTTCTCTTTCATTGCCTGCTGCTCAACTAATTCATTGAAAATCCGAGTGGTGTTGACGCATCTGTCTACACCCAGTCCTTGAAACAGCTCAACATTTTTTGGGTCGTTGACAATAGCAAATGTCCGCTGAACATGAAATTGCTTTTTTGCCAGTTCACTGATAATGAGATTGGCGGCATCCTGTTTTTCCAATGCAATTATCACATCCATTTTTTCTGCATGTGCTTGTTTTAAAGTGCCTGCATCGGTACCATTTCCGCAGATTGCCTCAATTTCATATGTATCGGCAAGCATTTGACACCAGTCATGATCCGGGTTTACAATCATCACCTCATGACCTTTTTGTTTGAATGATTTAATGAGATAATGGGCATTTTCATGGCCGCCGACTATCAAAATATTCACCAGACTAAGCCTCCTTCTCACTTGCAAAAATTCGCTGAAGTTCATTCAGTGAAAGAACAAGGGGGCAAATTGTAATGATTCCGCTTTGATTGTAGGATGCTTCTTTAGAAGTGTCTTCCACTCTTGCAATGACTCGCTTCACCTTATAGTATTCTTTTGCAATCTGAGCAATCATGATATTGGTATTGTCATCATCGGTCGCGGCAATCAGCACATCCGCCGCCTTAATTCCGGCCAACTCCAAAATATCTGTGTCCGTTGCGTCCCCTTCAATGAAACAATCAACGCACGACCCTGAAAGTCTGGAAAAGAATTCCTTATCTATATCGATAATTGACACATTATCATTCTGATTGCAAAAATTCAATGCAAGTTTTGATCCAAGGCGGCCACATCCTGCAATGACTATGTTTTCCCGTTTTTCTCTGTTAAAAATTTTCATCTTAATCCCTCGCTTTCCACTGTTAATCTTATCACAGTGGATATAAAGCCGGTGTTAAGATGAAAGGATCCCATATAAAGATTATATAAATATCACAAATTACAGTTTATTCTTCCTCTATTCATCCACAAACCGGTAGCCAATTCCGACTTCTGTAATGATGTATCGAGGATTTGTTGGGTCCTTTTCCAGTTTGCGGCGGATATTTGCCATGAATACGCGCAGTGACTGCGCATCACTGTCCAAATATGCACCCCACACCTCTTTTAAAATGTAGCTGTGTGTCAATACTTTCCCTGAATTTTTAATGAGCAATGACAAAATATCAAACTCCATCGGTGTCAAATGAACTTCGTTCCCGCCAAGGAACACATTATGCTTTTCAAGATTAATTTCCAAATCCCCGCTTTTGAAGATTTCAGGAACAGTCTCCGCGTCTTTTGCAGTACGCCGAAGGATGACACGCAGTCTTGCAAGCAGTTCATTAATACTGAATGGTTTTGTCAGATAATCATCGGCACCTGCATCCAACGCTTCGACTTTCTCCTTATCCTGATCCCGTGCGGATACTACGATAATAGGCATATCTGAAAAACAGCGAACCTGCTTAATGATATCCAGACCATCCATATCCGGAAGACCAAGATCAAGAATCATGATGTCAGGTTTCTCCGTTGCAATGACGCGCATTGCATCCATCCCATTTGCTACCACCGTACATTGATATTCCTGCGACTTGAGTGAAAAACTGATAAGAGAACGAATTTGTTTATCATCCTCGACCAAGAGAAATGATTTCGTTATCCCCAAATCCTTTACCTCCTTCCAAAGGCAGGGAGAAACGAATGGTCGCACCCCCGCTTTTGTTATTTTCTGCAATAATTCTTCCTCCATGTGCGTTTACAATTGCCTTACAGATTGCCAGCCCAAGACCATTCCCACGTTTTGCATCAACCCGGGCCCCGTGCGCAACATAAAACATATCAAAAATCTTTGGCAAATCCTCTGGATTTATCCCGGTTCCATGATCCGAAACGCTGAACCATACATTGTGTTTACCTGCGGTTACTTCAATCTTAATCTCATCGGACTCTTGCGAATGCTTGACCGCATACACAAAATACGTTCCAATCAACCCATTGGCTCCTGTAATATATACGGTTTTATCTTTTAATGGGGTCAGGTCGATTTTATTGAGATATTCCATACAGTCCTGCTCAATGATTTTATCCAAGCAATTCCCCTCCTTTATTCCTTTAACAGCCGGATGGTCTGCGCACATATCGTTTCTGAATCCGGGTAATATGCTTTTTCCAAAACATCACTTGCGGGTGTTGGTGTATCCGGGCAGCAAACCCTGACGATTGGCCTTTTCAGAAGATGAAATGCATTTTCACAAACCAGTGAGGATATTTCCGAAGCTGCTCCACCGGTCTTGCAACCGGTATCGGCAATCAGAAGCGTTCCGGTTTTCGCAAGGGATTCAAAAATAATATCCTGATCGATTGGTTTGATTGTCCTGAGGTCGATTACCTCTGCTGATATATTTTGGGCGTGCAGCTTTTCAGCAGCTTTTAACGCTTCCACCACCATATAGGATACTGCCACTATGGTGATGTCATTTCCCGGTCTTCTGATGACCCCTTTGCCAAACGGGATGGAGTATAAAGACTCCGGCACATCACCCACTGTCTTATACAGCCATCGGTGTTCAACAAACAATATGGGGCTATTATCCATAATGCTGGAAATCAGCAGGCCCTTCGCGTCATACGGCGTGGCGGGGGCGGCAATTTTGAGCCCGGGCACATTCATCAGCATCCCCTGCACACATTGGGAATGCTGCGCGCCGGAACCCCATCCGCGCGCGCTGATGGTGCGTACTACCAGCGGAACTTTTACTTTTCCTCCGAACATATAGCTCCATTTACTGGCATGGTTTGCCAGCTGGTCCAAAGACAGTACTAAAAAGTCCATCCGGCTGTGAACCAGAATAGGTCTTAATCCTGCCATAGCGGCTCCGGCGGCGAAGCCTGTCAGTGAATTCTCAGAAATAGGTGTATCAAACACCCTCTCGCTGCCATATTTTTCATGCAGACCCTTTGTAGTGCCAAATACTCCACCTGGATCATCCACGCCTTCTCCAAGGATAAATACTCTGGGGTCTCTGGCAAGGGCTTGATCGGTCGCTTCAAAAATAGCGTCTTTATAGGAAATAATCCTGTTGGACTCCGAATTGCCCTTAATAAAAAAATTATCTAATTTTTCAACTTGAACTGTTGTCCAGGGCATAGTAAACCTCCATTATCGTAGAAATTGATTGCTTAGTCTGCATACACAAAGTCCATCAGATCTTCCGGAGAAGGCTTAGAAGAACTTTGTGCAAATTCAAACGCCTCCTCAATCTGCCGGCTTATTTCATCACAGATACTTACTTCCATTTCGTCATTCAGAACTCCGGTTAATTTCAAGTATTCGCCATACCATTTAATTGGGCACTTTGAAACCCAGTAATCATATTCGGACTGCGGACGGAACCCTTCTCCGACATCGTTCACCGTTCCAATATGTCCTTTCCACCGATAGGTAAGGCACTCGATAAAAGTTGGCCCTTCCTCGTTTCTGCATCTTGCTATTGCTTTCTCGGCGTATTCCGTTACTTTCAGCACATCATTGCCATCAATCTGATAGCTTGGGATGTCATAGCCTTGCGCCCAACGATAAATGCCTTCTCCGGCATGTCTTTGGGATTCATTAGAATTAATGGCATAATGGTTATTTTCACAAATATAGATGACCGGAAGCTTTTTTAATGATGCGAAATTCAGGCTTTCATGGAACGTACCTTCATCCACTGCCCCGTCACCGAAGAATAATGCGGTTACCCTGTCATTGTGCTGCAATTTGGAAGCAAGCGCCGTACCTGTCCCCAGCGGGATGTCGCCCCCTACAATCGCAGAAGACCCCAGAATTCCAACCTCTGGGTCAACTAAGTGCATCGAACCGCCTCGGCCGAGAGAGCAGCCCGTTTTCCTTAGATACAGCTCCGCAATCATTTTTTTCAGATCTCCGCCTTTGGCGATATATTGTGCATGACTGCGGTGTGTGCCGAAGAGATAATCCTCTTTTCTAAGATGGATACAGACACCTGCGGCGATTGCTTCCTGACCGATCGACAGATGGATTGGCGTTTTTATTTCATCATATTTGTATTCCTCTTCAATTCTGTGTTCAACCATTCGGATTATTTTCATGGTTCTATAGAGTTCAAGCAACTTTTGGTTTTCCAATATTCTCATTCCTTTCACTATAGCGATTTTATTGTTAAACCAGACATCAAATCATGAAATGAAATTCAGTGTATCAAATGAGGCCAGTTCCCTACGTTAAACTTTCGTAACCACTTGCTTTCAGCATCTCCACAAGAGATTTAATGTTCTGTACTCTGTTCCTTGGGCATACCAAAATCGCATCTTTGGTAGCCGCTATTATCATATTTTCAACACCGATTGCAGAAATCATCGCTTCGTCGCTGTATATTACGGAATTACTTGTATCTATGCCGATATAGCTGCCCTGAATGGAATTACCCGCCGCATCCGAACGGAATGTTTTTGATAAGGCGTCAAGGCTTCCAATGTCATCCCAATCAAAATAACCCTTCACTGCATAAATACAATTGCCTTTTTCAAGAACTCCTTTGTCAAAGGAGATGTCCGGTATTTCAACATACGCTTTTTCAATCGCTGAATTTTGATCTTGTCCATCAACCTGTTTTACTGCACAACCGATTTTTTCAATATGATCGGGAAGAAATAAATTCGTGTTATCTATAATGCTGTCAATACTGCCTAATAAGATACCGCTGTTCCATAGGAACTGTCCGGATGAAATTAGCTTTCTCGCAGTATCAATGTCCGGCTTCTCAATGAATCGGTTTACTTGAAATGCATTTTTATCAACCTGCGCATCAAAATTTATTTGAATATATCCATACCCCGTGGCAGGATATGAAGGAGCAATTCCAATAACGACAAGGCCGTTGGTTTTTTCTGCCGCCTTGTATGCCTGTTCTATGGCTGACCGATAATCTGCATGATTTTTAACATATCCGTCTGCCGGAACGAAGCACAATAAGCCCCCGCCAACTTTTTCTTTTAGCAGCAAGGAAGCATATGCGATACATGCTGCGGTATTTTTGCGCATCGGCTCTGCTATGATATTTGAAAATGGAATGATATCCCTTACTGTTTCCTTCGTAATATCAAGAAGATTTTTGTTTGTTATAATAAAGCATCTTTCTGCCGGAATAATTTCACAGATGCGTTCAATTGTTTGAAGCAGCATACACTTGCTGCCTTCAGCACCAATAAATTGTTTTGGCTTATTTTCCCTTGAGAGTGGCCAAAGTCTGGAACCTGAGCCACCCGCCATAATAACTGCGTATTTTTCCAAATTACTCACACTCCAAATGATTTTATAATCACTTATGACAGGAATCATCAGCGACGGGCTATGTCATCCAGCCTAACACCAGAGGCATATTTGATTTATTCTATGTGTTTGGAATGTGATTGGTGCCTATCTTGAATTTACACAACAGGCAGCTATTCTGTTCTAGTTTCCTATCTAACATAAATTGAGAAAGGGGCTGTCTCAATTTGAGACAGCCCCTTAAAATTTGTAGTTTCAGTCGCCAGCGGTTCACCTTGCACCATCATTTTTTTAAGATTCACTGTTAAGAAATGGAGGTTTTGTCAATGCGGCAGTGTTTTGAAGCAAGAAGAAAAGAATCTGCCCAATTTGACGAGCAGCCCGTAGAGGCTTGCGAAATGCCCTTACTTTCCTTGAAGCCTATGCAATCTCCAAGGATAAAAAATTTTTCGGCATGGGTAAAACCTGCTGTAATTTTTACCCCCTGCGAAAACAAAGTCCTATAAAGGCCATCATGTTGCCATTTATAGGACTTTTGCTTATGTTTTAAAAACGAAAAATTTACGGCTTGAGCATCAAAATAGTTGTTGATGTTCATGTATGGTTGGTTTATACTAAAAGATATGTTTTCATGATTTATACAAAATATTTAGGACAGAGGAGAAAATGAAATGGGCGATAAAAGCATTAAAAAAGAAACAAAGAAAAAGAAGAAAGTAGAAGTAAAAGCTTCTGCTCCCTCGTTATTTACAAGAGAAGTTGTAACTCAGCCTCAATTAATCACAAGAAAGAAAAAAGAAAAATAATATTGAAATATGAAATGTTATCTCGATAGAAATAGGTAGATATCCTAAAGGACAAATTGCAGAAAACGCCAGATAGTCTTATTTTCTTATGCAATAAAAAACAGACTGCTTTATTTACGGAATTTGCCGTTTTTAAACTGTCTGTTTTTTAGTAGTTATCGTATCAGTGCCTGATCAGAATTCAATAAATTCCTATCTGCCTTGTGGAATCTCCGTGCGGATGAATGCCGGTTTTTACGTCAACCCGCACTGACGCATGGGTAAGCAGCTTGCTTTTGTTGTCGTACACGTCATACATAATGTAAGCAACACCTAATTCTGCTCCATTTACCCGATAGTTGCCATTTTTCAGTTTCGTCACATTCGCTATTTTGTTGTTGCTGGAATAAACTTTTACGTAGGTTCCACGTGTTCCGGATATACGTAAACCAATTTCATAATTTCCATTCACCGGCATGATATAGTTTGTGGTGTCAAGTGTAATGGAATCACCCACTCCTGCCGCTGCAAAATAACCGAGACGGTCAGTTTCAAAAACCAACATACCGTTTTCCAGTTTCGCGCCCATATCTGTAAATGCCTCTGCCTGCTCATACCGGAGCACATGCGGCGTTCCGCGCAAACCCGCCGGTACAGGCATCGTTATTTTGATTTTACCTGCGCCGGAAGTCACACTGCCGTTCTGGTCAAGAAGTTCCATGTTATATACAACCGGATTGCCGATTACACCTGATTTTGGATTTGCGAGCAAAGCGCGGCTGAAATTTGCCGCCTGTTGGTCTGACTTGCCGGAAGTATCTTTCTTTGTTACATTCAAATTTATTCCGGTTACTCCGGCGGGCAGCGTTACGCCGGAAAGGTCTGCCGCCGCGCCTGTTGATAAATCAGCAGCCGATGTTGGAGCTGCCGAATTTTTGCCGCTGGAATTATTACTGTTGTGATGGTTTGAGCTGCCGTTGTCTGATGGCTTTGTTTCGAACTGCGCCGTAATGGTCACATCTGAATCGGTCATTATAAAGCTACTACTGGTAATATTATAATTCTTGCCGCCACAGCTGTATTTGAGTGAACCGGAAACAAGCTGTTTTCCTGTATTCGGTATTATCGTAAGCGAAATGGTGTCTCCCACCTTTGCTGCTGTCGGGCTTGCTGTAATGCTGCCTCCGGTGATGTCATGATCTATCAAAATAGTATGCGTGTTGGCTGGCTTTGCAGCTACGGTTACCGTCATTTTCGGCAGAACTGTCGTTACATCATAATAAGATGGCAGCACAGCGGTAAACGCATGGTTTCCCGCGATGGTTGGATTGTAGGTTATGTCGGGTGTCCAAATAACATCATTAACCGTTTTCTTTGTACCATCTACTGTTGCTTCCAAAGTTTTTGGTAATTCCAAATCATTAAGTGCTGTGCCGTTTGGTACTGTTTTACCTTGCAGTGGTTCAAAAGCAGTCACATTCGGAATTGTCTTTATCTCGGCTGTTGTGACTCCTGTTACATTGCTATATAATAGCATTTTAGTATAGTCATCTTTTTTTTCACTTGGAACATAAAAGAGCAGACCAGAGCCATTCTGACCCTTGTCAAAACACGAATAACCCAGGGTGCTTATAGTTCCTTTTATTACAACATAGTTCAAACCGGTGCAGTTATAAAACGTAGAATCACCAATAGAGGATACGTTATTGGGAATCGTTATGCCAGTTAATCCGGTACAGCCCATAAATGCAAAATCTCCGATCGAGGATACGTTATTGGGAATCGTTATGCCAGTTAATCCGGTACAGCTCATAAACGCAGAATCTCCAATGGAGGATACGTTATTGGGAATCGTTATGCCAGTTAATCCGGTACAGTTATAAAACGTAGAATCACCAATCGAGGATACGTTATTGGGAATCGTTATGCCAGTTAATCCGGTACAGCCCATAAATGCAAAATCTCCGATCGAGGATACGTTATTGGGAATCGTTATGCCAGTTAATCCGGTACAGCCCATAAACGCATAATCTCCGATCGAGGATACATTGAGGGGAATCTTATATTCTCCAGTTTTCCCGCCTGGAAAACATTTTAGCGTATTTTTATCATGGGAATACAATACACCGTCGACTGCTGCATAATTTAAATTAGCGGAATCAACAACCAATTTAGTTAAGTTTTCGCAGTCTGCAAATGCAGTATCACTTATTGTTTTTACGCTGTCTGGAATTCTCAAACTGGTTAGTCCCGTGCAATATCTAAATGCAAACTTGCCAATCGATTCAAGCTTGCTGTTTAGCTCAATGCTCGTTAAGCCGCTAGAAGCAAATGCTGCAGATCCAATGGAGGATATACTTTCTGGAATTGTTATGCTCGTTAACCCGGTACAACCAACGAATGCATAATCGCCGATGGTCGTAATGCCATTAAAAAAATTAATATCCGAGATAATATTGCGGTAACCATCATCGGCATCTATGAGAGTACTATATGTGCTTTCTTTATAAAGGCCGGAACCGTTGTAGTAAGCGGTAATGCTGGAAGATTTCAGCTTACTCTCGTCAATGGCAGGATTAATCGACTTTCCATAAAGCTCAGTTGGAATTTCAATTCCGGATTTATTACCATAATAATTGGTCATTTCATAATTGCTGCCGTTATCCTTAAAAAGGAATGTATTTTGGGATAACGGCAAATGATCGGGAATTTTATCCCCAATGATATAAAAATTTTTCAGGTTAGCGCATAATAAAAATGAACTAGCACTGATAGTCTTAATATTGCTTGTAATCGTTACACTTGTTAAGCCATAGCAGATATGAAATGCCTCGTCAGTTATAGTTTGGACGCTGCTGGGTATTGAAATATTCTTCAAACAATAACATGATTGAAATGCACATTTACCAATAAAGTCCAATTCACTGTTTCCCAAAAATGTAATATCCGATAAGCGTTCACAATGATCAAAAGCCCAACCGTCAATTGATTTAACACTGCTGGGAATTTCTATACTCTTTAAATCGGTGCAGTTGGCAAGCGCCATTTCTTCGATGGCTGTCGTACCGACTTTTATCTCAGCCTTGGTGATAGTACTACGGAATGTCATGTTATTATAGTCTATGATGTGCGTACAGTTGGAATCTTTAAACAGACCCGAGTCGCAGTAGTAGGCAGTTACATCACCACTCTCCGCCGCGAAAGCGGTAACACCTGTGGCTTGTACCATGCCAAACAACATGGCAAGGGAAAGAACCAGAGACAGCGCTTTGTGTGTAATCATTTTCATGTTTAATTTCTCCTTATATGGGAATATTGTGTTATATACTGCTTTTCAATCTCTGAGTGCAAACAGAATATTATCTACGGTAAGTCTTGCAGGAATCACGGTTTGCTTTTCCTCTTTCCAGTAAACGGCTTTGTCCTCAAACCAGATATCCTTAAAATGCTTAATATCATGAAGGCTTGAAAAAGGCATCGTCTTGATGATTTCCTGCATGTTAAACAGTATTTTGTTGCCATGTTCAAACTCAATCAAAATTGTAAAATTATCATTTGGCGTTACACCGATTATTTTGCTCATTGTGCTCTTACCTCCTTTTAAGTGAAAAATATGCCCTGTATATCATTATACAGGGCACAATATTTTTTGTGTATCTCCCATATGGGGGATTTTTTGTTAAAAATTAAATATTTTTCTGATTTTTAAGATATATTTTGTCAGGACTTAATTTTCTTGATATAATATTCTGTAAGAAAAACATCTTGCAAAAGTAAAGAGGCAATCCGTTATGAAAAAATCAAAGATACTAAACAGAAAACGTATATTTAGCGACCTGTCAGCCGTTTATGATTTTCCGCTTACCATTGTGGAAGCACCCATGGGTTTTGGAAAGACAACGGCGGTCAAAAGTTTTTTCACTTCGGAGAAACAGGAACCGCAATGGGTTACGTTCCGAAACTCCGACAATTCCTCCGCGCTTTTTTGGGATGCATTTGCAAGCAAAATAAGCGAAAGAGACGAAAATGCGGGAGCCGCTTTAAAGAGCCTCGGGTTCCCATTGGATGCTTCCAGCATGGATAAAATCCTTTCTGTACTAAGTGACCTTACCATTCAAAACAAAATCATGTTCGTAATGGATGATTATCATCTTTCGCAAAATCTGCAGTTAAATAAGTTCATTTTACAGCTTGCCCAGGAAGAGATCACCGGTCTTCATATGATCGTCATTACGAGGGACACAACGGATTTTGATTTTGTCGAGCTGCTCGCAAAGGAACTGTGCTATGTGGTATCCCGGCAGAAACTGAAATTCACCGAAGACGAAGTTGGGGATTATTGCCGGATGATGATGGCTGATATATCGCTGCCAGACCTTACGGAAATCTGCGAATATACCGGCGGTTGGGTTTCTTTTATCTATCTGATTTTGCTTGGATTAGAACAAGGTATCCCCGTTGGTATGAGCGGAACGATTGATGAGTTGATCGAAAAAGCGTTATTTAATACTTATGACAGTGCGATTCAGGTCTTTCTGCTCAGGCTTTCCATCATGGATGAATTTACGGCAGAACAGGCAGGATTTGTCACAAGAAATGAAAATACTGCTGCAATTCTCAGAAGGCTTAGCCGTAAAAATGCTTTTGTTTTTTTTGATGAAGCAAATAAAATTTATAAGATACATAACGTTCTTCTGGATTTTTTGCGGATGAAACAAAATTTCAGTGCCGAAACAATACAAGAATTATATGGGCGGCTTGGCGATTGGTATCTTGAAAAGGAAGATTTTTCGAATGCCTATGCCTGTTTGTATCGTGCCGGTCAATCGGAACGGATTCTTTCTCTTTTGAATGAGCCGAAGAATATTAGAAATAAGTTACCCGATTTTGAAGGCGAGGACGAAATGTTTAACTGTGTTCCGAAGGAACAGCTGTTTCAGTATCCGCTCGCTTATTTGCAGCATATATTCCTTTCCTTGATTAGTGGGAAAATGAATTCGACGTTAAGCTGGGTTGAGCGGCTGGATGAGCTTCAGAACTACTATGAAGGAATTGACTGCGTCGATGATGAGTATCCCAACAGGATCATAGCTGAAATATATGTTACCCGGGTATTTACGCTCTTCAATCATGCAGACAAAATTTTAACAGCCTTTAAAAAGGTTGTTAAAATATTAAAAGGGCAGCAATCCTATTTAGCGCTTCCAAGCAATGTTTATACATTTGGCTCTCCCCATTATCTATATCTCTATTTTCGTAGGGAAGGCAGCTTTACGAATCTAAAAGATTCACTTTCCCAAAGCGTTGGATATTCTCAGTTTTCAAACGGCTGCGGCGAAGGAAGCGATTCGTTATCTGCTGCGGAATACGCGCTTGAAACCGGCGATTGGAACAACGTTGAGTTAAACAACACAAAAGCGATATTAAAAGCAGAAACAAAAAATCAGACTAGCATAATAATATGTGCCAAATTCTGTCTTGCACGGTTTCAAATTTATCAGGGCAAAGTTTTGGAAGCGATTGAACTGTTGGGGCAGTTGGAAAAGGATATTGAAAGCACAAATTTTCCCGCCTATCATTCAACCTTTGACATGTGCAGGGGATATCTTTATTCATGCCTTGGTCAACCGGAAAAAATTCCATTCTGGCTGCAAACAGGTGATATGGCCACTGCTACTTTGTATTATCAAGGAGTAGGATTTAATTATTTGGTTTATGGAAAGGCTTTAATGGCCTCCGGACGATATACGGAGCTTGAAGTACAGATAGAGAGCTTTCAAAAGCAGTTCTCTTTGTACAGCAATCAGCTTGGGCTTATTCAAAACTATATTTTTCTGGCGGTTGCCAATTATCATTTGTATGGAATAGATGTGGGAACTGTGGCTTTGGAAAAGGGGCTTTTTCAGGCTCAGAACGACAATCTGGTTATGCCTTTTATTGAAACCGCGATTTATATTCTAAAAATGGTTGAAGTGATTGCTGAGAAATACCCGAACAACGCCTACATACAACGCATTCTTTCCGGCTGCCACCAATATGAACAACATGCCAAATCTGTCAGCTATGAGGTGGTCGCTCTGTCGCAGCGCGAGCTTAGCGTACTATCGCTCGCGGCTGAAGGTTTGAGGAGAAAGGAAATTGCAGCTCGTTTATTTATATCTGAGGGAACCGTAAAAACACATTATAAAAATATATATGAAAAGCTGGAAGCAAGTGGTAAGGTGGAAGCAATCAAAATTGCCCAAGCCCGGGGGTACATTGCGTCTAATCTGTCTGTTAGCAAGATATAGAGCAAACCACGTGCCGAGAGACAATCCTTCTGGCTCTTCGATGCCGTCTTTGAATTTGAAGGTGAATTTCATAGTCAAGTGAACAATTGAACATTCTACCTTAACATTCCGCAAACCTCGTCAAACTCAGCAGCCAAAAGGTCTTCTGTTATGATGACAAAAGAGCCATTTTATAATATAATATAGATATGAAATCTGAACGAAATTACATATGGAATGGAAGAGGATATTATGAACGAAAAAGAAATTTCAGAAATTCGTCGCCGCTACCGTCCGGATAAGAGCAATATTGCTCGGATACGTGGCTGCTACGTTAACGATCAGAAGGAAATTGTTTCAGAGTTTAGTCAGCCGCTCAGTTTAATGCCTCAGGAAGAATCCGAAGAGCTTTTGTCAATTCTAAAAAAGACGCTCTCCGGAACGATTGGAAAGAACCTGATAAACATCGAATTTGCAACGCAGCAAGTCCTAGAGGGTGAGGAACATAAGTTACTCATGGCACTCAGAGATTCATCGCTGGGTGATGATGGCGCTGTGCAGGAATTCTACGGGCGCGTGATTCAGACACTCAACATGCAAGGTAATTATCTGATTCTTTTGGCTTATGATAAATATGACGTTCCTTACTATGCAAAAGATGGAGAAAAGCAAGACGATTCTTCAGAAGTATTTTCGTACTTTCTGTGCAGCATCTGTCCCGTAAAATTGACAAAGCCGGCGCTTGGTTTCTTTGTTTCCGAAAATCAGTTCCGAAACATTACGGCAGACTGGATTGTATCGGCGCCTGAACTTGGATTCATGTTTCCGGCTTTCGACGATCGCAGCGCCAACATTTATAACGCTGTCTACTACTCCCGTGACATCGCGGAGAACCACGTGGAATTTATTGATACTGTGTTCAAAACTGCAGTTCCAATGCCTGCCGCTGCGCAGAAAGAGACCTTCCAATCCATTTTAGGGGGTACCGTTGCCGAGGATTGCAGCTTCAACGTTGTGCAGACGGTTCAAGGGCAATTATCCGAAATGATTGAAGAACACAAAACAAATAAAGAGGATGATCCACTGGTCATTACCAAGAGAACGGTAAAGGGGATTCTGGAATCCTGCGGCGTTTCTGAATCCCGTGTAACTGCATTTGAAGAAAAATATGATACCGAGTTTGGAGCCGACACAGAGATCAGCCCGCAGAATGTTATTGATACCAAACAATTAGAAGTTCGCACACCCGATGTGACAATTCGTGTAAATTCGGAGCGCAGCAACTTGGTTGAAACACGGATCATCGACGGCACAAAATATATTTTAATCCGTGCAGACGAAGGCGTCGAGGTAAACGGTGTGAACATTAATATTTCGTAGTAGCACTTTTAATCGAGTAAACCAAGGGTCTCCGCCCCGAGCCGCTCACGGAACCGAACGTGAAAATCGCCCTGTAAACGGTATGCTTGTCTTACTTCTAAATCGAGTGACGTATTGAAAACTACAAAGGGCGCATGTATGTTGAATTACGACCTTCTGCTTTCTCCATTACGAATGTCTATCAAAGTTTCAATGAATAAGTTAGGCTGATCTATCATTGTCATATGTCCAGCGTTAGGTATTAAATATATTTTTTTACGCGGTGCATTGATTTTTTCAAAATACTCTTCAGAAATAATATGAGGGGTTTGCCAATCATTTTCACCTAAAATATAATAAATTGGCACTTTATATTCTGCCGACTCTGATCTTATATCAAATTTACTCCAAAATTCTATTACTTCATTATTAAGTTTATCCATCTTCATCAAAGCGGTAATATCTGATAACTTGAAAATAGGACTTTTAATTAAAGCTAGTATCGCAGAAGTATTTCCTGTAGCAGCTAAATTATATTTACCTTGAACAGCACGTAATTTCGCAGATTTATTCTTAAAGGCAATACCATGGTTGTCGCCTGGATAATCTCCCAAAGCTTCAAGCTCTCTTAATGATTTTTTATCATTGGCCTGTAAAGCTAATTCTTTTACCTTTTCGTAACCGACACGCTCATTTTCAAACATGTTTATAACTTGCCCAGTTCCGATATAATAGGATATTTCCTCTGGATGTTTTTTTACAAATATGCTTCCTAAGATAGTTCCCCACGAATGTCCAAATAAAATAATTTTTTGCTTATGATATTTCCCTTTTATGTATCGGATAATTTCCAATAAATCCTCTTCCAATAAATTAATCGTAGGGCATTGATCTGGATTTTTAGTAAACGTTTTTCCGGCGCCGCGCTGATCCCAGTGAACTACTGTAAAAAGTTCTTCCCACTTTTCTTGAAAAATATAGGAAAGCGTTGATTCTGCAAAACCAGGGCCACCGTGCAAAAACAGAATTACTGGATTATCATACTTTGTTCCAGCATGAAATAAGTACTGGTCAATTCCGTTGATATGTGCATATTCTTCAAAATAAATCAATCTATTGGATTTGTTTTTCAAATGATTTCGCTTCCTTTTCTATTTTTGCTCTGCTAATTTTAAATTTTTCGTTCGCTTGCAGTTGAGACTCCATAAAAGGTTCTTTAGCTCCGTAATCCATATTTTCTTCAAAGCCATCCTGTTCAACCCCATCATAGCTGTACAGTTTTTTCAAAAGTTCCCACAGAATTTCCATATCTTGAGTAGTAAATTGCGAAAATATGTCCGTTATGAGTCCTAATGATCGTCCTTCACAAATTAAAATAGCCTTTTGACCTAATTCCGTTATTTGCACATTAGACGCACGTTTATCCTGCTCAGAAGGTATCGTTACAACAAAACCTTTCTTCTCCATAAGAGCTATTAGTTGCTTTACGCTCTGCCTTGTAGTCCCAAGTTTTTTTGCAATATTATTATAAGTTGCTTTTCCACCAGGTAAATGTATAATCGCAGCCATCGTCATCATTTGTCTTGAGGTCAGAATTTGTAGTGACTGATCGCCTTTTACTTGAATCTTGTTAGCCAACGCGAATATAGTAGCATAAATCTGTTGCATTAAATAGAGGTCTTTTTCATAGTTCATAAGAATCTCCTTTTTAATTAAGCAGTATATTGCATATTTTGATTATATCATAGTATATCATATTGTCAATATACTCATGATACAAAAAGGCCTGGGGTAGAGCATCGCCGCCTACCATCCAGACCTGCCATTTATTTTTGATAAGCAAACAAAGTACAGCCCACGAATCGGTACTACAACCGGTTTGCGAGCTGTTTTTATTTCAGGGCATCCTTCCTCTGAATGGGTGTATCATTCGGAATCGGGTAGGCATATTTCGTTCCGTCGATGAACCGCATGGTCATCACGCGGTTGTGTGTCACATCGGCGCGCTCCAGCAAGACATGCCGATTTATCAAAGTATATTTTTGTGTGCGCGAAAAGAAATACTGGTTAAAATTTATTGATTGGTTTCCCTCAAAAGATAAGCTTCTACGGCACTCACGGTTTCTGTCAACAATCGCTCACGATCAATTTTATTTTTTGAAAAGGCTATTTGATCGACAACCGAATTAATCAACGCAAATACGATTGCAGCTGCCGCTTCGATATCGTGCACCCGGATTTTATCCTTGTATTTTTGTAAATAGCCAAGAACGGTCTTTTCAATCTGTTCCTGCTGCTTTTCAAGCACATCTCTTACTTTCGGATTGGAGAAACTTAGAATTTGAATTTCACGGTTCAGTTCTCTTGAATCTTCGTGATTTCTGATAATATCTTCTATTATTCTTCTCAGCAATTTTTTTAGGTTTCCATTTGAATTCTCAATTTCGCTCAAAAAAGCTTCATGTATTTGCAGAAAAGACTGATGATACCGATTTAGTATTTCTAAAAAAATCGTTTCTTTGTTAGGGAAATAGAAATAAAGATTACCTATGGAAATATTGGCAGCTTTTGCGATTTCATTGGTGCTGGTTTTATAATAGCCGTTTTGACAAAACAGTTCAAAGGCGGTATCCAGAATCTTTTCTATGGTATTTTGACTTCTTTTTTGCCTTGGTTCATGAATTTTCTTATCCTGTTCCACATAATCGACCCCTACCTTTTATTTTAAGATAATTGGTTCCCTCTTGCAAGTAATATTCACTTGTTCTTGTTGGCAGCCAATATTTTTTCGATCCAGTTAAAGATACGGTCGTTTGCATAAATCCGGCATCCTGCTTGACAATGGGCTCCTGCGTCTTCCTCATTCGTAAAATACATGTATTCTTTTGGACATTTCAAAGCATCGTATAGGATTTTAGCCTGATTGCGCCAGTCCTTTTTATCATCCTCGTTGCCTATTACAAGAACAGGACAAGCTATCTCTGAAGCAACACCTTCCAAGTAATAGGGCTCATATTTTAGTATATATTCGGCCGGATTATCAACACCAAAGGTCAAAAATCCATGCCTACATCTCCAGTCAAAAGCCACACTTGTTTTCATTAATAGGTGAGCAATCAAATTAATGACTTTTGCGTGTTTCCGTATGCCGCATAGTATTTTTTTCCGTTTTTCAGAATTCAAGCTAAGGCAGTCATAGAGCCCACCGTTTGCCACACAGGCTGAAAGCCTCTTTTCAAATGCTGCTGCGCGTGGAGCAAAATAGCCGCCAAGGCTTTCTCCCCACAAAACAATTTGATCCGAATCGACCGATGAATCTTGAAGTACAAAATCGATTGTCGGCGAAACTGCAGTTTCATAATTATACCGGAATGGAATACCACGACGACGAATACTTTCCCCTTGCCCCGGACCGTCAAAAGCAAGGCAGTTCATCCCGCGCTTTATTGCACTAATTCCGATCGCATATAGTTCCTCTTTTGTTCCATCATTGCCTGATATGACTATGAGCGTCGGTACAAGTTTTCCGGTATTTGCGTGATAAAAATGCCCTGGCAAGTTGTTTCCTTCAAACGGTATTTCAACCGGTTTTATATCATAAGGCCCATATTGGATTGCAAGGTTGAAACACTTTGTACTCAACTTGTTTATTTTATCCATATAATCTTTGTTACTGCCATAATTGAGATAGAATTCGGCTGTTCGGTAATAGTTAGATGCGCGAAGAAAAGATTCAGATGCACTTGTTTTAAGTCCGGAATCTAAACATTCTTCTCCGAATTTGCGAATTCGATCAGCTGTTTTTTCCCATTCAGAGCACCAGCTGGCACAGTTTCCGCTCTGAATTCTTTGGCATGTTGAGGTCACTTCGCAAATATCTGCCTGACCTGCAGGTGCGGTTGCAATTGCACGGAGTGCTTGATAATTGAAATGTTTGTTTTTACATAAAAATCCCATGTAGAATACCTTCTTACAATATTATTAGAGCTCTTACTCTAATAATATTGTAAAAAAAATAAATTGTCAATATATATAGAGTAAATACTCTAAACATATCATAATTTTTTTACCAATTTGCATATACCCCCTTTTTCATTTGCATCCACCCCTGAAATTTAACGGCTATTTAGTATAATTTTCAGTATTTTCCCTTCAAAACCAAAATATAGGTGGTCAGACGTATCCATCTGTCAGAAGCAGCAAAGGGTAAAATCTGATAACCCGCATTAGCACTGGACTTTTTGGCATAAAAAGAATCACCTACCGATAAAATTTCTTTTATCAATAGGTGGTAGTTTATTTAGTGGAGATAACCGCGCTAGATCCGAACACGTGTATTTCGTAAACGGAATGCTGATGCTTCTTCTAAATCTTCGCGCGAAAAAGTGTCAATAAAGCAGAGTAGTGTCGTCGTACTCAAATCATGTAAAAGCGGCATTTTGATCGCGGGGTATCTTTGCCAATAACAACCTTAGCCTTGTGGCCTAAACGCAAACCATAGTGCCAACCTACATAGCGGCCGATTTTGAATGCATGTATTACGGTAAGATTTACGTCCTAATCTCTGCCCAAAGATTTCCGTCGATTACCCTTTATTTGTTTTTTCTTTCGGATTCGGCTCACTGGTCACCTTGGAATGAATGCCCTGCATAACGCACATCCCGGCATACTGCTTCCAACTGCTTCCGGTAGTCCGAATCAATACCTTCATCGGTAATCACATGGTCAAAATCACCCATCTGTGCATTCTGCATCAAATAGGTATGATCAAATTTGCTGGCATCCACCAACAGAAATTTTTCCTTGCCGGCGGCCATAATTGCCCTTTTGGTGTTTGCATCCTCAACAGCAGGCTGCGTAGCGCCATTTTCAATACTACAACCGTGTGCACCCATAAATACCTTGTCGGCATGCAGGTGGCTGTAAAATTCCATAGTCATATTGCCAAACACACCTGCCCAATTGTCGTAGTATTCGCCCGGAGCAAAGATCAGCTTTACTTTAGGATTGGCACTGACGATGCTTACGACAGGCATAGAGTTGGTAATTACCGTAACACGTTTATTGTCTAAATATTTGAGCACCTGCAAAGGGGTGGTGCCGCAATCGATGATAATTGTCTCGTCATCGCATATAAAACCGGCGGCCAACCGACCGATTGCCTGCTTCTGTGCAAGCTGGCGATTGGATTTAGCGACAAAACTGGGCTCTTGTACGACAACTTCCTTGTTCAGGTATGCACTGCCGTAATTCATGCTGATAAGACCTTGGCGTTGAAATATCTGCAGATCTCGGCGTACCGTCATAGTCGAAACGTCAAATTGTTTGGCAAGCTCCGCCAGCTCCACTACTTCACTTTTTTGCAGTAAGTCCAAAACTGCCATACGGCGTTCAGTTACATTCATCTTACAAGCCTCCGTTTAGTCTCAACTTTAAACAGTCATTGATATAAAATCCTTTAACTACCTATATTGTACCGCATACGGCGCGTTTTTTCAAACCCATTTCAACCGCCTACTGTCATATTCAGGCCTAAACTGCGGCCATAGTCCAATGCCCAGGCCACATCACTGTCGACAGTTTCCGGTACTTCCGGAATAGGATATTCCAAACCTAAATCGCGGTATTTCTCCAAGCCTAACCGGTGATATTTCAGCAAATCCACCTGCTTTACAGCACTACCCAGTGAGACTGCAAATTCAAGCCGCCGTTTTAAATCGTTTTCTTCATCGTTCATACCAGGTACAATGATCATTCGTAGGAACATTGCCTTGTCCATTTTTGCCAAACGACGGGCATTTTCCAGAATTGCTTCATTGCTCACACCGGTGCAGGCCGCATGTATTCTCGGATCAAACGCCTTGATATCATACAGGATCAAATCGGCAATCTTCAAAGCGGGTCTGACCATTTCAAAATCCCATAATCCAGCAGTGTCCAGCGCAATATGAATATCATGCTCTTTCAGCAGGCGAGAGGTTTCCAGCACAAATTCATGTTGAAGCAGACACTCGCCACCCGAAAAAGTGACTCCGCCGTTGCTGGTTTTATAGAACGTTTCATCCCTTAGCAATTTTTTGGCCAACTCCGTTGGTGTCATCTCACTGCCCTTTATCTCATAGGCATCATAGTTGCACACATCGGGCAGTTCGAACAACTTAGTACATTTTTCACGGTCAATTTTACAACCGTCCGGTGTTACGACAATGGAGCTGTCTGCTACGCGGCGAACACAGGCCCCACAGCGCTGACATTTTACCACATGGTACATCACCTTTTTGCCCGGATACATGCTTTCCGGGTTTGAGCACCATTTACAGCACAAGTTACAGTTTATCAGGAAAACGGCTGTACGAATACCAGGGCCATCCTTGGTGGAGTAACGCTGAATACTTGTGATAAGGCCTTTTATTTCGGACATATCATATCTCCTTTAAAAATAGTGCTGGCTTCCGCCAAGGCGGTAACCAGCACCATTGAAATTACCAATTGCCGTCAATCATGCCCAGCTCTGCTCCGTTCGGGCAATAATGGCATCCTGTGCTTCCGGCATCAAAGTGTTGAACAGAGCACAGTAGCCTGCCACACGCACCATCAGATCCATATGATTTTCCGGATGTTCCTTGGCATCCTTGAGTGTTGCGGTATCAACCACATTGAACTGATTATGGAAAGTATTCTTGTACCGCATGCTTTCGATGAAGTTTGTGAATTTTTCCAGATTATCTTCGCCTTCCAGAGCACCGGGAGCAAAGCGCATATTCAGCAACTGGCCGCCGGCCATTTTTTTGTTGGGAAGTTTGCTGATGCTGTTGATCACAGCCGTTGGGCCCTCATGATCAGCGCCCAGGCACGGTGACGCGCCCTCATTCAAGGGCTTACCGGCCAAACGGCCATCGGGCGTTGCGCCCACTTCGAAGCCATTGGGAACATAGCTGGTGATGTTACTGGTCGACATCGTATACCGGCAGCCGATTGGGCCTCTGCCATTACGGTCAGTCGTATAGTTGGGCAGTAATGCAAGATAGCTTTCGTACACATCTGCCACGATGTGATCCACATAGTCGTCGTCATTGCCAAACTTAGGTGCATTACGACACAGCTTGCGCACTCGCGCGCCCTGTTCACCCTCAAAGTTGGAATCCATAGCCGCACGCAACTGATCCATGGTCAATACTTTACCGTCAAAGATAAGGTTTTTGACGGCTGCCAAGCTGTCGCCTACCACGCTGGGTCCAATGTTCGACTGGCTGATGTAGTCGAATTCGGAACCGCCGTTTTTCAGAGTTTTACCACGTTCCAAACTGCTGTTAACGGTGCAGCTGGCGAATGGATCGGCATCATAATATTTCAGGCTGCGGTCGCAAATCATATCGCAGTCCACGGCAAGCTTCATGTAAAAGTCCAGCGCCTTGCACCATTCAATCCACAGCTCATCATAGGTCTTATAATCGACATTTCGGTCTTTCTTTCCGGTCACGCTGAACAACTGAATTCCGCTTGCTGGATCCAACCCATTGTTCAGAATCAGTTCCAGAATTTTGCCGAAATTGATATAAGTCATGCCGGTGGCACGGTGCCCCCAACGACCGGGGATGGCAGTTTCCACGCAGCCCATGGAAGCATAGTCACGGGCGGTCGGTAGATCAATATTCAGTGTCATCATTGCAGGGATGCACACTTCGTCACAGAACATGCTGGGCATCCCAAAGCCCTTGCGGATCAAGCGTGCGGCATCTTTTATCAGGTTGTGCGGCGTGTCCTTACAGAATCGCACGCTCAGGTTCGGGTCCGGCAGACAGCTTTGGTTCATGGCTTCCATGCACAGGTAGCTGATATCGTTGGTGCCGTCAGTCCCATCCGACTTCATTCCCCCCACCATCAGGTTGCTGTACAGAGGATAACCGCCGCTGTACTGGGTATGATCCCAAGGACGGATCTTATTCAGACTGTTGGCCATGATGAAAAAGTGCGTAATGATCTCCAACGCTTTTTCTTTCGTGATTTTGCCCGCATCTAGATCTGCCTTATAATATGGATAGATATACTGGTCGAAGCGGCCAAAGCTAAAGGAATGACCGTTGGATTCAATCATCATCAACAGATGGGTCATATAGATGGTCTCAACAGCTTCATAGAAGCTGCGGGCACCGCCCTCCATATAATCCTCAAAAATCGTACCGATTTTCTCCAGCTCGGCTTTCCGCTTCGAGTTGGTCTCTTCGGCAGCTTTCTCTTTGCAAAGCCTGGAGAAGCGTTTAAGATACTTCAGAGCTGCATTCATGCTGATAATGGATGCGTTATAGAATTCCTTTTGCTCTTGGGTCAGATCAGAATTCTTCAGTTTTTCTTCCGCGATTTTGATCATGCCGCCATAGCCGACCCGCAGCACAAATTCATGGTTGGGAATGATATGGCCGTCACCGGACATACTGATGCCGCCACGATGCAATACGCCCTGTGCCTCGGCTTGAAGGTTGATTTCAGGCAAATTGCGCAGAACTTCGTCCTGATGGGTTTTTTCCTGCCAATATGGCTGCAACTTGCGCAGACGCTGTTTTGTTTCCTCGGTGATGTTAAAGTAATCGCCGCTACGCTTTTCAAACTCGTCCAGTTCCTCAATCACCCAGTTGAAAGAATACTCAGGGAAGATCGGTGCGGCAAAATTGCGGCTGGCCTGGTTTCCGATGATCAGGGAATCCGGCTCGATGTAAATAGACATCTGTGTCAGAATGGCATCAAAGGCCTTGGCGCGGCGCAGAACAATTGGATCGCCTTCGGTCTCCTGATAACTTTTGGTGATGATCTCGGCACGTTCCGGGCAGATAGTGGGCTCGCGGTGATTCATTCGATCCTGAAGGCGGGTGATGCGTTCAAAATCGCAGTCGTTATTTTCGATCTTAAAGCTCAAGAATTGTTTCATATTGATATCTCCTCTCATCAATAAAACTCAATTTAACTTCTTCATTTATCCAGATCACAGATCGTGACATTCCCACGGACTGCGGTCCAATCCTGATAGAAACCATTCACGGCTTGCTGGATGCAGCCTGCACCAAAGGCACCGTGCAGCAGGCTTGGCTGTACGGTGACGGTATGGGCCCCGGCCAGCAGCGCATCGTTCACTTGCTCCATGCTGTGGAAACTGGCAGCTAAAATCTTGGTGTCACTGCCATTACTGTCGATCATCTGGCGAAACGCAGAAATGGTGTTGCGAAAATCCATATCCAAATCGGCCATGCGGTTGCAGTAAGGAGCGATGAAATCCGCACCCACAGCAATGGCCATAAAACCCTGAATTCTGTTATAGATGGCGGTGGCGGTAATACCCACGCCTTCAGTCTTTAAAAAACGCATGGCTTTTAGGCCTTCCTCGTTAGTCGGCACTTTAATAAATACCTTATCATCCACATTCTTCAACAGTGTATGCGCTTCAGCAATCATGCCTTCTGCATTAGGCGCGGTTACCTGGATATGCAAGGTCTTGTTCACGCCGATGATTGCGCGCACCTTGCGCATATGGTCAAACAAGGGCACATTACCTTCGGCCTTTAAAATGCTGGGATTACTGGTAACACCTGTAATAGGATAGATACCGGAATATTTTTTCAGATCCTCCAAATTGGCGCTGTCAAATAGAAATTCCATTATCAATACCTCTTTCTCACTGTAATTTACTTGCGGCAGCCTTATCCAGAACCACAGTTACGTCATTGTGCAGCCACAAAAAGGACGCTGGAATGGATGTCGATATCTTTTGATTGTTCAGCCAATCTGCGATGATCTGGCTTTTGCCCTCACCATTTGCCAACAGAATTACTTTTCTACTGTCCAGAATGATTTTTAACCCAATGGTCATGGCTTTGGTAGGAACTCGCGCCGGATTCTCAAAAAAGCGGGCATTATCTGCAATGGTCGCTTCACTTAGAGTTTCAAGGTGTGTGTATGGTTGAAGCGCGGCTCCCGGCATATTAAAGCTGATATGCCCATCGCGGCCAATGCCTAGAAAAATCAGATCGAAACCACCCTTGCTGTAGATCAGATCAGTGTAAGCCTGAGCAGCCGACATGAGATCGTCCGCAAGAACATTTGGCACAAAGGTGTTGTTCGGGTTGATATTAACCTTACTGTATAAGAGATCATTGAGGAAATAATAGTAACCCTGCGGATGGTCTTTTGAAAGTCCTACATATTCATCCATGTTAAAACCGGTTACCTGACTGAAATTCAATCCTTCCTGTTCGTGCATTCTTACAAGCCCTTTCAGGGTATCTACAGGCGTGGAACCTGTGGGCAGACTGAGTACAAGATTTGGATTTATACGAATGGCCGATGCAATCACACCTGCTGTGGCGCGGCCTGCCTCTTCACCGTTTTCCTTAACAATCACTTCCATGGAAAATGCCTCCTTTCATTTGCTGTTTATAAACTCTATTCATTCCTTGGGTACAAACAAATGCTTATGCTCAAGCAGTAGGGAAATCCGACTTACGGTAATCGCAAACGATTTTTCCGCGAAAAATCACTACGCGCACATTCAGCTTAGCATCCAGCAAGACAATGTCTGCATAATGCCCGGGGGCAAGTGACCCATAAAGATCATCTATCCCAAGTGAACGTGCGGGGGTAAGTGTGGCACATTGAACCGCGGCCTCTAGAGGAAACCCGCATTTCGAGACGGCGGTGCGCATAACCCCCATCAGGCTGATAGTAGGACCAGCCAGTGCGCCGCCTTTCACCATCGAACCAACCCCATCTTTGACAACAACAGCATCGCCTCCAAGGGAATATGTTCCCTCCGGCATACCTGTCGCGGGCATGCCATCGCTGATCATCGCGATCCGCTCGGCGCCAAACAATTTCAGCATGGCGCGCATCATGGTAGGTACCACAAAGTTACCATCACAGATCATTTCGGCGATACAGTTTGATTCTTCCCATGCTGCGCCGACAACACCGGGATTGCGATGCAAAAAAGGCGGCATTGCATTGAGCAGATGTGTCACATGGGTAGCACCCAATAAAAACGCCCGTTTTGCCGTTGAATAGTCTGCCGCCGTATGCGCAAGGCTAATGATTATCCGACCCTTTAATTGTTCAAGAAAAGCTTCACTACCATCACATTCAGGAGCGATACCGACTATTTTGATTCTGCCATGTGCAGCTTCCTGCAAACGATTGAAAAGTTCGATATCCGGTTTGTGAATAAATGCTTTATCTTGTGCACCACATTTCTCTACAGAAATAAAGGGCGCTTCCATATTGATTCCAAGAAATTCGGCACCTTCATGGAATTTGTACTGCCCCGCAGCATCACAAATTTGAAGGAGCGTAATTTCCGGTTGTGCCATCGTCGCACACAGGAATGCGGTAACACCTTCATGAAGCTCAAAATCGGCGATTGCACGAATAGCATCAGCAGTCCCCTCACAAAAATCACGATTTATTGCACCATGGAGATGAATATCAATCAATCCCGGCACTGCGTACATGCCGTCTGCATCAAGGGACTCTTCCTCAACAAGCGGTTTTGTTTCTCTATCAGCCTCTGTGATTCGTTCACCATATGTACGTAAAGTTCCACGGTGGAAAATGCAATCCGGCATAAATAGCATCGCATTTTTTAGCAACATTGTAATTAATCATCTCCTATATTTATAATATAACATCATTTAACATAAAGTCAAGATAAATTATGATAAAAAGTTTGAGCTGTTTCCGTTCTTTACTATGAATAGGCATCCCAGGGTTTCCGCGCAAACGACACGAAGCAAAAAGATTTCCTGATTTTAATTCCTTCAGGGAAACTTTTATTTGCCCGGGAAGCCGAACGTCAGGTACGAATGTGATCCTTCTTCACACAGTTCTTTCTTAGCCTTTCCACTATTTTTTTTGCATCCCGCACCTCCTGCGGAGAAATGATCATCGGAAACATCACCGCAAGATTGCCGAACGCTGCAGCGCGCGAAGCTGCGTTCGGAACAACCTTGTTGGCCCCAATGTCCAACGTCCGACAATGACTCTCTTCCCCTGCATTTTTTCCAGAACCTCCGGTATGCCCGGAACTGGGTCTCTTCAGACGGGAGCGAATCGCACTCCATATATAAAAATTCGCTGCGGAACAATCCGATGCCGTCCGCGCCGTTTTGGAGCGCAAGCTCCGCCTCGTCCGTATCCCTAATCCATGAGATGTCCCAAGCTCCCGACTTGTTCGTTAAAACCCCAGGCAAAGATTTCACCCGCAACCGAAAACTGCCTATGGAAACGATGCTGAAACTACTCATTTCCATAGGAGGCGGCAGTTTGGCAAAAGAATTGCTGGCCTTTCATGACTTCGACCCGAACACTGCGACCACTTCTGGGTTCATTCAGCAACGCGAAAAACTCCTTCCCAGCGCATTTGAATTTCTGCTACACAAATTCACCGCCACGGCTCCGCCAAGGTATTTTCACGGCTATCGCCTGCTTGCCGTAGATGGATCAGACGTTCATATTCCAACAAATCCAAAGCATGAGGACAGCTATTTTAGCGTAGGCGATCATGCAAAGGGCTACAACCTGCTTCACCTGAACGCGATCTATGACCTTTGCAGTAAGTTGTTTGTGGATGTTTTGCTCCAGCCACGCAAACGTCTGAATGAACATTTGGCTCTGACTGCCATGGCTGACCGTTCGTACATTGCAGACAAGGTAATCCTTGTTGCTGACAGAGGATATGAAAGCTACAACAGCATTGCCCATCTTGAACAAAAAGGCTGGAACTATGTGATTCGTGTACGCGGCAAAAGCGGTATTGTTTCCCGCCTCCGCCTGCCGGAAACCGATGAGTTTGACATCCCCGTTTCCTTCTCCCTCACGAGAAAACAGACAAAGCAGGTAAAATTACAGCCTGAGCGTTACTGCTTTCTTCCTTCTACTACGCGTTTTGATTATCTGGATGACGCAAACAGGCTATATCCCCTAGCATTTCGTGTCGTGCGTCTCAGAATTGCGGATAACTGTTATGAAACACTTCTTACAAATCTGAACCCCTGCGAATTCCCGGCTAGCGTGTTAAAAGACGTTTATAGGCTGCGCTGGGGAATTGAGACTTCCTTTCGTGAGCTGAAATATGCTGTCGGGCTGCTCAATTTTCACTCAAAAAAGGTGGAGTACATTACGCAGGAAATCTTCGCACAGCTGATTATGTACAACTTTTCAATGATGATTACCTCGTCCGTAATCATTCAGCAAAGCGACACAAAGTATGCCTACCAGGTCAACTTTACTCAGGCCATACATATCTGTGGATTCTATTTCCGATGTCGTAACGGTACTCCACCCGACGTTGAAGCCCTCATACGCAGATATATCCTCCCAATCCGACCGGGGCGAAGTAACCAGCGCAATATCCGATACCGCTCGGCTGTAAGCTTCCTATACAGAGTAGCATAATTTTACTTTCATAAACAAGTCTTTTTCGCAGATTATTCATCTGCCTGCTTTGCTATGCCCAAAATTAGAAAAAAACGGCTTGGCACGCTTTTCTGCACGCCATTCCGCTTTCCTCTCTTTTACAGCATTTTTCAATTCTGACTATCTTATTGACATTGACCGGCAGGGTGCGTTATATAATTTTCGAATGTATGGAAAAGAGGCCATACCATTTGGCATGACCTCTGAGCTATTTATGCTATATATGATTAAATCCTCAAAAAAGGGTGTGCATCTATGAAAAAAGGGAGTCTTGAATTTCTCATTCAAAACTCCCGTAGCCCGCATAAACACTGGATTTATGGGCCATGCATCTATATCGGACAAATGTTTTGGTGGAGATGACCGCGCTAAATCCGAACACGTTTATTTTATAAATGGCATGCTAATCCTACTTCTAAACCACGTTACGCATTGAAAACTACAAGGAGCATGTGTTAGTTGACTTAATTACGACTTATTACTGCATTTATTAACAAGTTGAAACCTTCGGGATTCAATCAAATAGAACATGACAGCTTAAGCTTCGATCAAATGAGTGAAGAGTGCAATTATAAAACTACTCAAAGATCAACAACTATCTTACGCGGCTTAAGATATTCATACCCTAACGGGTTTTAGGTTGGTAGCTATTAAGTTCTGAGCATAACTTTTTATAGTCTAAAAAATTAGTTCATTACTTGACTTATCAAATAATCAGCATATAATAATTTTAAAGAAAATCAATTGCTAAAAATACAAGATATGGGATTTAATGTTAATGTAAATCTTATGATGGCTTAAGGAAGAATTTCTATGGTTAGTGGCTGGTCGATTGCAGCAATGCTATTCACTATGATCGTTCCGCTGGGAGTATTGATTTACCTGCTGGTTAGATTCCTTGTGCATTACAAAACCGGAATAAAGCCAATATTAATCGGTGCTGGGGTTTTTCTTATCTTCGTTTTGCTGCAGGAACAACTTCTCCATCGTTTTATATTGCAGTGGAATCCTGTCACCGCGGCATTTTTCATAAATCCGCTTGCCTACGCCGTCTATGGAGCGCTCGCGGCCGGAATTTTTGAAGAAAAAGGACGGCTTGTGGGATTTCGACCTTTTTTCAAACAAGCAAAAAATTGGAATCATGGGGTTGCCTACGGAATCGGACACGGCGGCCTCGAAGTCATATATCTTGGCGGAGTACTTGCTCTGACGCAAATCAACAATATTGCCTTATCGTTTATGATCAATAACGGCACATTTGGCCAGCTGTTGAAGGCTGCGGCAGACACGCCGTCTAAGGCTTCCGAACTGGAAACAGTCCATCAGCAGTTAATCATTCAACTTTCACTGTCGCTGCTTGTGCTGTACGCGGTTGCCCGGCACCGGTATTTGTTCTATCTGCTTGCGATTCTGGCACATGCGCTGGTTGACATATTGATTCTGCTTTCACGGAAAAAGTTTGATAATCCCGATGGTGCCATGATTGAACCGCAGTAAATTCATTGTCCTCCTAACCGATTTAATCAGCTAAAGGGCAAAAAAAATATAAATACATATTTATAAGAGAGTTTGAAACATGAACAAAACATTTACGGCAATTTTCAGTGTAATACTTGTACTCTTCATTTTTTCGGGATGTGCTGCGCAAGGCTCGGAAAAACTCGCGAGCAGCTTTGATGAAAGCAAGGTGAAAACTGCTGCCGAGCGCGCTATAAACCTTATCAACTCAGGCGATTATCAAAAAATTTCAGACAGTATGGTGCGGGAAGACCTTAGAAAGTCTATATCAGCGGACGTACTTAAAAAGGCCGCCGATCAAGTAATGAGCAAGGCGGGATCATTTGATTCGTTTAGTAATGAAATCGTTGCTGGTATCAATGATGCAAAAGCAAAACAGGACTATGCTGTGGCGACAGTGGCAGCAAAATATAAAAGCCAGACCGTAACTTACACTATATCCTTTGACACAAAAATGAACATCGTAGGGTTCTATTTGAAATAAGTCAAGTCCACATAACCGATTCTTTAACTAAGATAAATGCAGACCTGTTGAGAAATCAACAGGTCTTTTTTGTATTTTAGGAAAATTATCATCTGTTTGGATATATCATTTTGCTATTTGTACTCCTCTTTTCCTTCTCGAATTTTTACAACATAAAAGAGCCTACTGAATTTTCCAGTAGCCAACAACCAATCAAAATATCAAACGAATTTATTGTCTTTTATCTCTTGACTTACGAAAAAAAATGTGTATACTATATCATTAGTGGATATATCATAAAATGATATATAAGGAGGATTATGATTGACACGAAAAACTTCTATAGAAAATGAACAACTCACCGATACGACCTATTATATTTTGCTTTGTCTGACAGAATCTTCTCACGGTTATGCGTTGATGGGTAAAATTCAGGAAATCTCTTCCAGCACCTTTATCGTCGGTCCGGCAAGCATGTACACAAATTTGAAAAAGCTACTAGACGCAGGTTTGGTTGAAATCATTGAACCCGATAAAAAAATATACCGACTGACTCCAAAAGGCTCGAAATTGTTGCTGAACGAATACGACCGAAGGCATCAAATCGTCCTGCAAAGCAAAAATATAATAAAGAAAATAAGGGGTGAATAATTCGTATGAGTTCTCCTGAAACAAAAAAGTTAATTCATTGGGGCTGGGTGACGGGTGAAAAACGTATGCTTAGCGAGCTCGAAAAACAGGCGAAGGAAGGGTGGGTTCTGCATGAATGTACAATGTACCATCTTATTCTAAAAAAAGATATTCCGAGGGATATCCAATATGCCGTTGACTTGCCTCCAATCAAAAAGGATGAAGATGAGTATTTACGGTACTTTGAAGAAACAGGCTGGCATCTCGCTTGCAAAAATTATACTTATTACATTTTTTATGCAGATCGGGATGCCTCCCCATTCACACGGATCGAGCACTTCTCGACCAACTCCGTGCGCAACGACTAAAAAAGATGATACCACTTACAATACTCAGCTTGGTTCTCACAGCCGGTTTTATAGTCTTGGGTCGGGCACCCATCCCATTTCAATTACGGATTCTCTGCCTGCCACTTGCTGTAGTTTTGGCGTGGTTTCTGGGTATCTATGGAACCACTTGCATGGCTCTTCTGCGCATCCGCAACAACTTTTGACTTTATATGAAACAAGGTGCAAGACAAGTCGTTTTCACAACTCGCCTTTTAATTATCATTACGTATGAATGATTTTCAGGCACAGCCAACTTGTACAACTCCATCGGCACAATGCTAAACAAATTCACGACAATAAATTCTTTGATGGCGTTTAAAGCGGTATTCTTGATGCTGCCCGAGAACCTTGTCTGCGTCAAAATTCCATATGAACAAAGGTGATTCATAGTTACAGTCCGCCTTAATGGATTATCTCGATGTGAAAGTTCCATACCAACAGAATTTTAAGCAACAATAGAAAAGAACAACCCTCTGCAAGCCGGCTAAAACTTACATGGGTTTGTGTTATGTACGGTATTCTTCTTTTACGTCTGCGCGGCTGTGATATACAATCAAAAGGCCTTGAAGCCCAGTATTCATGCGGATCTCAAGGCGATGGTGGAGATGACCGCGCCAAATCCGAACACATGTATTTTATAAATGGCATGCTGGTCCTACTTCTAAAACTCGTTACACATTGAAAGCTACTAGGAGCATGCCCGCCTTCTGAATATTACATGTTATAATAATCTTCTGTGGAGGGCAAATCCTGAAACGGCAATTTTGAATATTTCTTAATGTCCTAAATGATATTGCCACTGTTCTCCATCGTAATGAAATTTTTTTTGTCTTTTACACCATTAATATTAAACCTCTCTTTGTTCGAAACTGGTCTCTTGGCGATATAAATAACTTCTACATATGCAGATTTCCCGCTTGAGTAAGCACTGCCTATTTCACAAACCTCTACCCATGAAAAAGATCGTATTTTTATAAACCAACAGTATAAACTTATTTTTTGATTATCAAATTTTATAGATTGACATGCAATGGGGAACAAACAAAGACCAACCCCTAAACAAGCACAAAACATTATCCCCGCACAGGCAAGCAACGTTGAATTCCTTTGATATTTCTCAATTTCAATCACTATCCTTCTCCAAATAATCATAGACTTGATTAATAACTAACTGCTTGTTTCCAAAAATATAGTTTATTCCAACGCTTCCCGCTAAGGTAAATTTATAATTTCTTATAGTTATTATATCGTATTGTTTAAACAGAAATTTAGTGTTGGGTATAATTTAATAATCTATTATGAAACTAAAAAAGCCTTAAAACCCGCATTACAGCTAAGTTTCAAGGCGATGTGTCATTTGCTCAATTTAGATGTAAACTTCAAATATAGGCACATATACGAAAGCGGCTTGTCGCATTGTGAGGAGCACAATGCAAAATGCGCACAGGCTCAACCTGCTAATAATTGGATGACTGTAAAATATCGGGTTGCCTTCCAGTATGTCTGCTATATTCAGACAGTACATTCGCCGGAGATGCTTTTCCCCTGATTAATTTTCATATTACAAATTCTCTTTCAGTACCTTTTCCAATGCCGAAATTGCCGCATTTTCATCCGGGCCTTCTGCCGTGACTGTAACTTCTGTGCCTTGCTCAATCCCCATACCGATCACCTGAAACAGTCTGCTCAGATCCGCACATTTTACCCCTGCGTGGATTATACAGGAAGATTGAAAGCTCTTTGCCTGCTTGACCAGCAGACCGGCCGGCCTGGCATGCACGCCGATCTCGTCACGAATAACATAAGTAAAACTTTTCATGTCTAATTCCTTTCCATATGACCGCCGGAGCAGACACATCTTTTACCTGTTCCGGCGAGCCCTGTTGTAATTGCCCGGCAAAATGAGAAAGCCCCTTTCTCCTCTGCTTTAGCGTGTCGTTTCTCCGGCGTCCGCCGTCATTCCTGTCCCAAGACAAAACGGATTCCCAAACCGTTCTTTAGGTAGGGCAAATATGGAAGTGCTTCCTTCTCCAGATGCCCAATCACATTGACCCTGGGATCGGGCGGCAACGGAACACGTGCAATTTCCAATTCTCCCTGATAGCGCTGAAAACCGGCATTGGACAGCAAGATATCACCTGCGGCGCATGCGGTTACATTCTCAGGCTGCAGCAGCGAGCAATCCGGGACGGGAATACGGCGTGACTCTACAGACCGGAAAATATAGTCACTTGAATCCCGCCTGTCGTGATGGATTGTTTCTGCAAGATAATGATAGCGCCGGTCCAGCTCTGCCGGCAGACTGACACACCCCCGGCTGAGATCTACCCAGGCGTTCCAGGATTTTTTCGAAAGGCTTACATCCCCAATCAGCACCATGTCACATGCCGCGTCCAGAAAAAGCTCCAACGCGTTCTGTATCATATCCGCACGGTGACGGTGTGCTTCAATGGTCGGCAGCCCCTCATTCAGCGGTCCGCGCAGTATCCCGTCTCCTGGAATAAAAGCCATTGTCTGAAAGCCGTACGTCTTCATCTGCCGGTTAATCTGTGCGACATGTGCTAAGGAAAGCCCTGTCCAAGGCTTCGGATAATAATTATGGCAAGCGGTAAAGCGTGTCAAATCCGCACCCGCCTTTTGCCATCCGGAAATCTCTGCATAAGAAACAGTAGAAGCATTGAACACAATCTGAAAGGTATGAGAAAGTTCTGCTGCCTGCTGCGGAGAATAGCCATTATCCAGACGGATATGAGTTACGCCCCAGTTTTGAAGATCATACAGGGAGTGGCAGCCCAGATTTTTCGCTGTGTCCGGCCCCACATCCGTAATCAGATTCAAGCCGTGTTTTTTGCAGACGGAAAGCAGTTTTTCCGCTGAGGAGCGGAGATCCGTCTGACCTTCTTCCGGAATCTGCAGGGATGTAAATGCGCACCGGATACCCGCATCCGCCGCACGCGTGATGATTTCCGCATTTTTTTCTTCCGCTGTGCTGCAATATAACGAAATTCCTGTATTCATTGCAATTCTCCGGCAAGTGCTTTACGGACCCTGCCATGCGCATGGTTGAGCACTTTTTCTCCTTTTTCTGCAGGAACTTTCAGCAGCAGCATCACAATCGCAATTTTGACCCTGCCGCCTGCCTCGCGCAGCGCGGCTTCGGCAACTTCCCTGTCACATGCGGCTGCCGTCATCACGATGTTCTGCGCACGCACGTTGAGCTTTTCATTGCTGGCCTGCATATTTACCATGAGGTTTTCATAGGCGTATCCCATCTTTACCATACTGGCAGTAGAAATCATGTTCAGAATCATCTTCTGCGCCGTCCCCGCCTTGAGCCGCGTCGACCCTGTCAGAACTTCTGGACCGACATTTGGCTCGATGGCCACATCTGCTTCTTTTCCGATGACAGAATGCTGATTACATGCGATTGCTGCCGTATGGCATCCAATCTGCCTTGCATAGCGCAAACCGTGTAGAACATAGGGAGTCCGGCCGCTGGTAGCCAGCCCGATCACGGTATCACACGGTTTCAGCCCGATACGCTGCAAATCTTCTCTGCCCAGCGTACAGCTGTCTTCCGCGCCTTCAACGGCCCGAAACAGCGCGCCGTTCCCGCCTGCGATCAATCCGACAACCGTATCCGCAGAAACGCCAAACGTCGGCGGACACTCTGAAGCGTCCAAAACGCCAAGCCTTCCGGAGGTTCCCGCACCGATATAAATGATTCTGCCTCCGGATTGCAGGCTTGATACCGTATATTCAATCGTCTTTGCAATCTGCGGCAAAACGGCATGGACACCTGCAGCGACCTTTTCATCCTCGCTGTTCATCACGGCGGCAATTTCCATGGCAGACATGCAGTCCAGGTTCATCGTTTCCGGGTTTCTCGTTTCAGTGGTAAAGTGCGTAAGATCAATCATTATAAAACTCCCTTGTCTTGCATGACCTGATACAGCGCCAAAAATTCTTCTGCCAGGATACCAAAAGCTTCCGCACTCATCAACTGGTCTTCGGCGTGCGTCAAAAGCATCACGCGTTCGTCGCTCTGAAAAACCGGGGTATGTTCTTCTGCGGACACTTCCCGGATTAGATCCGCATGAATACGGTGGCCCCGGTTAAATGCACTCTGCCCTTGCCGGATGAGTTCCTTAGCCTTTTCCATATCTTTTTCGCGCGCTGTCTGAGTCGCCTCAATGTAAAAGCTGCGGGCGCTTCCCACTTCCGTTATGATTTCAAAAAGTACCGATTCTATATCTTTTTCCTGCATATTTTCAACACCCCATAATTTTTCTGGCTTGTGCAAGGGCCTGTTTGCCATCTACCATCCCATACGTCCGCATATCAACGGCCTCAATCTTTTTGTCCGGAAATTCTTTTTTCAATTTTGACAGGATATAGCGCACCTGCGGACCCAATAAAACAACATCTGCATCGGGGATCACATTCGGAGCCTCCGCTACGCCATAAGCCCGAATCTCGCAGGGGAAGCCGGTCTCTTTTGCGGCATTCTGCATCTTGGAAACCAGCAGGCTGGTAGACATACCTGCCACACACAGTAAAACGATCTTTTTCACAGTCATCCCTCACTTCTGAAAATACATTTATTCGTTATCTAATAATGCACCGTGCATATAAGCCTTGGCAAAGCCATGTTCGCCCGCCTCAATGGAACGGATAACAGCCATAGAATGATAGTATTCGAAATATGGCATATCATTAACCTTCCCATTAAAAATACCATATTTTCTGAGCCCTGCAAACCATCCGTCCAGCTCATCCTGGGTCATAGAAAGATATGCGGTCGGCGTAAACCCCGCCAGGTCTTCGCAGTTTTCACCGTAGAACAACTGAATCTTTTGCCCGTCCCGCCGCAACAGGCGCACGGCCTCCGTCACAGCTTCATAAGTATAATAATGCCTGGGATGCAAAGTGCCGCGTGCATGTGTAATGACACAGTCCGCTTTCTGTTTCCGCAGATAGTCCGCAAGAAGGAGAATGAATTTCCCTGTTTCCGGCAGTTCCCCTGAGAGATAGTCCATTGCATAGCAGTCGCATCCCAGAACGGCGGCGGCATCAGACATCTCACGATGAAGCGCAAGATCATATTCCTCTTTCTGTTTTTCAGTTGCTTTCGGGTCAGTCAGCCTTCCCTTTGTCACATGAACCAGCGTACAATACGCATGGCGTGCTGCGTAGCGCATCAGCATTGGTCCTCCCAGAATCTCTGCGTCCAGCGGATGTGCGCCGATGCAGATGGCCCTCTTATAATCGCCCATGCTCTGTCATCTCCGAATTATATATTTTTGCGATACAGTTGATAGGTACGGTATACCTTCAGTCCATGGCGCTCATAGAAACGCATTGCATCCCCATGAGTCCAGAGAAAATAGAGATAGTAAATGCCGCGTTTCTTCATTTCCATCATCTGAAGGTCGATCAAAACGCCGCCGAGTCCCTCTGACCGCAAAGCTTCTGCCACGCCGATTGGCCCGAACCGCGCGTCATGCCCGTCAATTTTGCGCATGCAGTAGCCGATGATATTGTCTTCCCGGTCCGTTGCGATCAGAATAGTATTTTCGGCTTCTTGATTTCGCAGGGCGAATAGAATATTGCGCACCCAGCCGGAATCAAATTCCCTGCCGACAAAATCCAGCAGTTTTTCCATATACTGTATGGAAAACGATTGGAACGAAATTCTTTTTTCCAATAGCTCTGCAATATGCTTTTCTGTATGTTGCGGAAGGGTATAGGTGAAAAGATTCCGCTGCATGCTGACCGCGTCCGTCCCGCGCACATATCCATTTTTGTCAAAGAATGGAACGCCGCCGGGATATTGCAGGTCAACGCCGGGCGTAAAGTAGTTGGGGCTATATGCGCAAAGAGTAATTTCCTCTACTCCCCTGGCTTTCAGCCTTGCCTGCTCCTCTTCCAGAAGCTTTTGTCCGAATCCTCGGCGCCGGTATTCCGGAAGGATGAAGAAACTGCTGATCCAGCCGCGCTGTTCTTCCAACCCCCGCGTTAAATAGGGATATTTTCTTTTGATTCCCAGACTAAAACCGACTACATGCCCGTCGGCAACGGCAGTCAAAGCCAGTTCAGGGTCGAAGTTCTCATCAAGAAGGACTTCCTGGATAAAGCGTTCCCGGGTAATCGCATCATAGAACAGCGATATATTCCAGCCGGAAACAATCTCATCTATGTATTCCTGCCGATAAGGGTGTATTTCTATTTCAGACATTCTCTTTATCATCCTTTTGTTTTGCGTATTCTTTTTCCGCTGCAAGCTCCTGCTTTTCCATTACTTTGAAGAACGGTAAGAACATAAAGAAAATGATCACCATGTTAATCAGTGTAATCAGCACGGCCTGCGGCTTAAAGCCACTGCCGATAAAGGATGCAAGCGGGGCAGGCATTGTCCAGACAACCATGGACACCATCGGCGGCGTGATTCCCAGAATGCCCAGAACGGCATTGAGGATAAACAGCACGCTGAAGCCAAGCACCCATGGCACAAACATCAACGGATTGAGTACAACCGGCAGACCATACATAACCGGCTCGGCAATGTTAAAAATAGTGCCCGGCAAAGAAAGCTTGCCCAGGATCTTAAAGCGCTTGACCTTGCTCATGCAGCAAAGCAGTGCAACCGGGAATATGGAGCAGCGTACATAGAAATTGATCCACTGTTCCGTAAACATATATGGGATTGCCTGATGAGCCGTAAAAGCATTGATATTGTCTGTGATCATGGTAGTCCAGATAGGCTGCATCACAGAAGAAACGATGTTGGAGCCGTGCAGACCGACAAACCACAGAATACGATCCAGGAAGAACCCTGCAAACTGTGCAACAGGCCCGCTGCCGCCAACAACGAGATACGCGCAGAACTTATTCAGCATGGCAAGGAAGTCGAAGTTTACAAAACCCTGACCAAGGATGGCGCAGATAACAACTACCACAGATACAGGGATCATACTTGTAAAGGCCGCCGCAATCATCGGCGGAACAGCTTCCGGCATTTTAATTGTAATTTTTTTGCCAATCAGAAAACGATATACCTCTATGGCGAGGATACTGATCAGGATGCCTCCGAAAAGGCTAGGAGAGCCGAGAATATAAGCCGGCCAGTCAAAATTGGCACTGAGCTTAGAAAAGTCAATAAAGCACAGAAAAGCTACAAAAGATAAAACTGCGGCCGCAATCGGGCTGACATTTTCATCCTTTTTGTGATAATAATCTCCGAGAAAATAGCCGTTGAGAACTGTCGTAATGAGAGCGAGCAGATTAATTGTTACAAAAACCACCTGCAGCAGCCATGGCTTGCAAGGTTCCACAACAGCACTGATCGCCTTTGCGGCACCAGGAAGGTTCAAGCCGCCGTCCTTTCCGAACAAACCGCTTAGATTCAGGATTAAAGTTGCTGTCGCTCCCAGAATCATATACGGCATCAACGTAACAAATGTGCGCTGAAGAGCCTCCAAATATCTTACCTGTGAAACTTTCAGCAGCGGCGGTGCCACCTTTTCCTCGATACAACCCGTCACGCGGTCAAGAAATCCAATTTTTTTTGTCTGTTCCTCCATAACTAATCTCCTCCTTAAGCGTTCGATTTTTTCGTGTGTGCATCTCGCAAGAAAAACCCGGCCGGTTTTCTTACCATAGTATAGCGAATCTTCAAAACAAAATCAATACATTTACCAAAAGTTTTGGGAAATTTCTTAATATTCTGAGAATTTTCTCAAATGCGGTATGTAAATGTCAATTTTTTTAAAAAATTTCTCATTTAAAGTATGTTTTATGATATAATGCAAGCAGATGAGGAGGGTTTGAAATGAATCCTATTGAACAAATCAAGCTTTGCGAATCGCAATTTACGCGTTCTGACCTGAAAATTTCACAATATGTCCTAAAGCATATGGACGTGATTGCTTCCTATCCCATTGTTGAAGTTGCCAATAAAGCCGATGTTTCCAAATCAGCCCTGCTGCGCTTTTGTCAAAAGCTGGGATATACCGGTTTCTCGGAATTTAAATATGAGGTATCAAAGCACTTGCTCTCGGGTTCTTTTAAGGATCCGAGCACCGTCAATGGCAGCACCGATATAGTCAACGTTTATCTTTCCTGTATCGGTCAGATTCCATCATATATTTCAGACAGCAAGATTAATGAGCTCTGCGGCCTGATCGTTCACGCCAATAAAATCAAGATTTATGGCGTTCATGAAAGTGGGCTCTCTGCCAAGTATTTTGCTTTCCGGCTTGCTTCTCTCGGAATTGACGCGGAAACGGTTACTTTTCCTGGAGTTTTCAATGAAAAGGCCAGTTTTTCCGGCACAAGGGATTTAAACATCTTTATATCCGTTTCCGGTATGACGGAATGCGTGATCGAAGCGGCCGGAACATCCTTTGTGCAAAAGACAAAAACCGCTATGATTACCCAAAACAGCAAGGCAAGATATGCAAATCGCTATGACAGCTTTCTTATTATTCCTTCTCTGAATACAGATAAAAACAAGCTGTTCTTGGACTCTCAGGCCATCCTGTATGTTAGCATCGATCTGGTTATCAACAAACTTGCGGAGCATTTATAAAAGGGATTACTGAAGGCGTTTTCTTCTATAGTATGGCTGGATACGGAGCATGAAATCTGTCTTTCATCCAAAAGATTTGCGGTTAGTGGCCATTTAATTTTGCAGAAATGCACAGAAGTTGGCAAAACTGTATCTAATGGAAACGCCCAGCATGACAGCTCTGCAGTTTGAAAAGGGACTTGATAGACAGGCTGTACTATTTGACGAAGAAGCTCAGGGCTTATCGCGGGGGACTAATATCAAATTTCAGCTCCGGGTTGCGTTACCTCGGTATTCACTCATTCCGGCACCCGTATGTCAAGCCCACACCGAAAAGTTTTTTCAATATTTATATAATAAGGAAGGTAAATTATGCTTTACATTAAACGAGCTATTTCAGTAATCATTTAATTACCGAAATAGCTCGTTATCGTTCTCGACCATACATATATATACATGCTAAAATATAAAGTATTCTAATTGAGGACACTACCGTGAAGGGTTTTTGCTATCTCGCCCTCCGAAGTACCCCAACTTATCAAAATGAATCTCCTCAAAAGGAGTAGCCGCCGTATATAGCTTAACTCCATTTTTTCTAACCCATTCCATCCAACGCGCCGTTTCAAAGATACTGCGCCCTATGGCCTGCTGTAGGCGGCCTGCGTCGTCGGCATACTTTGTCCGAAAGGTCTTATAATCCTCTGAGGAGATGATGCCGTTAATCATATTTTCGTACAGGGTGGATTTGAACCCGGCAATCTGTTTCAGCTGATGCTCGTTCTCGGCAAGCTGAGCTTCAATCTTACGCTCAAGTGAAGCGTTGGCAGTGTCCATTGGGGAGCACGCATGTGTGGATATGGAGTTTATGCAGCAGCTCACCGGATTTACAAAGGAAAAGCTGAGTGCCGACCTTGAGGGCGTTATTTTCCGTGATTTGGGAGAACAGCCGACCGAAAGGTACCCAAGGCCTTTTATAACCTGGATAAGCTGCCCTTTGTCACCGCCGATGAATATCTTTCCGGGGACGTGCGGAGCAAGCTGCGCCTTGCCAAAGCCTTAGCCGAAATGCGTCCAGACCTTGCACCACAGCTCGATCTCAACATTGCGGCATTGGAAAAAGCCCAGCCCAAAGACCTGGATGCCTCCGAAATCTCTGTCCGTCTCGGCTCCACCTGGGTGGATAAGGAGTATACCGTGCTTGAATCTATTGAAGGCTACTCTATTACATCGGAGCAGAAATTCCGGATGCAGATTGTTCATTCTCATCTCGAATACATTGAAAATTCCATTGCACAACTTGATACGGCAATTGACACTATGATTGCAGAGCAGGAGGGCTTAATCTCTCTTATGTGTACCATTCCCGGAGTTGACCGCAACACTGCAATTACCGTCATCTCCGAGGTTGGTACCGATATGGCTCAGTTCGGTTCCTCTAAGCGTTTATGCTGCTGGGCGGGTCTGACTCCCGGAAACAACGAATCTGCCGGAAAGAAGAAATCGGTTCGCATCACACGTGCTGGAGTTTATCTCAAACCTGCGCTTGTGCAAGCCGCACACGCAGCCGTGAAAGCTACCGAATCTTCCTACTACCGCTTAAAGTATGAGCAGATTTCAAAACGCCGTGGAAAGAATCGAGCCATTATCGCCATTGCCAGAATGATTCTCACCGCAATTTTTACTATGATGTCTACCGGTGAGGTATACCCAATAGACTTTTTCATTAGTGACTCTGCGGCGGAATGTAGCCCCGCATTTCCCACAATAGATTTTCAGGCTTAGATTGTATTGCTGTGTACAGCCTTTATTAGGATTTTGCTGCCTCCTGAGTTCCAAAAGCTGTTTGACCTGTTCAAATTCCACCTTGCTGATAATCGGCTCATGAGAACCTGTTACATAATAACGATCCTTTTGCCCGGTGTTTCGTACCTTCCTAAAGGGCAGGGTATCTGTGGTAAAAGACTTTTGCAGCAAGGAGTCACCGATGTACTTTTCGTTTGTGAGGATATACATAATTGCCGTATCAGCGCGGGTGAAAACACGAGACAAGAAAGAGTCCAGACGGTTCCATACATCCTCCTGTTCAGGTGTTCCATAGAATTTGCTGTACTGGATTCCGAAACTTTCCTTATCGACTCCCCATCCAACAACCTCACATTCCAATCGATCATCCTGAACATCGACACCGGCCGTAAGGACCACCACTTTCTGCGGGACTTCGCAGTGATACCACTCTCGGCGCTTTAACAAAGCATCCGGTTCCATCTCTTCTCCGGTTTCCTGCCATGTTTCACCCAGCTCTGTGTTCACCCAAACCTTCATCAGTTCAATATTTCCCTTTTTAACCTCCACTTTTGCCTTTAAAAGTTCCTCAACAATCTCTCTCCAAGGCTTCCATGGGGATGCCAGAGCGTTCAAATGAAACCCTTTCACCTTGCGATTCGGGTGTTTTTCTATGAATTTTCCGTGTTTTTGCTGGCATTTCCACTCATTTTCACTGGAAACAGCACCGCATTTTTCGCACATGTGACCGATACTATGATCCAGATCCTCCTTATCAAATACGATTTTTCCCCATTCAAGCGGTTGCATAGCCCCACACTCAGGACATGGAACCTGCCATTCCCCCTGTGTCGAATTTTCATACTCCACCTCAATGCGGGAAAGGCCCTCAATGGTTGGCGTCGACACGCTGATTTTCTTTTTATTCCAGAATGTATTCGTCCTGGCTTCCATCAGTAGAAGAGGATCGCCCTCATTTCCCGCCGTGGCGGGGAACCGGTCTATCTCATCAGCAAGCACAATCCGAATCGGCCTTGATGCTATGGATGCTGGTGAATTTGCGCCAACCAGAGTAACATGACCTCCCGCAAATTTTTTCTGCATGATGGTGTTTCCGCTATCACGGGATCTTTCGTTTACACGCTTTGAAAGAACCGGCGTATCTCGGATCATTGGGGATAACCGGTCCTTTGAAAACGCCTCGGCCATTTTGAATCCTACCAGCGATGCCAGTTCTGAAGCCATGTCTCCAACAACTTCCACAACAGCGATTGCCGGGGGAAGAATCATTTCCAGTGCAGGAATAAATATTGAACCGATTGCACGGCCAGCAATTTGCAGCTGAATATCGCCGAGAATATCATGATCTGGGTCGTCCCAATCAAGAGTGAAATGGTTGTCTTTTGAAACGCCATACTCAACTGCGAAATTCAGGTTATTCTCCTGCACGGTCATTTTTCCGGTTGCCAGTACTTCCATTTTTGCAACTTCGGTACGTGTTTTTACATTTTCGGCCAGACGGCCGGCATCGTTAAAAATGTACTGGAGCAGCGATTCTGTGCCGGTAACGCCCTTGTCCTTTAAAAGTTGAACACGCTCAGACTGGTTGATTTTCTCTTTAATGAGAAGTTTTTCAATCGTAACTTTTTCAGCCGTCGGACGTTTACCGAGATGTGCCTCCGTATCGAACGCATGAACCATAGCCGCTGTAGGAAGCTGCAAGGCATCTGAAAGACGGAGATATTCCGCTTCAAGATACTGCGTTTTAATATCAGGAAATTCCCTGTCGCCGTCGTAATTGCGAACGATATTGAAATTCTGCGAAAAGTCCAGCCGGTCTTTGTCGGCTACTGCTGTTAAAATATCCAATTATCTCACCATCCCAACTGCATCTTCAAAATACAGACCATTCGCCTGCAACGTGGTTTTTGCCGCAGCCGCCGGAACTACCGGAAGTCGATTGCCGTACAAGTGGCCACCAATTACTACTGAGCCCGCGTGATCGCCATAGGTGACGTCCACAGGTCCAAAGATAACGCCCACCGCAGTTGCATCGTTTGCGGGGAACATCGTTCCTGCTTTAACAATTAATTTTACGCCGTCCTGCACGCCCATCGACTGCGGAATCTGGCGTGTTGACTGCCGAAGTCCTACCGCACTTGCGATAAACTGCGGCATTTCATCGTATTTCTCAACATTTGTATAACTCAATTTTTAGCCCTCCCATATATGCCCCGAACCGAGCATTAATTTGTTTGTGTCTGCGTGGCTGCTGGAGCCGGAGCAAACTGCTGATTATAAGATTGTGCGGCTTTTTCGCCAAGGCTTGGTTCGGTTGCATTCGGGTCAACTTTATTCGCACTCTGCAGACCCGGAGTATCCTGTAGCAGTTTTGCCTTAATGTCGGCTTGAAGCTGCTTTTCATGTTCCGCCGCATACTTTGCATGGGCTTCGGTGAATTTTTTCATGTCGCCACCGGCCATTGCCTCTGCAAGTTCCACCGCCGTTTTAGCATCATAGCCACCCGAAAGAAACTGCTTTTCAAATTTAAACTGGCTGTTTTCTTTCTGAATTGCGGCAAGCTGGTCTTGAATAGCCTGCTGCTCGGCGGCAGTTTTTTCATCATCGGTCAGTTTGGCTGCAAGCTGCTTTTTCAACGCTGCAGCTTCAGACGCTGTTTTGTCAAAAACATCTTTTGTAACCGACTTCTAAAAGCCGTTCGATACGCAATTCCGGCTGCTTTTGCAAATGTCTTTATTGAAAATCCGCGTTTCATGCGAAGCTGCCTGAACCCGCCTTTTACTACAATTTTCATTGCGATCCTCCGTTTTTGGACGACAAAAAAGCGCCGCCCGATTAAGAACGCATTTCTCAGCGTTCAACTTAGGCGGCACTTAAAGTGCTCACATACCAATATTGAATTTATATTATCATTATACCACCTATTTTATTAAGTTGTCAACGCAGGTGAGTTTAATTGCCATATAGTTTGTATGTAATTACGAAAATTTATTTTTTTTCGTTTTCCATTCAAAATTACATACAGAAGCAATGCCAGTATTTCAACCAAAATGGTTGTCATTGCGCCAAATAGAAATGGATTAGCGTACATCTGGATCACCTCTTTTAATCGTCTTTATATCGAATTGCTTTGCATGGATATTTCTTCCAATTGATTTACACTGAAATCAATGGTAATATCAGACTTATAAAGGGGCTGTGTTTATGGAATTGATATACACTTCTACAGTGGAAGACTATAGAAGATTTGCTAAAAAGAGGGCAAAGCCAAAAAGGATGAAAGCAACGCTGATATTCACTGTTATATGTTTTGTGATATTTTTAATAATGGGTATAATGAGTCAATTTCCCGCTGAAACTGTAGTATTAAACTTATTTCTTTCAGTGCTTTATGGAGGCATTTTATTTCTGATTTTGAATATGAAGTTATCTCATAATATTAATAAAAATATTAAAAAAATTGGTCGATCATTTTTTGATTCTGAAAAATCAATTATTCTAAATGAAGATGGGATAATAATTAAGACAAATATCAGAGAATCCAAGATGCCCTATGACGCAATAAAACAACTTCAAACAGATACCGATTTTTTTGTAATAGAGTTTAAGGCCGGAGATATGGTTTACATTCCGACATCTGGGATTAAAAACCGCAACATAAAAGATGATTTTGTTTTCTTGATAAAATCCAAAACAGTTTAAAACTTAGTTAATCTTCGGCTCTTGCTTTACGGCAGGAGTCGCTTTTTATTTTGACATAATATTGAAAAAAGTGATATCTTTTGATTATGGAATTGAGGTGCATTATAACATTGGGTAATAACTTTTGGCTTATTTGGGGATGTGCGATGGTTGCAATTTTTTGCTCCATTTGGGGTTCAAAAAAGCATAAACGTTGATTTCGCCGTCTGTTATGGGCGTCTTTTTTAATTTCTCTAAACTTTCATATACACTTCATCTTAAGTTCATATCGACTGCCTATACTATAGTCATTCAAGCAAATGATAAAGTAAATTTTATGAAATTACTGTCACAAGCCTATTGGCACCGACGGAATACCGAACCTATAGGCCGACAGACTAACTACAAGCCTCTTATGAGGATTCATATAAATCTTTCTATTACTATTAAAAATGTTCAAGCATGGTTCATTCAAGGTCCATATTGATTGTTTATGATATGGGTATGTTATAAAAATTAAATAACAAAGGAAGTAAGAATAAACCATGAATCTATTCATTTTTACGGCTCTGATCTTTGCAAATTTGGGCTTATATTATAAATTTACAAAAAGCTTTCGCTCAAAGCCCACATTGATTGCCTGTACTATAGATACTTCAAATAGCTTATAATTCTCATATGAGGATTCATATTTTTTTGAATTGCCGCCCAAGCGTTAGGGCGGCTTTTCTATGCATAATTTTACATTATAGAGCCAAGAATAATTGTAGGTAAGGGGTCATATTCTCTTGCTGTTTGGGAGCGTACAATGGGGTGCGCTCCTTTTTTATGCTTTATACCGCGATCACATTATTCAGCTCTGCCATATCCTTGCACGACTTCACACACAATTCAGGAAGATTCGCAGTGACTAAAGCTTTTGCGAATGGCGGCGGTACCGCGTTCCCGCACCTGGCGACTTGCTTCGACTTCGGATATGAATTGCCCCGATAGTCGTGATCAATTACGTAATCCTGTGGGAACCCCTGTGCCGCGTACAATTCGTGCGGCTGAAGCATACGCATTCCGATGTCGACAATCTGATAATCAATTCCGTGAATTGTCACCAGCCCGAAGCGGTCACGGCTCACGACGGTATCAAGCGGATCCATTAAGGCTTGTCCGGTACCCTGACCGTAATACTTAATCAAAAAGGCTTGTACCTCTGCGAAATGACCCGCGGATGTCGTTACAGTGTGGAGCGGTTCGTCCATTCCTTGACCGATTCCAGTCTTATAGAATTTAGAAACGAAAGCTGTAAGCAATTTAAACAGGTCAGGGTCAACCAGTTCATTGACTACGGAATTGTATTCTCCTGCCTTAACCTCCAAATCATTCACAAAATAATGCGTTTTGCTGCCCGCGTACTGGCCTTTCATTTCGCCTTTTTTTGGCCATTCTTCTATGTAGGATTTTTTCAGTTTTACGGTCTTGCCGAAATATTCGAGCGACGCTTCCACAACCGGCTCTTTGCCGCACCCTGTGTCCGGCTCCGGTATGGCAGACTTGTGAGGAATCAGATCGTAATCTTTGCGGTCGGACGAATCTTTTCCAAACAGCAGCCAGAGAAACGCGTCCTCTGTGGAAGTTTTGCCTTTGCCGTTGGCACCGTAAATATTGACGTTGTGACCCTGAGCGTCGATGGACTCCGCAATGATACTGCGAAAATAATTTATAGATAGCGTTAATAGTTTCATAAAATTTCAACCTTTCTGATTTTTAGCGCAGACGGTATGTCCGCACAGGAAAGCATATGAATTGTTTCTTCAAACGAAAGTGGCTCGGTTTTGATCGAATTTCTGGCAACGTTAAACCAGTGATTCTTAACGTCGTTTGCTTCGGCCAGCTTGTCCTCAAGCATGATAATTTTTTCAGCTTGCCGGGCAATGATTTCTTTGTCGGTCATAATTGCCCCCTAATCGTCCACGTCAAAACTGTTATCATCGTCAATATCATCAACGTCCAAGATAATTTCACTCTCATTGAAGTACAGGTTCGCCAATAGGGATTGAACCGGGTCAAGTCTGCCAAGCTTGAATTTACCTTTTACGTTTTCGCCGTCAAGTTCCAGACTGGAAATTGTGGATTTGCCCTTTTCTCTATAATCGAGCAGGGTAAATTTGATTTGCGGTTCTTCATAACTTTCTGATTCCTTGTCATTAAATTTGATGTAATACCAAGTGAAAGAACCATCCTCTTTGGTTTCAATGTCACATACAAAATGCTGGCGGTCGTACTTATCACTTTCATCCACGTCCTCACATACCCATTTGCGGTATGCTTCAAAAATCTCCGAAAGTTTGATGCCATCATGCTTCACAATCAGCATGTCATTAAAAACCTTTTGAATTTTCTGTGCCAAATCCTCACGCATGACACCCTCAGTAATATTTTTAATGGTCTGAGCGATAAATCCGTTATAGCCAGAAAATCCGATCTCTTTTACAACACTGGATACATTTTCAGAAACAGATTTTTCAATTTCCCTGCGAATTTCATATCCGCTTATTGCGCTATCAATTGCGCCTAAAACAGTTTTCTGAACATCGTCCTCAATACGTTTCTGAATTTCTCCACTCTCATGCATTGCTTGAATTTTGCTGTCTGCGATAGCCTGTATATTTAATTCCATTTGACAATCTCCGTTCTGCGATATATAATCGCATTAAGTTAATTTTCTACTGCGCCGCTTCCAGATTGCCGTCTGGATGCGGCTTTTTATATTGCATATTTTTTGCACGACTCACGGATTGCAAATTTTCGTTTGCTTACCGTTTGTGTGGTTACCCCAAGAATGCGGGATATTTCAGTTTGGCTATAACCAGCTTTCAGAAGCTCAACAGTTTTAGAATATTTAGGATTTACATGATCCTGAATCAATCCAGCAATACATTTGATTTCCACTGTGTCCTCAATGTTTTCATCGTTGCTAAGTTTTTCAATTAAAGACATATCATCTGTTGTTGGTGAATTGATACTTATAATTGAAGCCGATCGCTTTTGTCTGTTTCTTCCGTCGTATTCGTGACTTACTTGACCATTCATATAGTAAAAAGCCACACTGCCGAATGAGTATTCAGGATGCCGATGCCATTCCTTGACTGCCAGAATATAGCCGTATGCTGCGATATCGTACCAATCTTCTTTGGGCAATTTTTTATGTATAAGATAGGCATATATGAGATTGTGGTTCTTTTCAGCGAAGTCGCGTTCGGATGGAGTCAATGGTTCTATTCGCTTTTTCATGTCTCTCCCTCGCCAAATATGTACCCCACCAGCCCGATTGCCATACAGGCGGCGGAACCGGCACACAGATACACAAGCTGATCGAGCGATATCCGATCCGCGTCAGAGGCCCCGGCGACGAAAAACATTCCGGCGAATCCGATAAATGCAAGTGCGGTGAATATTACTGATTTACGCAAGGCTTGTCCCTCCTTCCCGTATAATCCCTGCAGCTATGTACTTACCCCGTGTTTCCCGGTTCCTGCGTCGCGCTCTGCGGCCGGAGCATGTCGGGCATATGTAACCGGATCGCGGTATGCGCTGTAAAATACTGGTTATCCAACGCTTGCCGCAGAGGGTGCATAGTGCGGTCATGCGAACGCCCTCGCAAGCTGTTCTGTCGTAATAAATTCGCTAAGTCCTTTACGCGAAAGCGTTTTTGTACATACACCCATAATTGTGGCGGCTTCCTGTTGGTTGTAAACTAACTTATTAGGATACTTTTCATCCGCACGGCTGCGAATACGTTCGAGCGTGTCAGGATAAAGTTCTTTTTCACGTGGCATGTGAACCCTCCTATGCAATATTTCCGACTACCTGTCGGTTAAGCAGCAACATTTTAATTTGCTGATAGTCCATGCCCATTTCGATCAGTACACCATAATTGAAGCGAACAAATCAAAAGTCATATCTTCAAATTCTTCGCTGCTGGAATGCACCCAAAAGCTATTGGATGCGTTTACCCAATAAACAAAATAATTGTTTTTTCGGAACCAATTACAGAGTTCAGGGGGATCGTCAAAAAACCATTCTGTAATATCTGTTCCTTCATTAGGGAACTCGTAAAATCCAATTGAATTTTTGTCTCTAAATTCTTCACTTTTGTTTCCAACTTCTTCTACTGCTTTATTTACTGCTTTAATAGCATCTGAAAACGAAACGCTGAACCATTCTCCAGTAACTCTAAATTGCGAAAGTAGCTCATGTACCTTGGATTCTACTTTGTATCCGTTATTAATCGGCTCACTGGAATAACTGTTTTTTGCGTAAAATCCTCCTTGTGTTTCAATCGCCCGTTTACGCTTTTCATAATTAATGCTTACCCCAACTTTGCAATAGTTCTGCCTTTGCTCAATCACATAGACGTTAGACATTGGCACCTTAATCTGTTCTGGTACCGCATCAATTTTGTTTGGCTCAAGAAATACAAGATCTGACATATGCCCTCCTAACTTGTTTGAATCATATCTATGTACTGTTTAACTAAGTCCTGCTTTGCGGGAGAAAGCTTGTCCACAGTCTTTGCAAGAATCTGACTTTGCGCGGAAATTTGATTGTCTTGCTCAAGCAAATAATCCGTGGTTACTTCGAAATAGTCCGAGACCTTTTTCAGCCTATCAGCACTTGGGTAAGACTTTTTCCATCTAGAAATTGACGCATTAGCAAATTTTAGTTCCTTTTCAAGTTTCCAAATTGTAATGCCTTTTGCTTCACACAGATCTGACACCTTTTCAAATAGCAAATAAATCACCTCCTATCAAAATATTAGTCTACAGACTATTGACAAAGCATAGAAAATAAGCTATTATATTTTTGTTGGAAAAAAATAATAGTTGTTTAAAACTGTATGTCTTAAATTCTATAGGTTTTAAACTCTCATCCGCTATGGCTTTTAGTTTGTAACCTCATTATATGAGTTTTCAGCCTAATTGTCAATAGGCTATTCACTAATTCATAAAAATATTTGTGAGGTTGAAAACTAATGACATTATTAGAAAAAATTAAGCAGCTTTGTGACGAGCATGGTGAAACTTTCTCATCGTTAGAAAAAAAGCTAGGATTTGGCAATGCAACTATAAGAAAATGGGATGATGCCACCCCTGGTGGAGATAGGCTTTCCAAAGTGGCCGACTATTTTAATACATCTGTTGACTATCTGCTTGGCAGAGAAACCAATGAATTAGGCGGAGTATATTTTAATTTTGCAAAAGAAGCACAAAAGCATGAAATTGACCCTGAAGATATAAAATTAGCGATTGATACAATAAAACGTCTTAGAAATAAATAATAAAATATGGAGGGTACATGGGCTGTTATTATACAAAGGCAAGTCTGTATAAAGAAATTAATCGTTTGCGTAACTTTGTAGGAGTAGATCGATCTGATTATCCAATAAATCTTATAAATATGTGTAAAGTCAGAGGTAATATTCTTGTTGAAGCTGTTCCCTTCAATACTCCGGGTCTAAAAGGGATGGCATCAATAGCAAGTCAAAAAGGAGAAAACGACATAATCCTATTAAACTCATATCAAAGCAAAGAAGAACGTAATTTTATATGTGGGCACGAACTTATTCATTTGGCTTTGCATAGACACGAAAAGATAAAATCTTTTAATTGTTTTGAAAAGGTTTTGCCAAATCAAGACGGATTTTTAGAATGGCAGGCAAACGAAGGATCGGCAGAATTTATTGTCCCATACCAGTTACTTTTTCCTAAATTAAAAAAGTCTCTTCCTGCTTTAAAAACGAGTAGCGACTTTAGACAGTTCAGACGAGACGTAGCAAACTCTTTTAATGTCACCGATGCTGTTATCAAGTTTAGACTCGATGATCTAAAATACGAAATTCAACAATATCTAAATGGGACAAGTATTAATAATCTAAGATTTTTATCAAACAATCAGCGAGCGGCTAAAGGCATAAATGTAAAATCGCTCAGTGACGTCGAGGACGAACTATTTCGGGCAGAGTATCATATTTATTTTGGTGATCGAAGTTTGTTTAGACATAGCAAAATAAAAAGCCGCCCTACCCTGTTCTAGCAGGATAAGACGGCAACTATCAACCAAGGGCTGACAGTACGATAAACGCATTTATATTGTACTATGTTAGTCCTCTTTTTTCAAGGAGGTACTATGGCAAAAAATAAAATTACAGACGGTCTACGCCAAAAAGCAAATGGCGTGTGGGAACGGTCTGAAATCACAAACGGTAAACGGCGCTGGTTTTCTTCTCTTGACCCGGAAGAAGTTTGGAGAAAACGTAATGCCGCACTTGGAGAAGCTGAAAATGAGCAACTTGAAAAAGATAAAGGACCGCTGTTTAGTATTGTTGCAGATGCTTATGAGGAACGTGTGCGCAACATGAAAAACGGCACACAGCGAAGTTATCTTCCTGCCATTGTCCGTGCACGTGACACATTCGGAGAAAAGCACATGCGTGAAATAGAGCCATACATGATTTCTGAATTTTTACAAGGCATGTCAGGAATGGCAAAAACAACGGTGAGCAATCAGAAGTCGGTGCTCAATGCTATTTTTCAAACTTGGATTGAAAGTCCTACCTGGCGTGGCGACAAAAACCCATCAAAAATAGTAAGTATCCCTCGAGGACTAAAACATACAAAGCGTGAACCGCCTACCGACGATCAGGTAAAGATTGTTAAAGACCATTATCTCGACCCTGATGCGTTGCCCGCTGTCGTATTTCTGTGCACTGGTGAACGGCGTGGTGAAGCTTGCGGAATCCAGCTAAAAGATATTAATTTTGAAAATAAAAAGATAAGCATTAACAATTCAGTGGAGCATATCGGAGATAAGCCACACGTTACCACAACAAAAACGCCGGCGGGAGTACGAAAAATTCCACTGCTGTCAATGCTTGATGAAGCATTACAGCCCCTACAAGGCTTACCGGAGGACACCTATATATTAAGCGGTACAAACGAGCCTTTGACCACGTCGCGCTATAATCGGATATGGGCTAATTTTTGGCATAAATATGGATACGCAACGGAATTATGTTACAAAAGTAAATCCACACTATCAAATGGTAAGATTAAAGAATATATGCACAAAGAATGGAAAGCTGACGTTTGCGCCCATCAGTTCCGGCATGAGTACGTTTGCATGCTTTGTCTTGCTGGAGTGCCGGAGGAAATCGCAATCCTGCTTGTCGGACACGCAAACGTGCAGATGATTCATCAAGTTTATTTATCACTTAAACCGCAAATGATAGAAAGCGCGGGCAACAAACTTAATGATTTCTTAAACAAAAAAGTTTAGTCCTCTATTAGTCCACATAAAAGCGTCTAAAATGGTTTTATACAGTCTTTTAAAGTCCGACGTTAAAACGAAAAAAACCGCATGAACACTGTATTTTCAGTATTCATGCGGTTTTAAAAATGGTGGAGATGAACCGTGTGTTACCTTGTCATTTACGGCTTCCAGAAAGGAAGTTTTATCGGCATAAATAAGCCACAATCGGACACGAGTTTTGCTCTTGTCATATTAGCAGAAAAAGGCTCCCCATCCGCTGGATTTCTCCAGAGGATGGGGAGCTTAATTTTACACCTTGAAGTCGATTAACAATAACTATATTTTTTAGTTAATCATCTTCCTCTTTTGTAAAAGCCTCCTCACTTTCTTCTATTTTTAGTCTTAAGTAATCTTCAATTTCAGCATTGACATCTGTTATATCTCTTATTATTGAATTTCTCTGCAATATATTTTCTGTATAGAAATCCATATATGATTTTCTTTGTAGTGCTTTCTTTTCCTTCTTTGCAAGTTTATCATTTATTTGATCCTTTGCATAAAAAGGAATTAAATATTTATCAACGCTATATTCTAAGTTAGCTGACAAATCAGCTGAATACAAAATCAAATGGTAATTTTGAAACCAATACTTTTCATCATAATTTGATTTTAAAATATTAATATCTTCAGCATTAAACATACTATCTTTTAAATAATATGAAATCAAAATTTGATTATTTGATTTAAGTACATCATTTTTTGCATTTGTCAAAATATCTGTGAAATGTAAAATTTTTATCGCGAAATAGAAATATAATTGTTCTTCATTGAAAGGTTCTTGAAGTGATTCCCTGTATCTTACTTTTAAAAATTTATATAACTTTCTATTATCAAAACTTTCCATTAAATTAAACTTATCAACAGCATAAAGCATAGATTCCGGAGAAAATTTTAAAATGAAACACAATTGGTGGTAATCATAGTTTTTGACTTGAAATATTTCAAGGGGTAATTCTCTAAAATATTTTAATTTAAAAAAGTTATTAATAAACACTTTCTTTAGTTTATCATCTTCTAATTTTGAAATTCTATAAACTATTTGATTAATAAAATACAATTTATTATTATCTTTATCTTTATTAAGCCTGATATTGCAATGAGCAATCAATTTTTTCCAGTACCTAGCTGTTAAATTGTAATTATTAAAAGCTTCATATGTCCATATTTCTTTTTTATCGTCATTTCTTTCAAGTTCGTATTTTTCTAATACTTTGTCAAAAATCTTAACTATTCTATCATTATCCTTCTTATTGCAGAAAAAATAAAAATCATCAGAGAAATAAGAAAACTCACAATCTATCTCTAAGTTTGTAATTTCGTTTGCAATGTCATTACTGATATTTTTTAGATTAATTTCCGCAAAAAACAATGACAAATAATTCCCCATTATCAAGCCATTGGTCGCACCTAAGTTCATATTTGATACATATCTTTCTTGATGTCCCTGAAAATCTATTTTATGAGTGTATATTCTCCCGTAATATTCTTTTATGTCCAACTTTAGCAAGTTATCATATATGCACAATCTTTCAAAATCATCTTCTAATTGGTTGTCATATTCCCCTGATTTAAAGTCTCCTGTTTCTATATTGGCTGATAACCGCTTATGACTAGGGTCAATATTCTGGATGTCATCGAAATTGGACATATTTTTAAAATGTTCATATGCACATACAAAATTCAATATATTAGGCATTTTAATAGTGCGATATTTATCATCTTTTTTCTTAACTCTAAAATTAATAGGTTCTGTCCAACATAGTTTCTCAATGTCAAAAGAAGATACATTATTCGGCAATTTTATTTTGTCTATATCCAAAAAGTTTTTGACTGGATTTTTAAAATTATACAGATTATTTAATTTCATTACATGCTCCTATCTAACTTTCTAAGAATAATTTTACATTATAACCACACTTAAGAGCTTATTCAATTGCTTGGTATATCTAAACGCCGTGCATAAATCGAGAAATATTCCCAATATAATATTAATAATAACACTAATTGCAATAAAGGCAATATTAAATTGCCAAAAAAGCTCCCCACCCTCTGGATTTCTCCAAAGGATGGGGAGTTTGCTGATACCCAAAATCCGGATGAGAGTTCAGATTTTTAGGTGGTTGCTACTATTCAAGCGGTTTTTTCTTATTACCGGGAACGTACTCCATAATATCGGACAATGGACAATCCAATACCTCACATATCTTATCAAGCTGTTCAAGCCCAACCCTAGCAGCCATTTCATTGTATAAATCGCTGATTGTTGTGGGTCTTATATTTGTTGCACGAGCAAGTGCAGCTTGCGACATTCGTTCTTCTCCCAGTTTTTTTGATAAATTGATTCTTATCATTAAAGAATAGCCCCTTTAATGATTATTTTAACATTGGTAAATTTTTCTTGCTTGAATTTGTTAGATTATCACCAAATTGGTTATATAAATTTTTTAAAATGGCATTTAAACAAAAAAAATAGAACCCCTCCGCTATAAAAGCAAGAGGGGCTCTATTTGTACTTTTGTGAATTATAAATGAGTTATTTTTGAACTGCTGTGGCGGCAGCCGGATCCGAAGTGATCGGAGAATTTGCTACTCCTGACATAGTGGATGCCACATTGGTCAAAGCTGCTGCAGCTGCGGTTAAGGTATTTGCAGCAGCTGTCAAAGTTTCAGAGGCAGTCGGTGTTGCCGCGGCGACCGGGGTTTCAGCGACGACCGGAGTCTCTGTAGCGGCCGGAGTTGCTGCGGCGGCAGGAGTCTCTGTAGCGGCCGGAGTTGCTGCGGCGGCCGGGGTGCTTGCGGCGGCTGTTGCTTCATTGCCATCTGAAGGAGGATTACTTGCTGTGTTGGACTTAACTGCGACGGCTGCCGCTTGCTTCGCGGTATCGGTCGGCGCTGTATTTACCACAGAACCAATTAGCGGTTCTAAAGCTTGCGCAATTGCTGATGTATTGCCGTTCCCCACATTTTGAAGCGTTTTGACCAGGTCAAATATGTAATTACTGCCGCGACTGATCAAGATACCTGTCAAAATTGCGCCCACATACGGTACTCCAGATGTGATACCAAGGAGGGCGAAAATATCGACGTTGTATGCTAACGCCGCAATGACTCCCAGTGCGATACCAACAAGCTGCTGCCATTGGAATTTACCACCTACAAAAAATGTCTTTGCATAGGTGACCAAGCCTTCTACTATGATGGCCATGAGGATAAGAGTTACAAACTGTGTCATAAAGTTTCCTTCTTTCGGCCGGTTATCCCGGCTTAATTTTTTGTATTGGTATTATCCGACTCTGACTGCTTTTTAATTGCCGCAAATGCATCCTTGATAACGGGCGGCATAGGGACCCCCATGATTCCGAGATTTTCAATAATGGAAAATCCTTCGTTTGCAATAAAGAATAAGATTACCGCCGTGCGGATAAACTGCCCGTCGCAAAAGAGTAAGTCTAAACGCGCTGCTATATAGACAACGAGTAATATACAGCCTTTGCGAAGTAGTCCCTGAAAACTTGCTTCACTCTCAAAGGTACCGTCACGGGATTTAGGGGATACGTGCCATACCAAGGCGATTATGATACCAAGCACATAATCTACCGCCATAAAAGCAATAAGCGTCTGCAAAGAGTTATCCCACCCTCCCAAAGCATCCACCACCCATGCACCCACCGCAGAAACTGTCGCCAATGATGACAAGTAAACTAACCGGGCGTTACTTAATTTTTCCATCATCTCAGCCCTCACTCGATTGCAATCTGCAATTTACCGATTGAGTGGCCAAAGTTTCCGGCATATCCATCCATGCCCTGACTGGTTTCATCATCATACTGCCATGAGAAGTAGTCCCCATTGACAGGCGCGACACGATACTTTGCGCGGCGCAAAGGGCGAATGCCGCTTGGAGTGTTGTAGTAAACCTCAATGGCATCAATTGCGCTTCCATTTCCAGCGAATCCGTTATTTGTATCGTTGATGTCGTATCCAGTTACATAAGACAGCCAGCCGCCGCCTTTTACATGAACACGGTATTTAACGCTTCCGGCCGTTACCCGCACCGACACATCGGTAATCGGGCTATCCTGATATCCCGCGTAGTCTTTAAGGTCCGTAACCGGCGAAAGCCATCCATGTTTTACTGTACGCACCCGATAAATTGCCGTTACCGCTGTGGGAATGGTTGTCGGCTTCGGAACAACCGGCGCAGGTGTCGGTGTATTGGACTGAGCAGAAAAGTCCTTAAAGCAGGTGTTCATATCAACATTCCCACTGATTCCAGAAACTTTCCCAGTACTGCCGGTCTGCTGCATAAAGCAGGAAATATCAGGCGCTCCGGCGTAATCCGCAAGCCAAATTGGCCATGTCTCAATAGTCACCGCACAAAATATATTTTCTCTATAGTCGTTATTGGTATATAAGGCGGTTCCCCATCCGTCTGCTTTGACCCCACTTAAAAAAGCGTTTACCATCTGATTAATCATGTCATTTGTAGGCGCTGATCCATGAATACGTTTGAAATACTTTACAGAGTCGTATTCGTAATCGCTGGCAACGAACAGGATTTTATCGCGGTAAGGCTCAATGATCTGTTTGCATACAGTCCATTCCTTTTGAGCATCCTCAACAGAGTCAGCATATGAAAACCAGTAGACCGCGAGCGGAAGCCCACATCGTCGGCGGACAGGGCGCGGGAGATGCTCAGGTTCAAGTTGAAAACGCCCGCACCGGCACCATTGATCCAACTGCCGCCGCGAACGGGAAGCCGCTCACCGTAGTTCCGAACTCCGAAGTAATCCCCACCAAGGCTGCTGCCGACAGGGAACAAACCAAGATTTTTGAGAATCTGCGGTACAGTAACTCCGCTTTTCGCTGTAAGCGTTTCAAAGGCTTCATCCATATATCCGTAATCATCATTAACCACTCCGCCTGTATAAGCAGGTTTATCATTTACTGTATCGAGGATCGGTGCGCCAGTCCGGTTCGCTGTTTGCGAATTGTTACCAGCTGTATCGCTGTTATACTTTAGTGTGTTGGCCGTACCCGGCGCGACAAGGCTGCCGTCCTGCAAGATAGCTTTCCACAATGTGCTGGTTGCGCTCTGATCAATGTGCTTTGCGGCGTTATTATCTGGAATGATCTGGATCTCTCCGCTTTGTACCCGCATGCCCGCGCACCAGTCCCACACATTGCCATTCAAGCCGTCAACACCGAATGTCGTTCCGTCATGGTACCAGGAAGCCGGGCCGGATCCGGTAAGCGTTCGCCCGGTGTGATGGTAATTCGTACCGTCAAAGCTGTCCGCTAAATTGTTCCAGTTATAATTCACCAGCCAGTCATAGGACTTCACCCCATGCTCCCATTTGTGATCGATATCCCGACCGCAATAATTATTTCCATGCGGCATTGTACCGTTTGTTTTGCACCAGTGCGCAAGCAGCATATATTCCGCATTTGTCAGCAGATGCCAGTTGTCACCTTTTGCTTCACAATATTGTTTTGCCTGGTCTATGTTCATGAAAGCTGCAGGATCACGGCCCGCAATGCTGTAGGCTCTGCCGCCTTCCACAACATTGTGATATTTGCTGATGAAAATTTCATCATGCTCCACACCATCAATAATAAATGCAGAGCAGGTGGTATCTGGACCACCCGCTACAATATCAGACCACCGGCACTTTGGAATTCGCACCATAACGGAAGGGAGACCTACATCATCAAGAATCAGTGTGTTTTTTCCACCTGAAGCTGATTCTAGCGCAAGCCGCTCTCTGTCAAAATTATACATCAATTATCCCTCCACTTTCCAGAGTGTCAGTGTCACGTTGTCGGCGCTGAACGCCACCGCAACCTTTTTTTCAATAGGAATGTTCTTGTCATCGACTCCATTTTCCTCATAGGTATACTGCCGTGTCGGAATATCAATCTGAGCAACATAATTATTCGACAGCCCCATGGTAAGCATTCCATACGGATTCATGCACACATCAAGATGCACTGCGAAATCTCTCTCGTATTTTGAGAGGTCAAGCGTCACCTCATCATTGAGTGTGAGTTTTGCACCGGTTAGGCTGTAGGCAGCTTTTGTTCCCTCATTCTTTTCGACTATTTTCATCTCACAAGTCCTCCTTTAACATAATATTTGATTGTGGCCGCTGTGCCGCTCCCGGTAAAACGCATTTTAAATCCGTTCAGCTGCTTACCATACGTTTCCACCTCTTCAACCGACCCGGTCGCTGCGCTGACCTCCGTCTCAATTGTGTAATCAAGATTATTGCGGACGGTCGTGAAGTTAATGGTAACCTCTGAATCATTGAACGGATAAGCCTTTGTGTTATTCAGGGTAATGGTGCTAATTTCAGGAGTGTATTTGGCATCCAGCTGATTCAAATCTCCGAGGGTTGCCGTCACTACGGTCAAATCCGCTGTTACATTGATGACAGTTGCATCCGAAACAATGATCCATGCTTCAATAGTCATGTCCTTGCTGCACCCGCTGTCCGGAGTTGGTTTGTAGCACTCCGGGTAATTACCAATGGCAATCATTGTCCCAGTGTCATCGAACAGTCCAATCTCACGCACGAAGAATCCGCCCTGCGTTGTTGGAACAATCCCCGTTATAATAAGAATGTTCGGGTCGTTCGGATTCCGAACTACTTTGTTGACATTTCCCCGCCATTTTTCGCCTTTTAATGTGGTCATACTGCTTGTCGGCGTGTAAGCAGCTCCGGCTCCATCTCCCACAGCAACCTGTGTGATGTTTACCTTGCCGATGTTTGAAATTGCCGACATTATTTTGTCGTGTCCTGCCTGTGTAATGAGCATTTTGTAAGTATCAGCCATGCGCACTTCCTCCTATGTTTATTGTGTTATCATGGCATGTTCCCCAATAGCGAGAAAACATGCCATGACAATCTGACAATTTTGTATTGAGTCGCTGGTATCCGGAAAAACAACAGCCGATTCTCCAGATAGTTCGGTTGAACCGATCGTTACGCCGCCTTGAGTATTCATGACATCAGAGATATCTGGAAAAACAACGGCCGACTCTCCTGATAAACTACAAGAACCAGTTGATAAAGCACCGTGTGGATTTATACTGTCCGGAACTTCCGGCAAAACCTGAGCATCATCTCCGGCCGCCGCAATTCCACCAAACGCCATACTTGCCTGAGATTTTAGATTGATTGTAATACCTTCCAGCACCGACCGTGCGGATTTATAGGCGCTAATATTATCCATCAGTTTATCGTAATCGTTAATACTGATTCCTTTTCGATTTGTATCTATGAAAATTTTAAACATAAATGGATCTCCGCTGTAATCAAACCATTCTTTAAGAGTTGCTCCACCATGCACTGCCGTAATAACATTCTGAACTGTCAATGCAGTTCCCTTGTACAAACTTGCTTTGAGCGCACCCTGGACAAGGTCTCGTTTCGTTTCAATGCTCAATGTTTGCTCATAGGCGTGAATATCTAAAGTAAGAGCCAGCAAATCACAAACATTTTCATCTAGCGCCATAATATCCGCATAAATCAGCGTCTTTTGAATGTACTGTACCAAAGGTCTGAATTCCGCATTAAAGGCTACGCCAGACTGAAACACCATAACATCGGCATACTGAGGATTGGCATCAATGATTTTTCCCATCAGCATTTCATTATCATAAAATTTCTTTGCTATGAAATCGAACGTGTCTCCCTGAATGGTCGTATAAACTGTCATTCCCGTCACTTCCTCATTTTTGTCCTTGCATTTTCCGCTTCATAGCGGGCCATAAACGCCTTAAATTCTTCATAACTTTTTGATAACGCCGACTGCACATCTGATTTATTCACGTTCCCATAAAATGCGAGCTGTGGTGCAAATACAACGCCACCGGAAGACTGTGATTTGTTTTCCATAACTGCCAAGAACTTTTGAAGTAATGTGGCAATAGGAGTAACAACATCTGACACTTTACTCTGTACCAAACTATTCAGCTTTGAAAGAGGCATAATTGCCTCGTTCTCTTTTCCTTCACCAACCATCGCCAGCGTCGCCTGTGTGGCAATACCGCCATTGGCCAGCATTGGGATTTTGGGAATCGTAAAGCCGATGCTCTTACCGCCCCAACCATACGGTACCCAATCCGGCAAATCAATGTGAATACTGTTAATACCTGAAATTGCACCGTTGACCAAAGCAATAACAGTGTTTAGCGGTGCTTTAATCAGAGCACCGAGGCCACCAAAAATTCCGCCAAAGATGTTCTTCACACCCGTCCATGCCTTTTGCCAGTCTCCTGTGAAAACTCCGGAAACGAACTGAATAATTCCGGTAAACGTTTGTTTCAATCCGTTAAAAAGGCCGATAATCCCGTTTATCGGAGCCATAACAACGGCCTTAATAGCAGGAAAAGTCGCACCGAACGAAGTCCACAGTTCAATTGCCTTTGCTTTGACAGTATCCCAGTTCTTATAAAGAAGGATCCCCACCGCGATAAGTGCTCCAATTCCAAGAACAATCCATGTAATAGGGCTGGCAAGAAATGCAGCGTTTAATCCCACTTGAGCACCAGCTGCAGTTGTCGTCGCCGCCGCTTCTGTCAGCGTAGCACCCGTTGATAATGCTGAACGGGCCAAACTTATCGCTTTAAGACCTGAGCTGATAGCTGTCACGGTATTACAAATTCCCATCGCCGCATTGTAAGCAACCATTGCACCCACAATGCCTGCAACAATCGGTCCAATCGTACCCCAGTTTTGGGAAACAAAGTTATAAACACTTGTCGCTCCCTGAAGCACCTGTCCAAGTACATCTTTACGAACGCTTTTTTTAGGCTTCTCTTGAGTTGATTCCGGGTTGGCTATATCTAGAAAGCGGATTTTATAGGGGAAGCATTCAACCACGGAGCCATCTTCAAGTTCAACAATTCCAAGCGTATATGCAAGTTGCCCAGCTGGCGCACCGCCGATCGAAATTGCGGCAGCAACAGGCTGTGATTTTTCTTCCCAACAATGAAATAATCCTTTTTTCTTTTTATCGATTATGCAAGGCCTCAATCCATGATTTGGTTCATTCATGATATTGACCTCCTTCCAGCATTGGAAGCATGGCGGGCATTGTGCCATTTTCATATGCTGCGGCAATTTGTGGAAGCATGAAATCACCTGCAGTTCGGCCATCCGGTAAGACGATGTTTGCCATAAACTCCTGTTCAAAGCAGGAAATCCCACATTCAACGGCTTCCAACTTAGCTTTAACAACCAAGTTCAGCGCGCGCCACCTTTGCCGACAAGCCTGCTCCCATGCTTCATATTGGCTTTTGTCTGTCCGGTCCCGACCAGTGGGTGTCAGCTTGAATTCTTCTTTCTTGGGCAGAGGCAATATAAATCTGACTTGTATTCCGTTCATAGTGAATCCGATCATCGCTTTCCCTGTGGCAGTAGCGTAAGCAAAGTTTTCTGCACTGTAACGAATCAAAGTACGCTCGATTTCCAACCTTGAAAGCTCGCATGAGGTGTTCGTGTCTTTCGCATATGTAGGCATTATTCATCCATCCTCCTCACCGGAATTTTTAAAGTTTGTGCCAGCACTATTTCTTTTAGCATACCGTCCGAAATGCGGCTTCCGAATACCCACACCTCGCTGCAAAAGCGAAGCAGCTCTATTCCCATTTTCATTCCAACAGCTCGTTGACCCGGATCATCATCATCGAGTATGTCATAAAACATAACGTGCGGCGCTATCGGTATGTAACCATTAGCAATGGCATTAAAACAATATTGGCGGGCGGCGGCGATATTTGCTTTTTTGTTGCCTTTGTAGGGAGAGCACATATAAATGAGTTTTAGTGGCTTGCCCTCATGTGTTTTGACAAGAGTAGCGACTGTGTCCGCTGTCATGCTGAATTTGCGGTATGCCCGGCACTCTGCTACCAGATCACGCATCCATGAGACACAATTCTGTTCGATATGTAACCGCTGGGCGAATGCAGATCTGTCATTTCCAAGTCCACGCGCATGTTTATAAGCATCAAGCGAATTCTCAATTTGATCTAATAAATCCATTGATTTTTCCTCCTAATTCAAATATGGGCAGCTATCTGTTTCCACCTGCGCGACTGGAATAGCAAGGCTTATCATCAGCTTGTACCTATCACAGTTTTTAAAATCTTTGCAGCGCGGGCAGTTGACACATTCGGAAAGTGCGTAACTGGCAAGATCATATAAATCATCCTGCTGGATACTCACATATCCGTACTCTTTGCTATGGGTAACATCAAACTTATTGATGATTACAAAATCTGAAGCTTTAATATCACGTCTCAACTTTTCCGCAAAGTTGTTATCCATCCGGCCTATTATGGAATCAGATGCCTTAATCAGAAATGTTGATGCAGTTTTGAGATATTTGCGCTCAGTGGGCGTGAGCGCCGTTTGCGTTTTTAACCAACTATTCAGGCGCTCCCACACTACCAAAATGATTAGATTATGTTCACGGTCATTTTTATTGAGATAGTTTTTCATGATCTGCGCCCGCCCCTGTTCCGAACTGGCTTTTTCGGCTGGCGGCTTTTCGTCCGCTCCTTACCCGCGACGCTGCGCATCTGACGGTTCCAGAACCTATATGCACTTTCGCATTTTGCCATTTAAAATTCCACCTTTCATAAATAAGATTTTCCGAATATTGCCATGAACTCGGCGCGGGTGTGCGTTCGCTCAAATGCTCGCTGGGCATCCTGCTTTAATTTCACGTCAAGGGCATCTTTTCTTCATCATATGGGTCAATGTATTCAAAGTTAAATTCCTGATCCTCTACAGAATAAATCCCTTTGGGGATCATGGTCATCCGGGTATCCAGTCCATACGCATTCCAATAGTTCACAATGAACGCGCAATAAAGCACCTTGTTTTCATCAGTCAATTCTGTGTATCCTTTGACCGCTGTGAAATCCACCTGATGAATAGCCATCAGATCTTGGGCGTCTCGAAGATGATAATCCCGACAACCTTGCCGCTGATATATTTTTTCAAGTTCATTTCTTTTCATCTGTCTACATCTCCTTTATGCTGATTTTTGCGGTCTTGAGCTATCAAATAAATAAGAAAAATCGCAATCATACATTTTACATAATTGCTTTATCTGAGGTACTGTGAATTTCCCACTTTTCTTTTTGCTTTCATAGGACACACGAGAGATCTCAAGTATGTCCGCAACATACTGATTTGTATGCCCACGTCGTGCTTGTTCAGCGTCTAAATTGAAATACATATTTTTCACTCCTTCTTCATTAGTTTACATTTCGCAAACTTTGATTATAGTATAATTACAGTTTGCAAACTTGTCAAGCTGTTTTTTTAAATAAGTTTTCACTTTGCAAACATTTTTGTTGACATCGTAATTTTTTTGCAGTACTATATTTTCTAAAGAGAGGTGTTTAACTTGTACTCATTTGGAAGTTTATTAAAACAAGCACGAATGACCGCTGGATTTTCTCAGGTCGAATTAGCATTAAAAATTGGAATAGCAAAATCCACGCTTTCTTTATACGAAAGTGATAAACGTGAACCTGATGTTGAAATGATTAAAAAGATATCTGTTGCTTTGGAAGTTGACCCTAATTATTTATTAGGAATCGAAAAAACCACTTCGCAACAATTTTCAGCTACAGAAGTAGAAATAATAAAAAAATACCGCCTGCTTGACCAAAGAGGTCAACAAGCGATAGAAGATACTTTACAACGTGAATTATCTTATATTGTAACTAATAAGAATATGGTTGATATGTCTGTGATTGCTTCCGATGCTATAGACACTATTGACAAGATAACCGAGGCAATGTCCAAAAACCAGCACAACTTGGTGCGCAAAAAATAATTTTTCCTATTCTTAGGAACGGTTACATTACATGGATCGTTGTTTACAGCGCATAAAAAGCAATTTTATCATATCATTTTAAAAAATAAATACTGCAAATTGTTATTTAATCACAGTTTGCGTTATAAATAAAAAAGCCGCTCGCTGATGCATACAGCGAACGGCAAAGATAAGGTACCACGTCAGTGATAACCTCTAATACATTGTAACATATTAGAAAAATATGTCAATTTAATGGAGGAGTATTATTATGAAGTTTGGCAATTGGGATTCTTTAGTTCATGAGGATTTTGATCAGCTGAAAAGAATAGCCTTTTCACAAAGGATTAAATCTGAAAATATCACTCTTGATGCAGAGCATGAATCTGCGGAAATCGTCGGTACTGATGGCATTTATGAAGTTAACCTTTGCGATTGTACATGCTATGATTTTCAGACAAGGCAACTTCCTTGTAAACATATATACCGATTAGCTTCTGAACTCGGATTTCTTTCCGAACTTCCAAAAATCAGTAGAAAGGCTGAAAAAGCGTTTAATGGTTCTATTCCGGAAGAGATAGAGCGATACAAAAGGTTGTATTTGGATGGCGCTATTTCACTTGAAAAACTCAATAAAATAGTTAACGCATTGCATAGTAAATAAAAAGTTGCCCGCTCCGTCTAGTACACGGAACGAGCGACTCACATCAACCGGGGCTGATGTACGATATACTTCGCAGTTATATTGTACCAATTCAGCCCCCTAATTACAAGGGGGATTTTTTATGAAAATTGCTGTCGCTTATGCGCGATACAGCTCAGATAATCAGCGTCAGGAAAGCATTGATGCTCAGGCACGCGCAATTAAGGATTACTGTAAAAAAAATGATATTATGCTCATGCACATTTATATTGATGAAGCAGTATCCGCAACCACTGACCAACGCGATCAATTTTTGCAGATGGTCGAAGATGCCAAGAAAGGAAGCTTTCAGCTTTGCATCGTTCACAAGCTAGATCGTTTTGCCCGCAACCGATATGACAGTGCATTTTATCGGCGTGAGCTGGAAAAATGCGG